>JANOER010000240.1:0-32552 GCA_031441285.1 Rhodobacterales bacterium
CACTTACTCCCGCGACGACGAAATTCTCGAGAACCGCAAATTCTTTGATAAATCCGCCCTTGGGCGCAAGTTCGCGGCCTACACGGATGCCGACCTGAGGTCGATCGCCGACAAAACCGCCACTGAATGGATTCCGCGCAAGGGCGCGCGATCTGGGAAAGGGCAAGTTCCAGGCCTTTTCCGCAGGCACACGCCCAAACACCGAACTGAATCCCCGTGCGCTCGAGGTGCTGAAGCTCAACGGGCATGACGTGACGGGCCTGCGGTCCAAGCACATCTCGGAGTTTCAGCAACCCGGCGCGATCGCGATGGATTTCGTCTTCACCGTCTGCGACACCGCCGCAGCTGAGGAATGCCCCCCCTGGCCTGGTCAGCCGATCACCGGCCACTGGGGCCTGCCCGACCCGGTCAAGGCTGAGGGGTCAGACGCGGAAAAAGCACTGGTCTTTGCGCAGACCTACGGCGCACTGCGGCGCAGGATCGCGGCTTTCGTCGAACTGCCGTTTGAGTCCCTGACCCGCATCGCGCTGCAAACACAGGTCGACCGTATCGGTGCCAGCTCCGACGCCAAGACCAAAGGCTGAACGCAATGGCCCGCATCGCACTCAACGGCCTTGGCCGTATCGGCAAGCTTGTCCTGCGCGACCTGATTGACACCGGTATCGGCGGTGACATTGTCCTTCTCAACGACCCCGTGGGCGATCCCGAGCAACACGCGCTGCTGATGGAATTCGACTCGGTCCATGGCCGCTGGACAACGCCTGTATCGCACGACGAAGATGCGCTTATCCTCAATGGGGCGCGAATCCGGCTGAGCCATGAGAGGACCCTTGAGGCGCTTCCCTTGGCGGAATTGGGCGCCGATCTGGTGATCGACTGCACTGGCGTGTTCAAGACGGCGGCCAAGGTGGCACCCTACTATGCCGCCGGAGTGAAGAAGGTCGTGGTGTCGGCACCGGTCAAGGATGGCGGCGCGCTGAACCTTGTCTACGGTGTGAACCATCACCTTTACGATGGTAGCCAGACGCTGATCACGGCGGCATCCTGCACCACGAACTGCCTGGCTCCGGTGGTGAAGGTCATCCACGAGGGCATCGGCATCCGTCATGGCTCAATCACAACGATCCACGACGTGACCAACACGCAGACCATCGTGGACCGTCCGGACAAGGATATACGCCGCGCGCGTTCTGCGTTGCTGAACTTGATCCCGACCACAACCGGATCGGCCACCGCGATCACACTCATCTACCCCGAGCTGAAGGGCCGCCTGAACGGCCATGCAGTGCGTGTGCCGCTGCTCAATGCCTCGATCACGGACTGTGTCTTCGAAGTAGAGCGGGAAACGACCGTCGAGGAGGTGAACGCCCTGTTCAAGGCCGCTGCCGATGGCCCGCTCTTGGGCATCCTCGGCTACGAGACCCGGGCGCTTGTGTCATCGGACTACACCAATGACCCCCGATCTTCAATCATCGACGCGCAATCGACCATGGTGATCAACGGCACGCAGGTGAAGATCTACGCCTGGTATGACAACGAGTGGGGCTATGCGTGCCGTCTCGCCGACATCGCACGCATGGTGGCGGAGGCGATGTGACCGACACCGCAACCCCGGCGATCCCGCCGCCGAACCCGCTGCGCGCCTATGCGGCGGTGACGGCGGCCTACTGGGCCTTCATGCTGTCGGACGGCGCGCTGCGGATGCTGGTGCTGCTGCATTTCAACAGCCTCGGCTTCACGCCGATCCAGCTGGCCTGGCTGTTCCTGTTGTATGAGATCGCCGGCATCGTGACCAATCTGGCAGCTGGCTGGCTGGCAGCACGGTTCGGGCTTGCGGCAACGCTCTATGCTGGGCTGTCACTGCAGGTAGGCGCGCTGGTGGCACTGGCGCAACTCGACCCGGCTTGGGGCATAGCGGCGTCGGTTGCCTTCGTGATGGCGGTGCAGGGCGTGTCGGGGGTGGCCAAGGACCTTGCCAAGATGTCGTCGAAATCGGCGGTCAAGCTTCTGGCCCCCAAGGAAGATGGCGGGCTGTTCCGGTGGGTGGCTTATCTGACCGGATCGAAGAATGCGGTGAAGGGGCTTGGGTTCTTTTTGGGGGCAGCCCTGCTGGGACTGGCTGGGTTCCAGGCAGCGGTCTGGGGCATGGCGGCGGTGCTGGCAGTGATCCTCGCAGCGGTGGCGCTGTTCCTGCCGACCGGCCTGCCGGGGCGGATGAAATCCGAGGAAAGCTGGGGCGGCTGGCGGTCGAAGGACGTGCGGGTGAACCGGCTGTCGCTGGCGCGGATGTTCCTGTTCGGCGCGCGCGACGTGTGGTTCGTCGTCGGCATCCCGGTTTATTTCCAGTTGGTGCTGTCGGACGGCACCACCGAAGGGCGGCGCGAGGCGTTCTTTCTGGTGGGTGGGTTCATGGCGCTGTGGATCATCGCCTATGGCGGGGTGCAGGCGCTGGCCCCGCGCCTTCTGGGCGGCAAGACCCAGCCCGAGGCCGAAACCACGCGCAAGGCCATTCTCTGGGCGGGCCTGCTGGTGCCAATCCCGTTCGCCTTGGCCGCAGCCGCTTTGTTGGCCGGGGGACCTGCGCCGTGGCTGACCGTGACTCTAGTGATCGGGCTGCTGCTGTTCGGCTTCGTGTTCGCGATCAACTCGTCTGTCCATTCTTATCTGATCCTCGCCTTCGGGTCGGCTGAGCGGATCACCCGCGACGTAGGCTTCTACTACATGGCCAACGCAGCCGGGAGGCTGATCGGTACTCTGCTTTCAGGGCTGAGCTACCAAGTCGGCGGCTTGCCGTTGTGCCTCGCGACGGCCGGTGTCATGGCCGCCCTCAGTTGGTGGGCAGCTGCACGCCTGCGGCAGGTTTGACCAAGGCGGTGGCCCGAAGCGACGCTGAAAGTCAGCGCCTGATGCGGTAAACATGAAAGGCTGCTTCAGGTAATCCGGTCCGCAGCACGCTGAAGAGGCTGAGCGGCGGCGATGGGCCGACTGCGACGAAGGGCTGCGATCTGGTTGCACTGAAAAGGAGCTGACATAGCGACAAAAGCCCCAAATCGTTGCTCGTACTAACCATCACTTCCCCTAGAAGTCGGAATCACGAAAGGATCGCCAAGGAGGCCTTGATTGAGGTTGCGCGCATGTCCGTTCCCCTTTTGGGGTCAAGACACGCCTGCAAAACCTTAACACAGCGCGACAATCGCGGCAGACTTTGCGATCTATTTTACCGGATTCATTCGCGCCAGGACCTCAGCGGCCAGCGCCCGATAGGCATTGGAGGCCACGCCCTTGGGCGAGGTGGCTAAGAGCGGCGCGCGATGGACCCCCATGCGCTCGATATCCGAGGCGAAAGGGATCCAGACCTTCAGGAAGCGCTTCTTGTATGCCGCGGCCACGGTCTTCATCGTGAAAGCATGCAAGGTCTTCGAGGTTTGCACCATGCTGAAGACCCCTAGGAGCTTACCCTTCGGCAGGTCGTTTTCATCGAAGAAATCAATCAGCTGTTCGAAGGTGCGTTCCGACAGGGTTGTGGGGATCACCGGCACGACGATGGCATCGGCGGCGCGGAAGACATTCTCGGACAGGGTCGAGATATTGGGCGGGCAATCCAGAAGGATCAGGTCGTAATCACCCTCAACTGCGGCCAGAGCTTTCTTAAGCCGCGAACGCTTGTCGCGCATCCGAGAGAGGAAGACGTCGAAATCACGGAATCCCATGTTGGCAGGCAGGATGTCGAGGCCGTCGAAATCGCTGGCGCGGATGGATTGGGTCAAGCGCTCCACGTCCTCGAAGAACCGCGCCTCCGTGAGTTTCTTCGACGGTTTGACGCGGAAATAGAAACCAGAGGCGCCTTGTGGGTCGAGGTCGCACAGAAGCACCCGTAGTCCCATGGTGGCGAAGGCATGGGCCAGGTTGACGGCCGTGGCGGTCTTGCCGACGCCTCCCTTGTTGGAATAGCAGGCCAGGATCTTCATACCGCCTCCTTTTGGCTCGAGACCATGGTGTGAAAGGCCGCGCACATTTCAGGCCCGGTGAAGGCCTCCAGCGCGGCGATGGCTGCAGCGCGTTCCGACCCGTGCCGGACATGCAGCACGGCCATCAACGCGCCCACGCTTTGCGCCATGGCCAAGGGCGCCGCTGCCTGGCGCGAGAGCACCTCTTGCAGGCTGACCTGCTGGACCACGCCATCGTTGAACTGACCCAAAAGGTCCTGTAGCCCCTTGATCGCCTTGCGTGCCGCCTTGAACGGCAAGGGCGCGAAGAGGGGGGCGAAGAATTCCATCAGGTAGCGCAGTTTCTTCAAGTGCAGGCGGATGAGGTGCAGGTCGGCATCCGGCGTCTCTGGCGTGATCCGGGCAGTGGCCTTGCAGATCTTCTGGTGCCGGGCGCGGATCAGCCGCAGCGCCAGTTCTGCGGCCGAGACGTCTGCCAGCTTGCCGGGCGACAGGTGGCTGGGCTTGGCGAAGAGCCGCGAAAGGTCCTTGATCTCGGCGCCATAGGTCGGACTTTGCAGGTGAACGGCCATCTGGTGAAGCGCAGCCTGACGCTCTTGGGCCAAGGCAGCAAAGAGCGCCTCGAGCCCCGGATGCAGGGTGGGCGGCAAAAGGGCAAAGGCCCGGGCGCGGTCAAGGATCGCCACGTCGAGGTCGCGCAAAGGCCCCGTGGCCTGCATCAGCCCGGCAAAGCGGGCGCGCAGGTCTTGGGTCCGGTCGGCGCTGTAAACGCCCTCGAACAGCCCCAGGACAAGCCGGATCTTGCGCAGGCCAATACGGTATTGGTGCAAGTATTCGGTGTCGTGGTCGGCGATGATCCCGGGCTCGTTGGCACGCAGCACGGTAAGATAGGTGGTGGTGATCCTTGTGGCGGCGTCGAAGGCGCTGTCTGCGAGGCTGATCTTGATCTCCGGCTTGGCGGTATAGGGCTTGCCCCCAACCAGCCGCTCGCAGAGATCGTTCGGCGTCTGCGCGCCAAGCGCCAGGAGCTGCGCCCGCAGGGCCTCCAGAGCCTTGTGATAGCCGCGCAACCCCTGCAGCGTGACGAGAAGTGCGCCGCGATCAGTGGTTAAGAGTCGCAGATCGGCGCGGGCGCAGGTCTTGTGCAGGTCGTCGGTCAGCGCGAGCCGCGTCTCGGTGATCTCGCCCCGCGCCTTAGGCAGCAGGCAGCGCAGCGCGGACAGGTCGGCCAGTGCGTCCTTGACCGGGCCGGGTGCGAGGTCGGCCACGAAATCGCCGTTCCGGTCCGAAATTTGTGTCAGGACCTCCCCGTCGGGCAAGAGCAGCGTGAAGCGGCCAGCGCTTTCCCACAGCGCCCGGCCAGACCGGCGCAGGGACTGGTCGAAGTTGTCCCACAGCGTGAGCGCGGCCAGATGGCCTGGGGTCAAAACTGGAGTCAACTTGCCGCTTGGCCCCCGGCTTAGGCCCTGCAGCGCCTTGGCCGGCATGAGGTAACTGAGCAAGGGCGGATTAGGCGGCGAAGGCAGCATCGGGGTCTCTAGCTGTGATGGGACAACAGGGCTCCGCACCGCGCCCAAGCGGGGCGGGAAGATAAGGAGCGGGGCGAAGCGCTTGATTCAGGCGGCGGGCTTCTTGCGGCGCACGGGTACTTCGGCTGCGTCCTCGGCCACTGGGGCACGCGCTTCGTCCGGAAGCTCCGCGACCGGCGCTTCGGCAGCCTTCTTTTGCCGTTTCGGCGTCGCAACCTCTGGCTGGGCCTCGTACAGGGTTTCACCTGCGGGTTCGGGCGCCGGAGCCTCGCTGGCATCGACCACGGCCTCACGCGCCTCAGCATTCGCGGCGACCATGTCGCGCATGAAACGGCGGATCTCGCGAGCCGCGGTAGTGTCCAGCCGCTCGCAGAGCGCGACGAAGGCGTCACGCTCAGCCTTTTCGACGCGCAGCACCAGTTGGGCGGCCTTCTTCTTGTCCTTGCCGTGGGTCTTCAACTTGCTCATGAGTGCACCTGGAGAAATATGTATATACACAGTATATGCATTACCGGCGCGGATCAAGTCATTCTGACGCGGGCTGCGCGATCCGGTCCAGCCAGAGCCCGTCGGCGACCAGCCCCTCGGTCTCGTCCAGTAAGGAGATATGGCCGCTGTCGGGGATTTCCGTCGCGACCAGGTCGGGACGGCTGCGGCGCATCTCGGCCAGCACGTCGGGCGCCCCGCCGTGGATCAGGGCCAGCGGCAGGCTCGCGCAGGCCTCGAACAGCGGCCAAAGTTCCGGCAGCGGCGCCGCCATCGCCGCATCGAAAGCCTCCCGGAGCGCCGGGTCATAGGTCAGGCCGACGTGATCGGAAAGTTCGGTGTAATGGCGCAGGGCCTCTTCCCGCCAGCGCATCGCGGGGACATGGGCAAAGCTAGGTATGGCGGCCTTCATTTGGTCAGCTACCTCATCCGGCGTCGTTACCAAGGGCTCGACGCCGACATGGCACTGTCACTTTTGGTTCTGCGCTGCGGCAAACGAAAGCCGCTTCAGCCGGATCAGGATCACGCTGCGCATCTGTGGTGTTGGGCGGTCAAGGCCGGACATTCCCCAGACTGGCCGCAACCATGTTCACCTTGCGCCAAGCCGGATCGCCCGTCACTTCGGCACCGATCCAGTCCGGTAAAGTAACCGGATGGTCGGCTGCGGGAAGCTCTACCTCGGCCAGCATGACGCCCTGCAGGGGAGAGTCATAGATGTCGACCTCCCAGACGAGATCAGCCCAAGGCACTAAGTGTCGTGTCTTGATGAGGGCCGGACCGTCACAATGGCGGTCCAGCAAAAGCAGCGCCTGTTCTACATCGAGCGGGAGTTCGACCTCTTCCCGACTGAGGCCCTCACGACGGCCCTTGAAGGTAAGGCTTGCCCTTCCATCGATCAACCGCACCCTCAATTTCCGACCATCCGCGCTCATCAGAATTCCGTCTGTGATACGCAGGCTCTTGACGACGAGGGGTTTCCAAGCATCGGAAGCGAGAAGGAATTTGCGTTCGATTTCCAGCGCCAAGTGATGATCTGCCCGAATACTGGAATGCTTGAGGCAAGGTTTTCACCGGAACTGATCTGCACACAAGGATTCTCAGTCTTTCCGTGCCCCTAAGAATGCATTGTGGTGGCAACGCGGCATCCTAGCCACTGAACATGGTCCATGTCGCCGCCACCTCATTTGCCCGCACAACAAAAGGTCGACGTCAGCCCCTCCATCATCCGAGCGAAGATGCCCTTGTCGCTCCAACGCTTCCACCGATTGTAAAGCGTCTTCGCAGGGCCATACTCCTTGGGCGCATCACACCACCGCAACCCGTTGCGATTAATGAAGATAATGCCGCTCAGAACGCGGCGGTCATCGACCCGCGGCACGCCATGGCTCTTCGGGAAGAACGGTCGAAGTCGGGCCATCTGTGCGTCCGTCAGCCAGAAAAGATTGCTCATCATCGCCCCCATCAGTTCGGGAGCTTGAATCACGCAGCTGAGGAAACCTCAACCAGATCAATGGGTCCTGACCCTAGGTTCGGTTAGGAGAATCGGGCATGGCCGCGCACCAACGTGATGCCAGGTGTCGATTCCATCCAGCTTGTCAACTTGCCCCACGCAGTCTTAACGACAGTCTTCTTTCGTTCGTGGACCTTGAGAATATCGACGGTTGCCGGCCCCGTACTGACCCCGAACCGATGTGCTTCGCGGGCAAGCCAGGCCGCATAGGCCGACGCAACCATGGTCTTGGTCGGCTTGCAGCCGTTCTTCACGCAGGTGCCGCCCAGATACTTGCGCTCGACATTGGCAACACGCTTGCCAGCCCCGGCAAAACGCGCGGCCCAGCCTGCCCGGCGCCGATCACGATTGCATCAAATTCTGTCTTGCCACCTAAGATCTCACAGACGTGTAGATTTCCAACGCTACAAGACCCGGCAATATTCGCGCCGTCTTGCCAACCTTGAAGGCGACGGGCTGCCTTTACCGGTCAAGGGTGCGGGCGAAACCGATCGCCAGGATGACTGACGCGCCAATGCCCGCCACTGTCGCCTGCCACCCGAAATGCACGTCAATCTGGCCAAGCAAGAGCGCTCCCATGAGACCGCCCAGATAATAGCTTGTCAGATACAGCCCGTTGGCCTGCGCTCTGTCGGTGGTGACAGTGGCAGAGACAAACCCGGTCGCTGCGGCCTGCGCGGCGAAGGTCGATGCCCCGATCAGCGCAAGTCCAAACAAGACAACCCACAACTGGCCAGACAGGGTGAGCATCAGGCCGCCAAGTGCCACGACAAGCGACATTGTCAGCGCACTTCGCGGGCCGACAGCGCGAACCAACCGGCTGGCCATCGGCGTCGTGATTATCGCCGGGGCGAACACCAGATAGACAAGTCCCAGAGACATCGGCGAAAGACCGAGCCCGTTCACCAGATAGAGGTTCACGTAGGTAAAGACCCCGACGAACACGAAGAGGATCAGAAAGCCGATGGCAAAAGCAGATCTCAACGACGGTGTCGCAAAGTGCCGCTTCCAGGCGTCAAGTGCCGACCTGCCGCGGACGGGGGGACTGTCGTCGCGCGGACCGATCAACACGTACGCCAAAACCGCCCCCGCCAGATTGAGCGAAGCGAAAAACAGAAAGCATGTCGATAGGGACGTGGCGTCGGTCAAGCTGACGGCCAGAAGACGCCCCACCAGATTGGATGCAACGTTTCCGGTGATGAAAGCAGCAAGTGCGCCGCCGCGGGCCATCACATCGCACTTCTCGGACAAATAGGTCATCGTCAGCGTGAACGCCGCCGCCATGAGCGCCCCCTGCAAGATACGAAGCCCCATGAAGACCCAGATCGAATCTGCAACCGACAGCAAGGCCGTCGGTATCGAAAGCAGGGCGAGGCAGATCCAGATACCGCGTTTGCGGTCGATACGGTCAGCGAACCATGCGACGGTCAGTCCCGAAACGGCCATGCCCAGCGTTGCGGCGTTGACCGCAAACCCGGCCGTTGCGGGATCGGTGTCAAAGGCCACGATGATCTGCGGTAGCAGTGCCTGCGCGCCGAACAAGTCGACGAGCGTCAGGAAACTGATTATCGCGAGCACGGTCGACCGCCGAAGGACATCCTGGGGTCGATCGCCCCCCAACACGCCTTTGATCACTGTGGGCATGGCTAAATCCTCTGAAAACTGGTCAGATCGCGCTACCCGCGATGTTGTGGTGATGAAGGCCGACGAAGTCAGTGCCCTTCCGGCGGGCATCGGTCCCGGGTTCGGTGTGGATGCCCCCGCTATTGCCGCAGCCCAAGATCAGTCGACCTTTGCGGAAAGACTGCGCACCGGCATAAGGATGACCCGAGCGCCGCGTTGCCAGGTCAGATAGGACCAGATCCAGTTCGATGCGACCGAAGCCCGGTTCGCGAACCCGTCGAGGAATGCCACATGGGTCAGCGACCATGCAATCCAGGCCGGAAAGCCCGACAGTTTGAACCAACCGAAATCGACGATCGCCTTGTTTCGACCGATTGTCGCCATTGTGCCCCAGTTCCGGTAGCGAAAAGGCGCGGGCAATGGCCTGTCGCGCAGGTCGGCCTTGATGCTGCCGCCGACATGCTTTCCCATCTGCTTTGCAACCGGTGCCAGACCCGGAAGCGGTTGCGCTGCCCCGTCCGGCGTATGCGATGCGGTGTCACCAATGACGAAAATCCTGTCGTCCCCGGCAATCCTGAGATGGCCGTCGACAATTGCTCGACCAATGCGATCAGCCGGACAGTCGAGCCACTTTGCGGCGGGCGAGGCCTGCACTCCGGCGGCCCAGGTAACGGTCTCGGTCGCGAGGGGATTGCCGTCGAGCCAGATTGTTCCGCGGCGAATGTCGGTCACACGGGTGCCGGTCAGCACCTCCACCCCCATCGCCTCCAACGCGTTGCGGGCCGTTGCGGCGAGCCGCGTGTCGAACGATGGCAGAATGCGGGGGCCGGCCTCGACCAGCTTGATCCTGGCGCAATGCGGGGTGACAGACCTGAAGTCGTGCGCCAGCGAGTGCCGCGCCAGTTCGGCAATCGCTCCGGCCATCTCCACGCCAGTCGGACCGCCGCCCACGACCACGAATTCCAGAAGCGCATCGCGCCGCGCGCCCTTGGGTTCCATTTCGGCCCGTTCGAAAGCCCCGAGGATGCGCAATTGCAGTTCGTTGGCATCCTCGATCGATTTGAGACCGGGCGCGCAGGCTGCCCAGTCGTCGCGTCCGAAGTAGCTGTGCGTCGCGCCGGTCGCGATTACAAGGTAGTCAAATGGCGACGCGCGGCCCGATGATGTCTTCACGAGCCGGGCCTCGCGGTCGATCCCGGTCACCTCGTCCCAGTGAACACGCAGGTTGCCCAGATGCCGAACCAAATGCCGGATCGGTTGCGCGATATCTTCCGCCGCCAGCGCCGAGGTCGCGACCTGGTAGAGCAGCGGCTGGAACAGATGGTGGTTCCTTCGGTCGATCAGCAGAACGTCAACGGGCGCACCGGCAAGTTCGCGTGCCACAGCAAGACCTGCGAAGCCGCCGCCGACGACAATGACCTTGGCAATTGGCTTTGGTGTCATAGCCATCACGCTGCGGTCCAGCCACCGTCGACCGGCAGTGAAACACCGGTGATGTTCTCGGCGGCATCCGAACACAGAAACAGCGCCACACCTGCCAACTGTTCTACCGTGACGAACTTTTTGGTCCATTGCGCCGCGAGCAGGACGTCCCGCTTCACGGCCTCTTCGGAAATGCCGCGCGCCGCCGCCGTTTCAGGGATCTGTTTCTCGACCAGCGGCGTCAGCACATAGCCCGGGCAGATCGCGTTGACCGTCACGCCATGCTGTGCGGATTCCAGTGCCACCACCTTGGTAAACCCGGTGATGCCGTGCTTCGCCGTGACATAGGCGGACTTGAACGGTGACGCTACCAGCCCGTGCGCGGACGAGATATTGATGATCCGGCCCCAGCCCCGGCGCTTCATCCCGGGCAGAGCCGCGCGTGTCGTGTGAAACGCCGAATTCATGTTGATGGCGACGATGAGATCCCAGCGCTCCGGCGGAAAGGTTTCCACAGGCTCCACGGTCTGGATGCCCGCATTGTTGACGACGACGTCCACCGTGCCGAAGCGCACCTCGGCGGCCACGATCATCGCCACGATCTCATCCGGCTTTGATATGTCGGCCGGATCATAGCTTATGGACCCTGATCCCAGTTGTTCCAACGCCGCGACCTCGCCTTCGATTTCTGCCGCATCGCCAAAGCCGTTCACGACCACATTCGCGTTCACGGCAGCAAAGCCACGTGCAATTCCCAAACCGATGCCCGATGTCGATCCGGTCACCACCACGGTCTTTCCGTTCATGTCCATCTGAAATCTCCTGAGTTGCGATCCGCCCGTAGGCGGTTCATTTGCTTGCGGGCGTCTCGATCATCTCGCCGCCCAAAGCCTCGTGCAGAATGAAGCCCTCGACCGGATCGTGGGCGTCGCGCCAGGGGGCCCGGTCCAGCGTTTCCTTGGTGTGGCGATATCCGGCCTCGCGCCGCTGACGGATACCGTCACGGCTGAAATCGATGTCCTTGAGATGATCCTCGCCTGCGAGCGAAGGCGCAAGAAGCCGGACGACATGCATCCGCGTGAGGCAGCCATACCCAAGCAGTTCACGCACTGCAGCGTCCTTTCGCGCCTCCTCGGGCACCAGCTTGCCAAGTTCGGCCACCACATGGCGCAACCGGTGCAACTGGCGCTGGCGCTTGATGTGCGACACGGCGCGGCTGGAATACTGAATGTCCTTCTGCCGATTGGTCACTTCCCAGATCGTCTCGGGTTCGTCGCCTTGCGGATTCCAGAGATGCACGGTGAAGACCAGAGAATCTCGGCGCGGCTTGTCGTCAAAGACCGCTTCGACCGGCGTGTTCGACAAGATACCGCCGTCCCAGTACAATTCTCCATCGATACGAACTGCAGGAAAGGATGGCGGCAGCGCACCAGATGCGATCACATGCTCCAGCCCCAACTTCGTGTCACGGCTGTCGAAATACCGCATCTCGGCCGTGCGAACGGATGACGCGCCGACCGTCAGCCGTGTTCCGGATGTCGCGAGATGATCGAAATCGATCAGGTCCGAAAGCGTTTCACGCAGCGGATCGACCGAATAGTACCCCGCCGACGTTGCCCCCAACGCCGAATGCGGGCTGAACAGTGCCGCAGGGCGCGGTAGAAAGAACCCGGGCAGGCCCATCGACACCATCTGCAGGCTGCGAGACATCGCACCAAGCCAATAGTCGGGCAAACCGAATTGTGGCTTGTACCTTACCCGCGACCAGAATTCGGTCAGCCGGTCCAGTCGGTCCGCCATCGGATTCCCGGCGATGATCGCGGCATTGATCGCACCGATCGAAGTGCCGATCACCCAGTCAGGCTCGATCCCCGCCTCGTGAAGCGCCTCGAACACGCCGACCTGATAGGCACCGAGTGCGCCGCCGCCCTGCAAAACCAGAACAATCTGGCCGAGTTTCTTGATTTCCTTGTTGATCGCGCTCATCAGAACAGCCTCCTGGAAAAACTATTTTCAATTGCTGCAAGCCGATCGGTTGCAACAGCTGCTATTGCTTCCCGCCACCACGGTGGGGACATATCCCACATGTGTGACAAGGCGCAGGTCAGTGCGTGCACTCCGCCACGACAGCGCAGTCGGCAATGGACGACACAATCGAGGTGACCACCTCGGTTGCCTTTGCGAATTCCGCCGCTCGGTCGGTGATCTCATAGCGTTGCGCTACCCAGTCCCAATCCTGATAGACCGCCCAGACGGTGCCTTCACGGTCCTCGTGCACCAGCATCCGCACCGGCCAGTCCATGCCGCTTTCGGGGTTCGCGGTCAGGAACAAAACGCCGAGCTGCGGATTTCCGAACAGCAGCAGTTGTGAATCCGGCAGGTCGATCCCGGCACCCTCGCCAAGCGCCGACTGGTCGATCGCCGTAAAGAACAGGATCCCTTTCGACTCCAGATCGGCGCGAATCCGCTGCGCGGTTTCCGCAACAGAATAGGCGCTGCGGGTGCGCAGCAGGCCGTCCCCCTGCAGGGTGACGTCTTCCGCGTTGTCCTGCGCATAAGATGCCAATGGCGCGGCCACGGCAAAAAGCGAGGCAACCAGTGCTGCCTTAAATTCTTGAGATTTGAACATGTCGCTATCTTTCACGTTGAAGTGGGGACGGCGCCGCGTGTTAGCGCCGTCCTTTTGCCGTGGGCTGCCCCGATGTGACGGGTAGCCTCGAACGTTACATCACATCGTCGGCAGGCATGGCCGGCGGCAGCAGATCGCCAGAGATGATGACGACCGGCGCATCACCTTCGTTGCGCCACCAATGCGCGACATCGGCACCGAATTCGGCCACCACGTCACCCGGCACATGGGTGATCCCCACTTTACAGGTGCTGTTGTATTCAACGATTTCGCCTTCGAGGATCAGGATGTTGGCAGCGCGCACATCATGCATGTGCCACGGCACCACACCACCGGGCTGAATCTCGAGCCTGCGCATGCGCAGCAGGTAACCTTCAAAAGCCTCGCCTTTGCTGGACAGATCGACCGAAGAGATCACCTCGTCGGTGACGCCCACTGCCTCGGTTTCGCCAGAGGTCCGCGCTTCTTGCATGACCTGATCGGCCGGGCATTCGCCCGCGATGGCAGGGGCGGAAACAAGAACGAATGCACCAAGTGTTGCGGCGGCAAGCTGGCCCAGGAAGTGTCCGGAATTGGTTGACGACATGGTAGTTCCTTTTTTGATGGATGGGAGGATTCAGTAAGGCGGCAAGCGAAAGGCATCTAAGATCCCTCCGCTTCGTCGGGGTCAGGGTCTTCAGTTCTGCCAAGCACCTTGGCCCCCAGGATCTGTGCAGCTTGAACATTACGTATCGAGCAGACCAACCCATGACGAAGGCCGCTCTGAAACGCTCTGTGAGGAAGCGACAGCAGGGCAACCGGATCCTGCGCGGATGTGGCGTCAGCTGTCATTGCCGTTATGTCCTGCTGTGCTTGGACCGCTGCCTCAATGCAGGCGACAGCACTTTCAGCGGCACCTTCGGCAAGGATCTGGCGCATCTCGGCCATACGGTTCATCGTTGATAGGACCCGTGCGATCCATTCGAACTGTTGCTGGATCAAGACGTTAACGGCCGTTGGCGCGGCGTCAGCCAATCTCTCGTTCGATGCCATGATCCAGAACCCTCACAATGCGTCGGCGGTCCTGCATGGAAATCTGCAAAGGCTGACCGATGTTTCGTGAGGGCTAATTACAGGCCCAAAACGATGATGAGAACATGGAGTGGCGTATGAGTTCCATGCGCAAACACTATGATACAGAGGTCGCGAAATTTTGAATTGCGTAAGGGGAGAGTCCGGCAATATACTTTAGATTCATTTGCATCAGGCTACCTTGGCTAACCCATTTCTCGCAGCATCAGGATGACAGAAAGCGACGGGCCAATTAGGGTCAAGGTTGCTTTCTTACACTGTCGGCCTTTGATTAAAGCGATGAAATTCCATGCGCAATCTCGTAAGAGTATCAATTGAAGAAGTGTGCCTATTCCCGCGCATCATCGCGACCGAAATAGTCCGCTTCATTACCGGATCGACAAGCGGCCTTTTCGAGATACTTGGAAAGAGAGACATGCCCCCGGGCATACAGGCACATCCCATTCCAGCAATCACAGTGGCCTAACTCCGGTCTTCACTCGCGCTTCGATAGTGCGCTTCCGACTTAAATTGAAATGTCCAAGCAGATTCATTGCAGTTTGACACGGACCTGATGATGGGATCACCCCCCGACGGCATCAATGTACCAGGCAGGGTATGCGAGGATCCACAAAGGAGGACGATCATGTCGGAGATTCTCAAGGTCGGGCTCGACCCGGCGAAGAACGTCTTTCAGGCGCATGGAGCTGAGGCCACAGGGCGTGCGATACTCGCCGAACCACGGATCCGGCGCTTCAGGCAGGCTGCGACGCGCTGGACGTGGCGATATGCGCCAGACGCATCGACTCGATACCTGGAGCCGACTCGCCCGCAAATTGGCCCTGTGTCATGTTGTTTTTGCATGAAACCGCCACTTCTTGGCGCAAACAGGAGATTATGCATGAAACGACTCATTGCCGTCGCCGCACTTGCCGCGGCCGTATCGACGACACCCCTCTGGGCTCAGACCGAGATGCCGATGGGCGAAGCTCTGTCGATGCTCGAGACCTCCGTGAAGCGCGAGCTGAATTCGATCGGCCTCGGGGATGTTGACGTGATGCTGCTGACGCTGTCCCAGCTTGCCGAAATCCAGGGCACCATTTCGGAAAGCAGCATCAGCGAGACTGACAAGAGAAGGCAGATCATGGCGGCTGTTCAGCGGTAATCGACGAAGTGCCGAAAAGCTGCGCGCCGGGAAATCTGGCGCGCACAACACCGTTGGCGAGTGACACAATCGAGCTATCTGGAGCGACACTGCAATCGCCGGGTTTAAGGATGCAGGCATGTCTCGAAAACACGATCTAGGAAGGCCGACACGACCTGCGGCCCATTTGGCACACCAGCCTCGCAGGAAAACGGCCTCGGCTCCCGATGGAACTTAGCCAGATCCGAGCCTTTCTGGCGCTTGCGGAAACATTGAACTTCACGCGCGCGGCAGAGGCTTGCGATGTGTCGCAGCCTTCCCTGTCCCGAGCGATCAAGGCCCTGGAGGCGGAGCTTGGCGGACCGCTGATCCGGCGCGAACGCGGTCGGTCGCATCTGACCGAGCTTGGTCGCATCGTTCGGCCGCATCTTGCTCAGGCGGTATCGCTGACCGAGGTTGTCATGGCCGAAGCAATCGACTTCTCGAACATGACGGCCGCCAAGCTGACACTTGGCGTCATGTGCACGGTCGGCCCAGGCAGGATGATCGCGCTTGTCGATCACCTGACCCGGCGCGTGCCGCAGTTGCAACTGCATTTTGCGCGATGCCACCGGCGACGAACTCGCCGCGATGCTGCTTTCGGGCGAGATTGACGTCGGGATCTTGGGGCTGCCAACCTACCCCGATGAGCTTGACGTTCACCCGATCTACACCGAGCAATACGTGATTGCCTTTCCGCCGGGTCACCGCTTTGAGCGCCATCAAAGTGTCTCCTGGAGCGATCTGGCGGGTGAGCGCTATCTTAAGCGGCTTAATTGCGAGTTGATGGACTTCTACGAGCACAGCTACGGCAAGACCGACCTCCACCTTGATATCCGCTATTCAAGCGAGCACGAGGACTGGATTCAGGCAATGATCCTCGCTGGCCTCGGCTGCGCCTGCATGCCCGAGTTCATGCCCCTCTTCCCGGCAGTCAAGACCCGCCCGCTGGTCCAGCCAGAGCTGCGTCGTACAATCTCGCTGGTGACTGTGCGCGGCCGCCGTCATTCACCCGTTGTTGACTTGGTCTCCCGGCTGTGCCGCTCGATGAAATGGGCTGAATCCCAGGCTTGAAGCCAGTTTGATGCAAAGAGACGCTTTTGCCAGGCGACGGTTTCCGTCTGGCCGCATCCTTTTGGACCAACCGAGCCTTGGCGACGGTCCTGTCTGCAGCTTGATCCCGAAGGTCTGGCTGCCCAACCAGCTGCCAGTGCGGCCAAAGCCGGTGACGACCTCATCCGCGATCAAAAGGATCCTGTATCTGTCACAAACGTGCTGGATTTCCGGCCGACAGGTTTTAGGCGGCGTCAATCGGCATTCAAAACTGATCCGCTATCAGGATCGAAATCTGCCACCCCCTGCGCGTTCGGGCACTGGGGCTTTGTTGGGCTTTGTTGTTCAAATCGATTGAGGGAATTCATCTTGTGAATTCAGCGTGGTAGCTGGGATAGATGAGCAGACCGAACACCCGGACCTACATGACCTTGAACTGGCCCGAGTACAACAAGGCGCTCAAGCGCCGCGGCTCGCTGACAGTGTGGTTTGATCCTGGCATGAACTGGGTGGGGGCGCCGACGGGCAGTCGCTGGCGACAGCCCATTTACAGCAACGCTGATTTGCAGACCTGCCTGACGATGAAAGTCCTTTTCGGCATGGCGCTCAGGCAGTCGACCGAGTTTGTCGAAAGTCTGTTGCGGCTTGCCGGCCCGGACTGGGAGGTGCTTGCCGCGCTGGTAGCTGATGCCGATGTCACCGTGGTCGCCTGCGCCGCGGTTGAACCGCAAGGGCGAAGAAAGTCGCAGAGAAAGCAGTTGCGCGATAGCGGCGCGTATCGAGCAGGCTTGGCACCTCTACAGCGGTTTTTTTGTGGTGCGATGATGGGTGAATTCGGCCCGGAAAGCGATATACTGTTCCCCGTTGGTTCACGGGATGTCCAGCTAAAAAATATGCGCTAGTGGCTTGATTTTGTGATAAAATGCTTCGGATTTGCAATCCGCTGCGTAACCTCTCCGCCAACCCGCCGGAAGAGTGAGGCGGGGATAGCGGATCGGTCGGGGGCCTGCAAGGGGCTCATGTGCCCGCTGTCAGTAGCCGGTCATCTCCAGATAGCCGCGCCCGTCATGGCTGCCGGTGATGCGGACCGGGCCTTCCCAATAGGGAATAGAGGTGTCCATCCAGGCATCCGGGTTCAACGCCCCAACCGTCACGTCAAGGCCCCGTTCCGGCAAGGTAAGCCGCCAGGAAACGGGGACATCGCGGCCGGCGACCCGGGCCAGGTCCAAGGGGTCAGCCTGCAATGCTCCCGGTTCAAGCAAAGTGGCCGTTCCGTCGGCCCCGATCCACGTACCCGACGTGAAGCCAGTGTCCGCGTCGCGCAGGCGAAAGCCCATCAGCTTTTCTCCGCTGTCGAAAGACAGCGAGAACCAATCCCATCCGGTCTGATCCGCCGCCAGCGGCTGTGAGGACCATTCCCGGTCCAGCCAGGCATGCCCGGTGACGTTGACCGGGCCACCGGGAAGGTCAAGCCGTCCGGTCAGATCGTAGAACGGCTGGGAATAATAATGGCTTGCCTGCCCGGTTTCGGACTTGACCGAGAACCCCCTGTCGCCTTGCAGGACAAGCGGCCCTGCGGCCTGCACTTGGACTTCGTACCCGAAGTCCGGCCCCGCCGCGGTCAGGGTCATTGCCGAAAGCACATCGGCACCGGGCGCGGCTTTGGACTGCATTGCCCAGTCGTCGATCCAGGCGCGAAACGGGGCGCCCTCCCCTACATTCACCCCGGCCTGCCCGATCCCGCCGCGCGCCAGCCGTTCGCCCACGAAATGCGCATCAGGCGTGGTGACGGCGGCATGGCCCATCCAGAGTTGCATGCTGCGCCAGCCGTCGCTCTCGCCCGGGGCAAGGGCGGTGCGGAAGAGCGTCCATTGCAGGCCGTACTCCACACCGTCGGAACCCTGGAGATTGGCCGTCAGATACCACCATTCGATGCGGAACTCGGGGTGCGCGGCGTGGTCGGCGGGAAAAGCAAGCACCGTTTCGCGGTTGGGCAGCGCGAAGCCGTCTGCGGATGCGCCCATGTCGGCAAAGCCCTGCGGCAAGGCGGGAGTCCCAAGCAGCAGGCACAAAAGCGCCGCTTTACCGTTCATTGGCAAAAACCCTCATAAGTTCGGCTGGCTGCCGACGCATCAGACGCAGCGCGGGGATCAGGCCCGCACCCAGCGCCGCAACCAGCGCCGTCACGGCCAGTTTCAGCCAGTCGCCCGGAAAGGCCTTCATTGGCAGGCGCCAGCCGAAGGCCTCGACATTGACCACCGCCAGAAGCACCCATGCCAGCGCAAGCCCAAGCGGCAGCGCCAGCACCGCGGTTCCCAGCGCCAGCACCAGCGTCCGGGCAAGGTCCAGCAGCGCCAGCCGCCGCCGGGTCAGCCCCATCGCCCAGACCGGCGCAAGTTGTGGCAGACGCCGGTCGGCCAGCGTCAGCAGGCTGGTCAGGATCGCGGTGGCCGCGACGCCCAAAGTCAGCACGTTCAGGGCACCGGTGACCGCGAAGGTGCGCTCGAAAACCTTCAAGGAGAAAGCCTTTATCCCGGCCTGGTCGATCAGGGCAGTGTCCGGCAACGCAAACTCCTGGCGGATCCTGGTGGCGAAGCTCTCGGCATCGGCTGAAGGAAGCCGCAGCGCAAAGCGGGTGACCTCGACGTCGGGGAAGCGCCTGGTGAAGGTGTCAAAGCCCAGCATCACCTGAGGTGCGGGGTTGCCATAGTCGGAATAGACCCCGGCCACGGGCAGAGGGCCTCCGGGCAGGTCCAGGATCATGCCAAGGTCAAGCCCGGCGCGGCGGGCAAGCTGTTCGTTGATCAAGGCCGCCTCGCCCCGCGCCAGCAGGTCCCAGACATCGGGCAGGGCCGACAGAAGTGGCCAGTGGTCGCGGTAGGTGGCGTGATCGGCGACCCCGAAGACTTCGCCCGGCTGCCCGGAAAGCGGGACCTCGGCAAAAACGATGGGCAGGACGGCATCGACACGCGGGGTGATCCAGGCGCGCAACGCGGCGGCCTCGGCGGGGCTTCCTGCGGTCAGGTAAAGCTCGGACGCCAGGCGCTGGTCCAGCCACCCGGTGAAGGTGGCGCGGAAGCTTGCAACCATCGTGCCGACGCCCACGTTCGCGGCCAGCGCCAGCAAAAGCGCCATCAGCGCCAGTGACAGGCCGGGAATCTGATGCCGCGCGTCGGCCCAGAACCATTGCGCAAGCACGCCCTTTGCCCGCTTCGCCACAGCCGCAAGGCCTGCCGCCAGTGCCGCCGGCAGGATCAGCGCGGCCCCCAGAAGCAGCCCCGCAAGCACCGCGAACCCGGTCCAAAGGCCAGTGCCCGCAACCAGCGCCAGCACCGTCGCCAGCAACAGCGCAAGGCCCGCCAGCGCCTGCCAGCGCCGAGTTGTCGCCGTGGCAGCCGCCCAGGCCTGCGGAGCGGCGCTTGCCAGGGGCGGCAGTCGCATCAGCTGCCAGATGCCCTGGGCTCCGGCCGCCAGAGTGCCCCCGGCGGCCATCGCAAGGCCTGCCAGCGTCCAGCCGGGCCGCAGCTCCAGCGTGCCCGGCACGGCCGCGCCGTAAAGCCCGCCCAGCGTCGCTGCAACGTCGGGCAGCAAGGCTGCGGCCAGCGCATAGCCCAGCCCCACCCCGATCAGCCCGGCGATCAACGCCAGCGCCAGCAGCTCGGCCATGACCAGCGCCGCGAGGGTCCAGGCCGGCACCCCAAGCGCGCGCAGGGTCCGCATGACGCCCCGGCGCTGCTCGAAGGCAAGGCCGATCGCGGCATGGACGATAAAGAGACCAACCGCGAAGGCAAGGACGCCGAAGGCCGTGAGGTTAAGGTGGAAACTGCCGGTCAGCCGGGCCAGCCCGTCATCGGCGGCGGGTGCTTGCAGGGTCAGGCCAATCGGCACAGGTCCGGGCAGCGGGCGCGACGGGTCGATCAGAAAGGCGCTGATCTCGCCCGGCCGGTCCAAGAGGCGCTCGGCCAGGCCGATGTCAGCAAGGATGGTCATCGGCGGCAGGTCCGGGGCGGCTGTGGCGGCAACACCTTCAAGGGCGGCTGCAACCTCGGGGCGGGCGAGGGTTTCAGCTGCCACAAGCGCGATCCGGCCACGCAGGAAATCGGTCAGCCTGTCGGACGACAGCCCCGGAAGCCCCGCAGTCGCTGCATCCCGGGGCAAGGTCAGCGGCTCGACGCCCAGGACGCGGAGACCCGTGACGGTGCGGCCCTCAAGCACGGGTGAAACCGGCCAGCCCGCCTGTCGCAGCGCCGCGAAGTCCGCGGTGGTCAGGGATGTGCCGGAGGCGGGTTCAAGCCGGTCCAGCCGGTCCTGTCCCAGGATCGTCGCGGCCCGGTCATAGGCGGCGCGCGCCTCGGCGTTGATCGCCTGGACCCCGGACCAAAGCGCGGTGGCAAGGGCAAGCCCCAGCAGCAGCATCGCCAGTTGCATGGGGTGCCGGCGCCAGTGCGACAGAAGGGCAGTCAGGGCCGTTCGGATCATGACAGGATCCTGCCGCCGGCCAGATGCAGCCGACGGTCCAGTCGTGCGGCAAGCCGTTCCGAATGGGTCACCATCAAGAGCGCGGCCTTTGCCTCGGCCACCAGGCTCAGCATCAGCGCAAGCACGGTGTCGCCTGTCGCCTCGTCCAGATTGCCGGTAGGTTCGTCGGCAAGGATCAGGTCGGGCCGTACGGCAAGCGCCCGACCGATGGCCACGCGCTGTTGCTGGCCTCCGGAAAGCTGTTCGGGATAGCGGTGCAGAAGCGACGCAAGTCCCAATGCATCAGCCAGATAGGCCGCCCAGTCCGGGTCATGCCGACCGGCCAGACGCGCCTGAAAGGCAAGGTTCGCGCCTGCGTTCAGCGACGGGATCAAGTTGTAGTGCTGGAACACAAGGCCGATCCGGACCCGGCGCAGGGCTGCGCGGCCCGCATCGTCCAGGCGGGACAGGCTCGTGCCGCCAATCACGATCTGACCGGCGTCGGCAGTGTCCAGCCCCGCGCTCAGATGCAGAAGCGTGGACTTGCCGCTGCCGGACTCTCCGGTCAGTGCAAGACTTTCACCCGGTGCAAGCGTCAGGCTGACGCCGGACAGCACTTGCACCTGTCCGTCCGCCGTTTCGTAGTGCTTTGAAACCCCTTCGACCGTCAGAACCACCGCCAACCTGCCTTTCGCTTCACAAGGGATCATCTAGCGCTTGCGGAGCAGGCTCAACCCGCAATCCTGTCGCGGGCACCGTGTCTGGCGCTATCGGGTGCAAGGCTCTGGACATAAGGCAGCTGCGCGACTTGAACGATACTTGTCAGCGACACTGAATCGAAAGGACGCAGCCCATGGATGGCCTTGCAGGACTGAACGACATCGGCGCCGTGGTCGAGGCCGACCGCACCCATGTCTGGCACCACCTCTCGCAGCACAAGCAGTATGAAACGGCAGACCCCCGCGTGATCGTCGAAGGCAAGGGCATGCGGGTCTGGGACGCCAAGGGCAAGGAACACCTTGATGCGGTCTCGGGGGCGGTCTGGACGGTGAATGTCGGCTACGGGCGGGAAAGCATTGCGAACGCGGTGCGCGACCAGCTTTTGAAGATGAACTACTTCGCGGGCGCTGCCGGGACGGTCCCAGGCGCAATCTTCGCCAAGCGCCTGATCGAGAAGATGCCGGGCCTGTCGCGCGTCTACTATTCCAACTCCGGGTCCGAGGCGAACGAGAAAGTCTACAAGATGGTCCGCCAGATCTCGCATCGGCACCATCAGGGCCGGAAGTGGAAGATCCTGTATCGTGAGCGCGACTATCACGGCACCACCATCGCAGCCCTTGCCAGCGGCGGTCAGGCGCAGCGCAACGCGCAGTACGGGCCCTTCCCGGACGGCTTCGTGATGGTTCCGCATTGCCTTGAGTATCGCAAGCAGTGGGACGTGGAAAACTACGGCGAACGCGCCGCCGACGCGATCGAAGAGGTCATCCTGCGCGAAGGCCCCGACACCATCGGCTGCCTGGTGCTTGAACCCGTGACGGCTGGCGGCGGCGTGATCGTGCCGCCGACCGGGTATTGGGAGCGGGTGCAGCAGATCTGCCGCAAGTACGACATCCTATTGCACATCGACGAGGTGGTCTGCGGCGTCGGCCGCACCGGCGTGTGGTTCGGCTACCAGCACTACGGGGTGCAGCCGGATTTCGTGACGATGGCCAAAGGTGTCGCCTCCGGCTACGCGGCGATTTCCTGCACGGTGACGACGGAAGCCGTCTTCGACATGTTCAAGGACGATGCCTCGGACCCGATGAGCTATTTCCGCGACATCTCTACCTTTGGCGGCTGCACCGCCGGGCCGGCGGCGGCGCTGGAGAACATGCGGATCATCGAGGCTGAGGGGCTGCTGGCCAACACGCTTGCCATGGGCGACCGGCTGATGGGCAACCTCCATGCGCTGATGGACAAGCACAAGGTCATTGGCGAGGTGCGGGGCAAGGGCCTGTTCTGCGGTGCGGAACTGGTCGCGGACCGCGAGACGCGCGAAGCTGCCGACGAGAAGAAGGTGGCAGCCGTGGTGGCCGACTGCATGGCGCAGGGGGTGATCATCGGGATGACGAACCGGTCGGTTCCGGGCTTCAACAACACGCTGTGCCTGTCGCCCGCGCTGATTGCCACGGCGGACGATATCGACGAGATCACCGAAGCGATTGACGGGGCGCTGGGGCGGGTGTTCAGCTGAAAGGCTGCTCTTTTTGATTGGTGAAAAAAGGGTGCCATGTCAGTGGCATCCTTTTTCGTCTGGTTCACCCAAGGCAGCCGTCGGGCCTTGCGCATCACCTCGGCCGCGATGCGCCCTTCCCTCTGCCTTGACGGCGCTGCGGGAATGCCTGGGCTTGGGACTGACTTTAGCCTCCGTCGGTCTACCTGCGTCCGGCATTCCTTCGGACCAAAGGTCGTTGGCACAGCAGGATCGGTCACCTGAGTCGGTGCCGGCTGAAACGGGGTCCTTTGCAGAACCGTCGCCAACGGCCTTTTCCATGGCACGCGGAGCACTGACCGGCAACTTGTTGACAGTCGCGAAGAATTGGGGGTGAAGCTCCGCGAACCGCGCGCTATACTGCGTGCAACAGGTTAAAAACGCCGGTCCGGATGGTCTCCTTGCCAAGGCGTGAACAATGGGACAAGCGGCCAGGCCGCAATAGAACAAGAACGCGGAGGCGGCAGTGAACGGCAAGTTCTTTATCGGCGTGCTCTCGGGTGCGGTTCTGATCTCCGGGGCATTTGTCGTCGGATCGGTCATGTTTCCGGTCGAAGACGGGACTGAGCCGGTCGAGGTCGCCAATGCCCCGGACGCCCCTGTCGCGACCGCGACCGCCCCGAAGTCCTCCAGCGAAGTCACAACCGCCGGTGAACCCGCATTGGCCGCCGCAGAACCCGTTCTGGCACCGGAACCTGAACCTGCGCCCGATCCTGCCGTCGTGCTTGCGCCCGAACCTGCACCGGACCCTGCACCTGCGCCGCTTGCCGAAACCGCGCCCGAAACCGCGCCCGAAGCTGATCCGGCAAAAGCCTCCACGCCACCGCTGCCTGAAGCCGAGACGCAACCTGAAGCTCCGGTTCAGGCCGACATGATGGCAGAGCCACCTGCCGCACAAGGTGCCGAAGCCCCCGCCAAAGCGCCCGGGGAATTGGCCGCCGCTGTTTCCGAGACCCTTCCAGAAATTGACGCGCCAACCGCCGAAGTTCCCGCGACAATCGTTGCAGATGGCGTGACATCAGACGGCACCGCGCCGACAGTGGCTGCCGGCGCCTTGGCCAGCGCCGAACCGGCAGCCTCCGAAACGGTTCCTGCGGCTGACCCAAGTCCGGCCTCTGACCCAGCCTTGCAAGGCACAGGCGAAACACCGCCCGTAGCCCTAGCCTTAGCTGAGCCACCTGCGTCAGAACCAGCCGTCGAACCGGCGGCCGAACCCGCCACAGAGTCGGCCCCGGCCGCCCCTGCCCCTGCCGAAGCGGCCGAGCAACCGCAACCCCCGGCCGTGCCGGACCTTCCGGACGCGGACACCACCGACGCAGCAAAAGCGCCTCCGCCGTTGCCTGAAACTGTGCAGGCCGCGCCCGCGATCCTTCCGGACCCGGTCCCGGAGGCCGCAGCAGATCCTGTGATCGAAGTTGCGGAGGTCGTTCCCGAAGCCGCGGCACCAGTCGCTGAAGCACCCGTTCCGGATGCGCCCGCGGACGAGCCTCTGCCGCAAGCAGACGGAATGGTGCCGGGCCCGGACGATCCCGCCGGAAAGGCGTCCGACCCCGGTGCTGCGCCCGAAGTCGCCCCAAAGGCCGAAGAAGCGCCGCAGCCTGACGAAGCGACCGAGGCGGAATTGCCTGCGCCCGACGCGGACCCTCTTCCGGAAACCGCGGGCGAAGCACTTTCGGACTCGACCTTCACACCAACGCCTGGACTTGGCGACGACGCTGGGGGCGTGGTCATCGGCCGCCTGCCCAGAATCGGCGATGCTCCTGCCGCAGAATCGCCTGCCGCCGATGCGCCGGTGGTCACGGACGCGATCCCCGAGGTCGACAACCGTCCGATCACCGCCTTTGCCGCAACGTTTGAGAACCCCGACGCCAAGCCTCTGGTCGCTCTGGTGCTGATCGACGCCGGCATGGCGGACCTGGACCGCGCGGGCCTTGCCGCCCTGCCCTTCCCCGTCAGCTTTGCCCTTGATCCGCTGGATCCCGCCACTCCGGAACGCGCCGCGATCTACCGCGCGGCCGGCAAGGAAGTGGTGATGCTGGCCACCGGCATTGCCGAGGGTGCGCAGGCTTCAGACATCGAGGTTGCGTTCCAGTCGATGGCCCAGGGCCTTCCCGAGGCCGTGGCGGTCATGGACCTGGCCGAACCGATGTTTCAGGATCGCCGGCCGCTGGCCAGCATCGTCGTGCCAGTGGTGGCTGCGCAAGGCCGGGGACTGCTGACCTGGGACCAGGGCCTGAACGCCGCAGATCAGGTCGCCCGCCGCGAGGATGTCGCCGCCGCCGTGGTGTTCCGCGACCTCGCATCCGCCGGCACGGACAGCGAATCCGTCCGCCGCCTGCTTGACCGCGCGGTGTTCAAGGCCGGACAGGACGGTCGCGTTGCCGTCGCGGGCGAGGCCACGCCTGACCTGGTTGCAGCGCTTCTGGAATGGACGGTCGAGGGTCGGGCCGCGACCGTGGCACTGGCTCCGCTGACGGCGGTGCTGACGGTCGAATAGACCTGTCAGGGGGGCCACTCATCAAGCCCTTGCGGGCTTTCATCGTTGGCAGGGTGGAACGAAGAAAGCCTGCAAGGGCTTGATGAGTGGCCGCTTGGCGGTCAGCTGTTTCCGCGCCGGACGAACAGGCCCGCATCCTCGGCCGCGCGGCGCAGAGCGTTGGATTTGTTGACGGTTTCCTGATACTCTGCCTCGGGGTCGCTGTCGTAGACGACGCCTCCGCCGGCTTGAATATACAACGTCTCGTCCTTCAGGACCGCCGTGCGCAGCGCGATGCAAAAATCCATCTCGCCGTTGGCCGCGAAGTAGCCGACGCCCCCGCCATAGATCCCGCGCTTTTCGGGTTCCAGCTCGTCGATGATCTCCATCGCCCGCACCTTCGGCGCACCGGACACGGTGCCCGCCGGCAAACCTGCCAGCAAGGCCGACAGCGCATCTTCGCCCTCGGCAATCTCGCCCACCACGTTCGACACGATGTGCATGACGTGGCTGTAGCGTTCGATGATGAAGGTTTCGGTCGGACGCACGGTGCCGACGCGTGCCACGCGGCCAACGTCGTTGCGGCCAAGGTCCAGAAGCATCAGATGCTCGGCCCGTTCCTTCGGGTCGGCCAGAAGGTCGGCCTCCAGGGCGCGGTCCTCGTCCGGGGTGGCCCCCCGTTTGCGGGTGCCGGCAATCGGGCGCACGGTCACTTCACCGTCCCGCAGCCGCACCAGGATCTCGGGCGACGCGCCCACCACCTGAAAACCACCAAAGTTGAAGAAGAACATGAAGGGCGACGGGTTGGTCCGACGCAGCGACCGGTATAGCGCGAAGGGCGGAAGTTCAAACCGCTGTGCCCAGCGCTGGCTTGGCACCACCTGAAAGATGTCGCCGGCGCGGATATAGTCCTTGGCCCTTTCGACCGCCGCCTTGTAGCCGGCATGGCTGAAGTTCGACCGGGGCTCGCCCACCGGGGTCACCTCGCCAAGATCGCGCGCGGCCGAGGGTGCGCGGTCCAGGTCGCGCAGGCTGTCCATCACCCGTTCGGCGGCCTGGGCATAGGCCGCCCGCGCCGACAGGTTTGATCCGACCCAGGCCGGCGAAACGATGGTCACATCGCCCTTCACCCCGTCCAGCACGGCAATGACCGACGGCCGCATCAGCACCGCATCCGGCACGCCAAGCGGGTCCGGGTTCACGTCCGGCAGATGTTCGACCAGCCGGATCATGTCGTAGCCAAGATAGCCGAAAAGCCCCGCAGACACGGGGGGCAAGCCTTCAGGCATCGTCACCCGGCATTCGGCGATAAGCGCGCGCAGCGTGTCCAAGGGATGCCCGTCAAGCGGACGGAAGGCCGCCGCGTCGAACCGCGCCTCGCGGTTGATCTCGCTGGAGGTGCCCCGGCAGCGCCAGATGAGGTCAGGTTTCATCCCGACGATGGAATAGCGCCCGCGCACCTCGCCGCCGGTGACCGATTCCAGCATGAACGTGTCCGCGCGTGCATCGCCCAGCTTCAGCATCAGGCTGACCGGAGTATCCAAGTCTGCGGCAAGCCGCGCCCAGACAATCTGGTTCTCACCCCGGGCCCAGGCAGCCTCGAACGCGGCGAAATCAGGCGACAACTGCATCAGGGCAGGCTCGCGTTGACCGCGTTGATCACCACCTGATCGATGGTGATCCCGGCTTCGGTGCCAAGCGCCGCCGTGAAGGCCCCGATGGCATCCGCCGAGATCGCCTGTTCCGCCTGCGCTTCGATCGCGCTGCGCAGGGCATCGGCGTCCTCGCCGTCGGGCGCGGCGGGCTGGATCTTGTCCAGCACGACCACGGCGATGAAGCCTTCGGCCTCGATCACCCGCACGTCGCCTTCGGACATCGCGAACACCGCCGGCAGAAGCGTGTCAGGCGCATTGGCCACAGTCCCATCGCGCGCGGTTTCAGAGGTCACGTCCACGATCCCGAAGCTGCCGATCGCGGCACCGCCCTCGATTGCCGACTTGATCTCGATTGCGCGGGCCGACAGGGCTTTTGCAAGGGCGTCGGCGCGCCAGCCGGCTTCCACCGCCGTGCGCGCTTCGGCAAAGGGGATCGGCGCGGCAGGCACCACTTCGTCCAGCCGCAGGGCGACGATCCCGCCGTCCTCCAACACGATTGCTTCGGCGAAATCGTCGGCTTTTACGGCTTCGGCGGCGGTGCGGAAGGCCGGATAGCCCTCGATCACCGCATCGCCCTGCTGGCCCGGCACATGGTCCAGCGTCGCCAGAACCAGCCCGGCGTCCTTGCCAAGATCCTCAAGCGTGGCACCACCTGCCAGAAGGTCGTCAACCAGTTCGACCTTGTCGGCGATCACCGTGCGCGCCGCGTCGGTCTGCAGTTCTATCGCCAGCGTGGCGCGCGCGTCTTCAAAGCTTGTCTCCTCGGCCGCCAGCACCGTGACCACCCGGAACAGCGCCGGCCCAAGGTCCGAGCCGACTGGCCCCACAACCGCGCCTTCGACCGCGCCAAAGACCGCATCCCCCGCCGCACCAAGGTCGTCCTTCGCAACATCCCCAAGGTCGATCGCATCCAGCGTCAGCCCGCGCGCCGTCACCAGGTCCCCGAAGGCAGCTCCGCCGTCCAGGTCCGCCCGGCCAGCGTCGGCCGAGGCCTGATCGGGATAGACCAGCCTTTCGACGATCCGGCGCTCGGGCATCACGAATTCGTCGATCCGGCTTTGGTAAAGCGCCTGAAGTTCGGCGTCATCCACCGCCTGATCCTTGGCAATCGCTTCCGGCAGAAGTGCGGCATAGGTGATCCGCTTGGCTTCGGGTTTGGTGAACAAGGTTATGTTTGCGCCGTGGAAGGCGACCAGTTCATCCTCGGTCGGTGCCGCGACCGGTGTTACCAGGTCCGCCTCGCCCAGCCGCAGCATCGAAAAGCCACGCCGCTCGGCGATCCAGGCGTACAGCGTGTCGGTCAGCGCGGCCGGCGCGGCAAAGCCGCCGGAGACGGTGCCCTGCAACAACTCGCGGGTGATGCCCCGGCGCAGGTCAGCTTCGAAATCGGCTTCGGTCTGGTTGCTGCGTTCCAGCGTGAAGCGATAGGCCTCGCGGTCGAAGACGCCCGTCACGCCCTTGAACGCCTCGATCGCCTTCAGTTCGGCCGCAACGACCGCATCGCCGACCGAAATGCCGACGCGCGACGCTTCGTTGTCCAGCGCGGCCTGCGTGACCAACCCTTGCAGCACCTGGCGGTCCAGCCCGAAGGCCAGCGCCTCTTGCGCCGAGATCGGCTGGCCGATCTGCTGCGAAAAGGCGTTCAGCTGCGACTGGAACGCAAGGGCATAGGCGTCGGCCGGGATCTCGACATCGCCGACGGTCCCGACAGAGGTCGAGCCCCCGCTGAAACTGGTGACCCCGAAGCCGCCAAGCCCAAGGACCAGCATCCCCATCAGCACCCAGACGGCCGCCTCTTTCACCATGTTCTTCGGGCGTTTCACGTCCGTCTCGGGGGTCTTTGCCATGGTCTGCCTCGGGGTTGATCTGGCATCGGTGAATAGTGGCTGACCGCCAGCGGGGCAAGACCGGAAGCGAGCGGCCCGCGGCGTTTCAGGGCGTGAAAGCAGCAAGCCTGCGGAACATCTCGGCAATGCCGGCCGCGTCGACATTGGCAAAGGCGATCCGGATCTGCCGTTTGCCCGCCTCGGACCCTTCGGGCTGGAACATCGTGCCCGGCAGCATCAGCAGCGAAGCCTCGCCGACCAGCCGCTTGCACAGCGCGTCTGACGCGATGTCGAACGGGTGTTCGACATAGGCGAAATAGGCGCCGCAGCCCAGAAGCGTCCAGCCCGGCAGCGCCGTGAACCCGTCGATCATCGCGCGGCGGCGGGCAAGGATCTCGTCGCGTTCCCCCGCCACCCATTGCGCAAGGTTGCGCATCCCCCAAAGGGCGGCAATCTGGCCCAGCTGGCCGGGGCAGATCGCAACGGTATCCAGGAATTTCTCGACCTCTGCCAGCCGGGCTTCGGACGCGACGATGCTGCCGACCCGGTGCCCGGTCAGCCGATAGGCCTTGGAGAAGCTGTAAAGCTGGATCACCGTGTCCTGCCAGTCGGGATCGGCGAAAAGGTCATGCGGGCGGCCGCCCAGTTCCACTGAATGGCGGCTGTCGAAATCGCGGTAGGTCTCGTCCAGGATCAGGGCCAGCCCATTCGCGCGGGCAAGGTCGCGAAAGGCCGCCACGGTTTCGGCCGGATATTCCACCCCGCCCGGATTGTTCGGCGTAACCAGGACGATTGCCCGCGTGCGCGCGGTGATCAGCGCCTTTGCTGACGCAGCGTCCGGGATCAGCGAAGGCCCGGTCTCCAGCGGCACGGCGCGGGTGCCGGTCATGTCCAGCCACATCTTGTGGTTGAAATACCACGGCGTTGGCAGGATCACCTCGTCCCCTGCCCCGGCCAGCGTCGCCATCACGGCGCAGAACGCCTGGTTGCAACCCTGGGTGATCGCGACCTCGGCCGGTGCGATCCTGCCACCGTAGGCCGCCGAGAACTGCGCCGCGATCTCGTCGCGCAAGGCGGGCAGGCCCAGCACCGGACCGTAGAGATGGGCCTCGGGGTCGTTCAGCGCCGCCTCGGCCAGGGCCTGGCGCAGGCCAAGAGGCGGGCTTTCGACCGGGGCCGCCTGGCTGACGTTGATCAGGGGGCGGTCGGCGGGATGCGTCACCCCGACCAACCAGCGCCGCGCTTCCATCACCGGAGGCGGTTCGGTCGCGGCGAAGGCAGGGTTGCGAGGCAGGGTCATCGGGTCATCCTTTCGGGCCGCTCATCCGCCCTTGCGGGCGTCTTCGCTTGCATCAGCGAGAAGCGCTCGCAAGAGAGCGCCGAGCGGTGTTTCAGTCCGTCCCGCGCATCGGCTGGACATATTGCAGCGCCATGTCCCAGGGGAAGAAGATCCAGGTGTCCTGGCTGACCTCGGTGATATAGCTGTCGACCATCGGCTTGCCGCTGGGCTTGGCGTAGACCGTGGCGAAATGCGCCTTTGGGTAAAGTCTGCGGACCAGTTCCAGCGTCTTGCAGGTGTCGACCAGGTCATCGACGATCAGGATGCCGGTCCCGTCGCCCATCAGGTCAGCCTGCGGCGCCTTGATCACCTTGGCCAAGGCCTGCGCCTGATGGCTGTAGCTTTTCACCGAAATCGTGTCGACGACGCGGATGTCCAGCTCGCGGCTGACGATCATCGCGGGTACCAACCCGCCCCGCGTGATCCCGACGACCGCGCGCCATGCGCCATCGTCCGGCCCCTTGCCGTCCAGCCGCCAGGCCAAAGCGCGGGCATCGCGGTGGATCTGGTCCCAGCTGACGTGAAACCCTTTTTCATGCGGCAGGCGGTCAGCGGACATGGCAAGCTCCCTCAGGTTGTGGCGATCTTGACGCCAAGAAGGCCCAGAAGACCACCGAAGATCCGGTCGATCATGGGCTTGGCGCCGGTATAGGCGCGGCGGGTGCGGTCAAGCGAGAACACGCGGGCGACGATGGTGTTCCAGCCAGTCTCGACCGCGAACAGGAAGCTCAGCAGCGCCACCAGAACCCAGAACGGCGTGCCGGGGGGCACGGTGCCGATGAAGACCGCACTCAGAAGCACGGCAGGTTTGGGGTTGGACAGCTGGGTCAGCAGTCCCAACCGGAACGCCGATGCAGCTGAACGCGGCGGGGTGCCGGTCAGGTCGGGCAGAGGCTCGGCGGCGTGCCGCCACATCCCGATCGCCATCCAGACCAGATACAACCCGCCGATGATCTTGAACGCCCATAGCAGCGTCGGCGCGATCTGGAAGATCACTGCAAGGCCGCTGAGCGCCAGAACCGCCCAGAAGACCGCCCCCGCGCCAATGCCCAGCGACAGGAAGAACCCGGTCCGCAGCCCTTCGCCGACGCCGGTGCGGGCCGACATCAGAACCGCCGGGCCCGGGCTTACCGCGCCCATGGTCAGCAGGCCCGCGACAGCAAGGAAGGCCGTCAGCGTCATGGCAGGCGGCGGCTCATTGGCCAGCCTCTTTCTTGCCGGTCACGATGTCGATATCGGGCGCGTCGATCGCCTTCATCCCCACCACATGGTAGCCCGCGTCGACGTGCAGGTTTTCGCCCGTTGTGCCCGAACCTAGGTCGGACAGAAGGTAAAGCGCCGCCTTGCCAACCTCTTCCTGCGTCACGTTGCGGCGCAGGGGCGAGTTCAGCTCGTTCCAGCGCATGATGTAGCGGAAATCACCGATCCCGCTGGCGGCAAGGGTCTTGATCGGCCCGGCCGAGATCGCGTTCACCCGGATGCCGTCCTTGCCCAGATCCTCGGCGATGTATTTCACCGAAGCTTCCAGCGCCGCCTTGCACAGGCCCATGACGTTGTAATGCGGCATGACCTTTTCCGCACCGTAATAGGTCAGGGTCAGGATGCTGCCGCCCGGCCCCATCATCACCGCCGCCCGCTGCGCGATGGCGGTGAAGCTGTAGACCGAGATGTCCATCGACATCAGGAAGTTCGCACGGCTGGTGTCGACATAGCGGCCGCGCAGCTCGTTCTTGTCGGAAAAGCCGATGGCGTGGACCACGAAGTCAAGCTGGCCCCATTCCGCCGCCAGCCAGGCGAAAAGCGCATCCATGCTGTCTTCGCTTGCCACGTCGCACTCGAAAAGCCGCGGCTTGCCCAGCGATGTCGCCAGCGGCTCGACCCGCTTCTTCAGCGCCTCGCCCTGATAGGAGAACGCCAGTTCCGCCCCCTGCGCCGCCACCGCTTGCGCAATCCCCCAGGCGATCGACTTGTCGTTCGCAAGCCCCATGATCAGCCCGCGCTTGCCCTGCATCAGTCCGGTTGACATTGCCGACCCCTCGCCCACCCCTATATTCGAGATCGACGTGTAGGCGATGTGTCCCCCTGCTTCAAGGCGGGACCGGTCGTCAGAGCCAG
>JANOER010000241.1:0-6039 GCA_031441285.1 Rhodobacterales bacterium
AGACGGCAAGAAACCTCTTGGCCTCGGGGGCGCCCCCCGTTCCGGACAGGTGAAGCAAAGCTTCAGCCACGGCCGGACCAAGAGCGTCGTGGTCGAAACCAAGCGCAAGCGCGTGATGGTGCCGACCGTTGCGAAACCCGGCACTCCGGGCGCGGGGTCGTCCGCGTCCTCCTCCGGGCTGGGCGATCCCTCCAAGCGTCCCGCCGGCATCACCGATGCAGAAATGGAACGTCGCATGGCGGCGCTGCGTGCCGCCAAGGCGCGTGAGGCCGAAGACACCCTGCGTCGTGCCGAAGAGGACAAGACCCGCGAGCAAGATCGCGCGCGCCGTCGCGAAGAGATCGAGACCAAGGATCGCGAAGACCGTGAGCGCAACGAGGCGCTGCGTCAGCGCGCCGAGGACGAGGATCGCGCCGCCAAGGCCGAAGCCGCCGCCAGGGTCGCGGCCGCCGAAGCCCGCCGTGCCGATGTGCTGGGCACCCGCGCGCGGTCGACTACGCCCGCGCCGGAGGCTGCAAAGCCGGCTGAACGCTCCGCCGCTCCGGCCGCCGCCACCACGACCGAAGACGCACGCGGCCCTGCCTCGGCCAAGCCGGGTCTCAGCCCGCGCAAGACCGATCGCGACCGGGACGACCGTGCCGACAAGGGCGCCAAGCGCGGCGCCGGCGACGATGCGCGCCGCACCGGCAAGCTTACTCTGAACGATGCGCTGGCGGGCGAAGGCGGGCGGCAACGCAGCCTTGCCGCAATGAAGCGCAAGCAGGAAAAGGCCCGCGCCAAGGCGCTGGGTCTGGGTCAAAAGGCCGAAAAGCAGGTGCGCGACGTGCAACTGCCCGAAACCATCGTGGTCAGCGAGCTTGCCAACCGGATGGCCGAACGCGCGGCCGACGTGGTCAAGTCGCTGATGAAGATGGGCATGATGGTCACGATGAACCAGGCCATCGACGCCGATACCGCCGAACTGGTGATCGAGGAATTCGGCCACAAGGCCGTGCGTGTCTCGGACGCCGACGTGGAACAGGTCATCGACACGGTCAAGGACCTGGACGAGAACCTTCTGCCGCGCCCGCCGATCGTAACGATCATGGGCCATGTCGACCACGGCAAGACCAGCCTTCTGGATGCAATCCGCAAGACCAGCGTGGTTTCCGGCGAAGCGGGCGGGATCACCCAGCACATCGGCGCCTATCAGGTGAAAGCGGCCAATGGCCAGATCATCACCTTCCTTGACACGCCGGGCCACGCGGCCTTCACCTCCATGCGCTCACGCGGGGCGCAGGTCACCGATATCGTGGTGTTGGTCGTGGCGGCGGATGACGCCGTGATGCCGCAGACGATCGAAGCGATTGCCCATGCCAAGGCGGCCCGCGTGCCGATGATCGTGGCGATCAACAAGATCGACAAATACGACGCGAACCCGACCAAGGTGCGCACCGATCTGCTGCAGCACGAGGTGGTGGTCGAAGCCATGTCGGGCGAAGTGCAGGACGTGGAAGTGTCGGCCAAGACCGGCCTTGGGCTTGACGACCTCTTGGAAGCGATCTCGTTGCAGGCCGAGCTTCTGGAACTGCGCGCCAACCCGGATCGCGCCGCCTCGGGCGCCGTGATCGAAGCCAAGCTTGATGTCGGCCGCGGCCCGGTCGCGACCGTGCTGGTACGGAACGGAACCCTGCGCAAGGGCGACATCTTCGTTGTCGGCGAACAGTGGGGCAAGGTCCGCGCGCTGATCAACGACAAGGGCGAGACGGTGGCAGAAGCTGCTCCGTCTGCGGCGGTCGAGGTGCTGGGTCTTTCGGGCACGCCGTCGGCAGGGGACACGCTGAACGTCGTGGAAACCGAAGCCCAGGCACGCGAGATTGCCGACTACCGGATCAAGGCGGCAAAAGACAAGCGCGCCGCCGCCGGTGCCGCAACCACGCTGGAACAGCTGATGGCCAAAGCCAAGGCCGACCAGTCCGTGGCCGAACTGCCGATCCTGATCAAGGCCGACGTGCAGGGCAGTGCCGAAGCGATCGTCCAGGCGATGGAAAAGATCGGCAACGAAGAGGTGCGCGTCCGCGTGCTGCATTCCGGCGTCGGTGCGATCACCGACACGGATGTGGCCCTTGCCGAAGCCTCGAAGGCGCCGATCATCGGCTTCAACGTGCGGGCCAACGCTTCTGCCCGGCAGTCGGCGAACCAGAAGGGGGTCGAGATCCGCTACTACTCGATCATCTATGATCTGGTCGACGACATCAAAGCCGCCGCGTCTGGCCTTCTGAAGGCGGAAGTGCGCGAGAACTTCATCGGTTATGCCCGGATCCTGGAGGTCTTCAAGGTCTCGGGCGTCGGCAAGGTGGCGGGTTGCCTTGTCACCGAAGGCGTGGCGCGCCGGTCTGCCGGCGTGCGGCTTCTGCGCGACAACGTGGTGATCCACGAAGGCACGCTGAAGACACTGAAGCGCTTCAAGGACGAAGTGAAGGAAGTGCCCTCGGGCCAGGAATGCGGCATGGCCTTCGAGAACTACGAGGACGTGCGCCAGGATGACGTGATCGAGATCTTCGAGCGCGAGGAGATCCAGCGGACGCTGGCCTGATCTGGGCTTTGGTGCGGTCCGACCACAATAACTTCAAGGCCGGGCTCTGCCCGGCCTTTTCTGCTGGCATCGGCAAGGGCATGATTTTTCTGCGAAAAATCGTCGCGCGGCTTTGCTAGAGCCAGTCACGCAGGATCGGGATCAGCGGCAGGTCGGCCGGGGGCATCGGATAGTCGCGCAGGCGTTCCGGCCTGACCCAGGCCAGAGTCTGCCCTTCGGTTGCGCGCGGCGTGCCCTGCCAGCGGCGGCAGGCGAAAAGCGGCATCAGGAGGTGGAACTCGGGGTAGCTGTGGCTGGCGAAGGTCAAGGGAGCGAGGCAGGAGGTCCAGGTGTCGATGTCCAGCTCTTCCTTCAGCTCGCGGATCAGCGCGGCTTCGGGGGTCTCGCCCGGTTCGACCTTGCCGCCGGGAAACTCCCACAGGCCGGCGAGGGACTTGCCCTCGGGGCGCTGGGCCAGAAGCACGCGGCCATCGGGGTCGATCAGGGCGACTGCGGAGACGAGGATGATCTTCATGACGATGGCCTTGTCGGGCCGCCGGGGGCCAGCCCCCGGACCCCCGGGATATTTGTGCAGAAAGGATGATGTGCAGAGTGGTCAGGAGCGGTAGTCGGCGTTGATCTCGACGTAGCGCGCGGTGAGGTCGCAGGTCCAGACCGTGCGTTTGGCGCGGCCCATGCCGAGGTCGACGTGAAAGAGCAATTCCTGCCCCTGCATGTAGGCCGCCCCTTCATCTTCAAGGTACTTCGGATTCCGCCAGCCCTTTTCGGCCACGAGGATATCGCCGAAGCGAATGGTCAGCCGGTCGCGGTCGGCGGCAGCACCCGACTTGCCCACGGCGGCGACGATGCGGCCCCAGTTCGGATCCTGGCCGGCCACTGCGGTTTTCACCAGAGGCGAGTTGGCGATGGAAAAGGCGACTTTGGCGGCGTCCGCGTCGCTGGCGGCACCGGTTACGCGCACCTCGACCAGCTTGGTCGCCCCTTCGCCGTCGCGCACGACCTGCAACGCAAGGTCGCGCATCACGCCGTGCAGGGCGGTCTCGAAGGCTTTGGCGACCGGGCCTTTCACTTCGGCCGCGTCCGACTGCCCGGTTGCGGCGACCAGAAGCGTGTCGGAGGTCGAGGTGTCGCTGTCGACGGTGATGGAATTGAAGGTGGCACCCACATTGCGCGACACCATGCGTTGCAGCGCCGGGGCCGGGATCTTCGCATCGGTGAAGATGTAGACCAGCATCGTCGCCATGTCGGGCGCGATCATGCCCGAGCCCTTGGCGATGCCGGCGATATGGATCACCCCGCCGTCGCCCTGCACGGTCGCGGCTGCGCCCTTGGGGAAGGTATCGGTGGTCATGATCGCCTGCGCGGCCATGTCCACCGCGTCCTTGGTCAGCGCGGCCGCCAGGGCGGGAACGCTTGCGGTGATCTTGTCGAAGGGCAAAGGCTCGCCGATCACGCCGGTCGAGGATGAGAACACGCGAGAGGCCGGGATGCCAAGGGCCGCGCTGACCGCGCCGGTAACGGCGGCGACGGATGTTTCGCCCGACTTGCCGGTGAAGGCATTGGAATTGCCCGAGTTCACGATGATCGCCGCCCCCGCACCCGGCGGCACTTTCAACGCAAGTTTGGCCTGGCAATCGCGAACGCAAGCCGACCGTGTGGAGGACCGGGTGAAGGATCCGGCCATCGTGGTGCCGGGTGCCAGTCGGACCAGCATCACGTCCTTGCGGTGCTGGTAGCGCACCCCGGCCTCGACTGCGGCAAACTCGGCCCCCTTGACCGCGGGCAGCACCGGAAAGCTGGCGGGGGCAAGTGGCGAGACCGGCTTCAGGGCCTTTTTCGCCGCCGCGACCGCGTCGCCAACCGCCTCTGACACCGCCTCGGCCACCGGGCCGGCGGCAGCGGTGAAGCTGTCCTTCAGCGCACGCACCCTTTTCTTCAGTGCCTTCGCTTCGGCCTTCCAGTCAGTCTTTGCCATTGCGTCCCCCTTGGATCAGTCGATCAGCGCAGAGTTTCTGAGAATGGCCGGGTCGATCCCGTCAGCCGTGCGGGTGATGGTCGCGGCAGCCTGAAGTTCGACCAGTCTGGCCTCGATTGCCGTGTTTTCCAGCTCGGCGGCAAGCTCGTCGCGGATCTGGTCAAGCGTCGGGTTGGCGGCGATCCGGGTCTCCTTGACCAGGATCAGGTGGAACCCGAAATCGGACTGGACCGGGACGGTAACCTCGCCGACCTTGGCGACAAGCACGGCGTCCTCGAAGGGCTTGACCATGACGCCGGCACCGAACCAGCCTAGGTTGCCGCCGTCGGCACCCGAGCCGGTATCGGTCGAATGGGCCTTCGCAAGCTCGGTGAAATCCGCGCCGCCGACGAGGTCGGCCTTCAGTTTTTCGGCCTCTTCCTTCGTTGCGACCAGGATGTGGGCCGCGTTGAATTCGGTCAGTTGCGGGGTGTCCTTGAAACGCGCGTCATAGGCGGCTTGCAGGGACTCTTCCGTGATGGAGTCCTGAACGATCCGCTGGATCGCCACGCCCGAAACATAGCCACGGGTGTCATTTGCGATCGACGCGGTGTCGCGGGGCGAAAGGTCTGTCACCGACTGTACCAGGACTTCCTGCTGCACCAGCTGATCCATGATCCCCTTGAACAGCACATCGTCGGGCAGCGACTGGTATTGTTCGGGCAAGGTTTCGCGCAGGGCGACCATCTGGCCAAGGGTGATCTCGGTGCCGTTGATCGTGGCCACCACGGTTTCGGCCGTCTCGCCTTCGGCATGAACCGGAGCCGTCAGGGCCAAGGCCAGCGCAACTGCGGCGCAAAGGCCCAATGGTTTCATCATATCACCGTCTCCTGATCGGGCGGAAATACCCTGCCACGTTGACTATGCCGGGCCTACCCCTTACATCGCGACAGTCGCGTGAGACGGGGCCGTCCGGCCTGCTTCTTGGCTCTTCTATGGAAGGCGTTGAGGGCGGACAAGTCCAAGAGCCACACGATGCTGTCAGGAATGTCGCCTTACGGAGAAATCATGCTGGGTTTTGGTGCACTCGCGCGGAAGGTGTTCGGCACCCCGAACGACCGCTTGGTCAAGTCTGTCCGCCCGCTTGTGGCGGAGATCACCGCGCTGGAGCCGGAGTTCCTGTCACTTGGCGATGACGGGATCATCGCAAAAACCCGCGAGCTGCAAAAGCGTGTGCAGGACGGCGGCGAAAGCCTGGACCAGGTTCTGCCGGAAGCGTTTGCCAACTGCCGCGAGGCCGCGAAGCGGGCGCTGGGTCTGCGTGCCTTCGATGTGCAGCTGATGGGCGGCATCTTCCTGCACCAGGGCAACATCAGCGAAATGAAGACCGGCGAGGGCAAGACCCTGGTCGCGGTCTTTCCGCACGTGTCCGGAAGATGACGGCCGTCGTCCACGAGCCCATCGTCGATCTGCTTGCCTTCGCCGTGACGACAGCCGCCGAAGTCGAGGC
>JANOER010000242.1:0-4046 GCA_031441285.1 Rhodobacterales bacterium
GTGGTTCTGGTCGAGTTTCCCCGCCCCGGCTCCTGGGCGCTGGGGTTCCTGTCGACCCGGCCGAAGGGCGAACTTGCCGAACGGCTGGCGCTGCTGGGCCCCGATCTGTCGGCGGTCTTCGTCGGCCTGACGCCGTTTACCAGCGGGATGCTGCTGTTCGTGCCGACGAAAGACCTGGTGATGATGGACATGGGGGTCGATGACGCGGCCAAGCTGATCGTGTCGGGCGGGCTGGTCTATCCGTTGCCCAAGGCGCTGGATCAGGGCTGAGCCAGAACTTCGGGCAGGCTAAGGCTGCCTTCCTGGCCGATCAGATGGCCATCCGCCGCAAGGAACCGGTCGGCCGCAGCCCGTCCCGCGGCTTTCAGCCGGTCCAGCAAGTGCTGCGAGGGTGCAAGCTTGGTGGTGGCAGACAGCGCGTTCATCAACCCATCGTCGGCAATCAGATGGACGCGGACGTCTTTCATCTTGCCCGGTTCCATCCGGCCTTCCGCAATCAGCCGCCGCACGAAGTTGATCGCCCGAAGCTCGCTCAGCAGGCTGGCGTTGAAGCTGATCTCGTTGATCCGGTTCTGGATTTCCAGCGGAGTGTCCGGCACCGCATCGCGGCGCAAGGGGTTGATCGACACCACCAGCACGTCATCGGGAAGGTCGGGCTCGTACAGCGGGAACAGGGCGGGATTGCCGGAATAGCCGCCGTCCCAGTAAGCCTCGCCGCCGATGGTCACCGCCTGAAACACCGTCGGCACGCAGGACGAGGCCAACAGCGCCTGCGGCGTGATCTCGTCGCCCTCAAACACCTTGATCCGGCCGGTGCGCACATTGGTCGCGCTGACGAAAAGCCGGGGTTCCGCCCCGTCGCAAACCTGCGAGAAGTCAAGATCGCGGACCACCGGGTCCAGCGGGTTCTCCCAGGCCGGCCCAAGCGCATAGGGCGAATACAGCTGCGCCGCGATGCCCTGGGGGGACACGGGCAGAAAAGCCTCGGCCGCATCCTGCCAGAACCGGATCGCCGGCAGCCAGGGTTGAATCCAGGGATAGATGCGGAAATCGCCGATCTCGCCCACCTGGGTCCAAAGCCGGTCAAGCCGCTTTTGCGCCGCGACCCGCCCCCCGGCGAGCAGCCCCGCCTTCAGCGCAGCCCCGTTCAGCGCTCCGGCCGATGTGCCGGAAATTCCGGCGATCTCGAGGTCGTCCTCGTCCAGCAGCCGGTCAAGGACACCCCAGGTGAAGGCGCCATGCGCGCCCCCGCCTTGCAGCGCCAGACTGACGCGCCGCGTCAACGGACACCTCCGCAAATCTTTTTGAAAAGATTTGCAAACTCCTTGGAAGGAATTTGGCCCCGCGTCACAGCGCGGTCCAGCCGCCGTCAATGGAAATCGTTGTCCCCGTCACCTGATCGGCCACCGGGCTGCACAGGTAGACCGCCGTGCCGCCGACCTGTTCGACGGTGGCAAACTGGCGGCTGGGCTGGCGCAGCAGCATCACCTCGCGGATCACCGTCTCGCGGTCCATCTTGTGCGCCTTCATCTGGTCGGGGATCTGCGCCTCGACCAGGGGGGTCAGCACATAACCCGGGCAGATCGCGTTGCAGGTGATCCCCTGTCCCGCGACTTCAAGCGCCACGGTCTTGGTCAGGCCCACGATCCCGTGCTTTGCCGCGACATAGGCCGATTTGAACGGGCTGGCCGTCAGGCCATGGGCGCTGGCGACGTTGACGATCCTCCCCCAGCCTTTCGCCTTCATGCCCGGCAAGGCGGCGGCGGTGGTGTGGAAGGCCGAGCTCAGGTTGATCGCAAGGATCGCATCCCATTTGTCGACCGGGAAATCCTCGACCGGGCTGACGAACTGGATGCCGGCATTGTTCACCAGGATATCGCAGCCCCCGGCCTTTTCGATCAGCGCGCGACAGTCCGCGCCCTTCGACATGTCGGCGGCGATATAGCGCGCCGGGACAGCGTGACGCGCGGCAAGGTCGCGGGCAAGGTCGTGATCCTCGGGGCGGTCGGTGAAACTGTTCAGCACCACCTCGGCCCCGGCGGCGGCAAGGGCTTCGGCCACGCCCAGACCTATGCCGGAGTTCGACCCGGTGATGATCGCCCGCTTGCCCGTCAGCGACATGTCCGCCTCCCACTTATGCTGCAACTGCGAAATCATGCCATGCGGGACGGCCAAGGGGAAGCGCAGAGGCACAATGAAAAAAACGCCGGCGCAAGGCCGGCGTTAAGTCTTTGAGGCAGGTTTCATACAGGCAAGAAACCTATCGAGCAGTAAGGACTGTATAATCCGCTCTCCGCCGATGGCCAAGCTAAAAGTTTGAATTGCTTCGCACACCCGCTTAGGGTTGTGGCAAGAAACACCACTTCAGACAGGGAAGCCTCTGCAATGTTGCGTGCCGTCACCTTGGCCTTTGGCCGTCTTGTCCTGCCCATCGCTCTGGCCCTTGCAACCGCACCGGCAACAGCAGAGCCCCAGCATGGCATAGCTATGTATGGGCAACCTGGCTTGCCCCCGGATTTTGTGTCCTTCCCCCAGGCGAACCCCGATGCGCCCAAGGGCGGCAGCCTGACGCTTTCGGTCAACGGCAGCTTCGACACGCTCAATCCCTTCATCACCAACGGGTCGGCCGGCGAAGGGGTTTCACCCCTGACCTTCGAGACACTTATGGCCCGAAGCTTCGATGAACCCTTCACGCTTTACGGTCTTCTGGCCGAATCGATTGAGACCGACGATGCCCGCAGCTTCGTGGAATTCACCCTGCGCGAAGGGGCCCGATTCTCGGACGGCAGCCCGGTGACGGTCGAGGATGTGCTGTGGTCCTTCGAGACGCTGGGAACGATCGGCAACCCGCGCTACCACGGCGCCTGGAAGAAGATCGCCAGCGCCGAAGCCACTGGCGACCGCTCGCTGCGCTTCACCTTCAACGTCGAGGACCGCGAACTGCCGCTGATCCTGGGCCTGCGACCGATCCTGAAGAAGGCGGATTTCGCCGGCAAGGACTTCGAGGCGACCTCGCTGGATGCGCTGACCGGATCGGGGCCCTATGTCGTGGACACGGTCGATCCCGGCGTGGCCATCACCTACCGGCGCAACCCGGACTGGTGGGGCAAGGGCCTGGCCGCCAATCGGGGCATGTGGAACTTCGACACCATCCGCTACGACTATTTCGCCAACCCGGTCGCGGTGTTTGAATCGGTCAAGACCGGTGCCATCACCGCCTTCCGCGAGGACAATCTGGCGAAATGGGCCAGCCGCTACGATTTTCCCGCCATCGCCTCGGGCGAGATGATCAAGCTGGAAGTGCCGCATGACCGGCCCTCGGGCATCATCGGCTTCGTGATGAACACCCGCAAACCTCAGTTTCAGGACTGGCGGGTGCGCGAGGCGATGATCGCGATGTTCAACTTCGACTTCGTCAATCAGACCCTGACCGGGGGTGCTGCCCCGCGCATCACCTCGTATTTCTCGAACAGCCCGTTCGCGATGGCCCCCGGCACACCCGCCGAAGGCCCGGTGCTGGCACTGCTCAAGCCGTTCACGGCCGATCTTCTGCCCGGAACGCTCGATGGTTACAGTCTGCCCGAAAATGACGGCACCCCGCAGAACCGCACCGGCCTGCGCCGGGCGCTGGCGCTTCTGGAAGAGGCGGGCTGGACGGTCGGCGACGATGGCGTGCTGAAGAATGCCGAGGGCGCGCCCTTTGCCTTCGACATCCTTCTGACCATCGGCCAGGACGAGGCCGCATCCATCTCCGCGATCTATGTCGAGGCGCTGAAGGAAATCGGGGTCGCCGCGACCGTGACCATGCTCGATTCGGCGCAGATGAAGACCCGGACCGACACCTTCGACTTCGACATGACTTACATGATCCGCACCATGTCGCTGTCGCCCGGCAACGAACAGAACCTCTACTGGGGCAGCGCTGCCGCCGACACCGAAGGCTCGCGCAACTGGATGGGGGTGAAGTCGCCGGCGATCGACGCGACCATTGCTGCCATGCTGGCCGCACGCACGCGTGAGGACGCGGCGACTGCGGCACAGGCGCT
>JANOER010000243.1:0-6961 GCA_031441285.1 Rhodobacterales bacterium
GAAGATTGTCGCCATAGAAAAGCGTGTTTTTGGTAATCGGCTGGGGCATAGTTTATTCGTTTCCGCGCGGATTGGCTTTCGCTATACAGCCATTCTATATCCGTTTTCTTTTCGGTACAATCTCCAACGGTCTTGTTCAGCTCTTTTCGTTTGGCAAATTCCCCTTCCCCGCGTTAGACTTCCCCACAACACCCATTCGCCATTCACTATTCACAATTCCTATGAGCTTCTCAATCGGATCGGTCGGACGCAGTGGGGGGCCAGGCGACGAGCATCAGCACAAAGGCCAATAGCATTTTTGTCGTGTGCGGGCGCAGAAAGGCCAGCAGACGCCGGCCCCGGCGGCTGCGGATCCCGCGCAGTCGGTGCTGGCCTCGGTCAACGCGGTGCGCGCCAAGGCGGGGTGCGGGCCGCTGAAGGTCAACGCGTCGCTGATGGCCGCGGCCCGGCTTCACGCCGGCAACATGGCGGAAAAGGATTTCTTCGGCCACAGCGGCAAGGACGGCAAGGGGTTTGCCAGCCGCATCCGCAAAGAGGGCTACCGTTATGGCCTGGCCGCCGAAAACATCGCCGCCGGGCAGCCGACGCCGGAACGGGCGGTGAAGGCCTGGCTGAAAAGCCCCGGCCATCGCCGCAACATCATGAACTGCAAGTTCCGCGAAACCGGGATCGCGATGGCCTACCAGCCCGACGACAAGCCCTTGCGTGGCCAGTCCATGGGCCTGCGCTACTACTGGGTCCAGGTTTTCGGCCTGCAAAGATGACCCCCGGACAATGAACACTGGCCGCATCCTGATCGACGCCGACGCCTGCCCGGTCAAGGCCGAGGCCGAACGGGTTGCCACCCGGCTTGGCCTGCGCATGGTGCTGGTGTCGAACGGAGGGATCCGGCCCTCGGCCAATCCGCTGGTGGAAAGCGTCTATGTCGCCGCCGGGCCGGACGAGGCCGACAAGTGGATCGCCGACGCCTCTGGTCCCGGCGCTGTGGTGGTGACCTCGGACATTCCTCTGGCCGCGAAATGTGTGGCCGCAGGGGCGCGGGTGCTGAAGCCGAACGGCGAGGAACTGACCGTCGCCAACATCGGCATGGCGCTGGCGACCCGCGACCTGATGTCCGACCTGCGCTCGGCTGATCCGTTCCGCCAGGGCGGCGGTGCCCTTTTCTCGAAAGCCGATCGCAGCCGGTTCCTTGACGCACTGGACCGGGTGGCACGGCAAGCGCAACGCGGCTGAGCCTTTGGCCGGGCGAAAGACGCGCCCGCATTCCCCCGTTCATGGGGAGGGGGGAGCCTGCCAGACGCCCGAAGGCGGCTTCCCGACCAGACCTGTCGCGCGCAGAACAGACGCCGCCGTCCGGCTTGGGTCACCTGCCGGCATGGCACGCTCTCAAGCCCTGACGGGCATCCTTTTCGCCACCGGCGGCACGCTTATCTTTTCGGTCAACGACGTGTCGATCAAGTTCCTGTCGGGCGGATATGCGCTGCATCAGGTGATCCTGATCCGGGCGCTGGTGGCGATGGCCTTCATCCTCTGCGTCATCCACGTCTCCGCACGCGGCTGGTCGCAGATCGGCACCAGCCGCCCCGGAGCACATCTTCTGCGCGTGGGCATCGTGATGGTGTCGAACGTGACCTTCTTCCTCGGCCTTGCCGCCCTTCCCTTGGCCGATGCGGTCGCGGTCGCCTATGTCAGCCCGCTTGTGGTGACATTTCTGTCCATCGTCTTTCTGGGTGAAAAGGTTGGGCCCCGGCGCTGGGGGGCGGTGATCGTCGGCATGATCGGCGTCATCATCATGTTGCGCCCGGGCGCCGGGGTGATCCAGCCCGCCGCCCTTCTCGTCCTTTTCTCTGCCATTCTCTACGCCTGCGGCAACCTTCTGGCCCGCCACATGGGCGGCACCGAAAGTGCGATGACCCTGTCGTTCTACGTGCAGTCGGGCTTCATCGTCGTGTGCGTCTGCATGGGCCTCTGGGCCGGCGACGGACACCTTGCCACCGACGATCCGCTCTGGGCCTTCCTGTTTCGCCCGTGGATCTGGCCACCGATGTCCGACTGGCCGGTGTTCCTTGCCACCGGCCTGTCGGTCGGCATCGGCGGCATGATGGTCACCCAGGCCTACCGCACCGCCGAGGCCGGGCTGATCGCGCCCTTCGAATACGTGGGGATGCCGATTGCCATCCTCTGGGGCGTCCTGATCTTCGGCACCTTTCCGGATGCCGTGGCCTGGGTCGGGATTGCGCTGATCTGCGGATCGGGCCTTTATGTCCTTTACCGCGAGACGGTTGTCCGCAATCGAGGCAGCGATGCAGCCTGAGGCAGTCATCTTCGACATCGGCAACGTGCTGACCTCGTGGCAGCCCGAAGCCTTTTACGACAGGGAGATCGGACCCGAACGCCGGACGCGCCTCTTTGCCGAGGTGGACCTGCACCAGATGAACGCGCTGGTCGATGATGGGGCCCTTTTCCGCGAGACGATCTATGACTGGGCCGGGCAGCACCCGGACTGGGCCACGGAAATCCGCATGTGGTACGACCGCTGGATCGACCTGGCCAGTCCCCGGATCGAAGGCTCGATCGCGTTGCTGCGGGCGCTTCGGTCCAGGGGCGTTCCGGTCTTCGCGCTGACCAACTTCGGCAGCTATTCCTATGACGAGGCGCGGACCAAGCTGGACTTCCTGAACGAGTTCGACCGCGAATATGTCTCGGGCAGGCTTTTCGTGTCGAAGCCCGACCCGCGCATCTTCAAGTTTGTCGAGGACGACTGTGGCATCGCCCCTGACCGCCTGCTGTTCACCGACGACCGGGCCGACAACATCACCGCCGCCGCCCGCCGGGGCTGGCGCACGCATCAGTTTGAAAGCTGGCAGGGCTGGGCGCTCCGTCTGGTCGCCGAAGGCTTGCTTACCCCCAAGGAGGCCGGACTATGACCATCGAGATGATCCCTTTCGCCGCAGAAAAGTACCTGACCTGGGACGGCCTTACCGGGGCGCTGGAGACCGGGCACCGCCTGCCAAGGGCCGAGATCGCCGATCTTTTCCTGTACCGGGGTCAGGATACCCTTCTCGACCGGGGCGCATGGATCGACGGGCTGGGTTCGCTTGTGAAGGTCGGGACCGTCGTTCCCGGCAACGCCGCACGAGGCAAGCCAACGGTGAACGGTATCGTCAACCTTTTCGACGATGTGACGGGGGAACTTGCGGCACTTCTGGATTTCCACCTTGTGACCAAGTGGAAGACAGCCGGCGACAGCCTTTTGTCGGCGAAGCGGCTTGCCCGGAAGGACAGCCGCAAGATCCTGCTGGTCGGTGCCGGTGTGGTGGCGCGCTCTATGGTCGACGCCTATTCCAGCGCCTTTCCGGGGGCCGAGTTCACCGTCTGGAGCCGCACCCGCAGCACGGCAGAGGCGATGGGCCTGACGGTCGCCGATGACCTTGAAGCTGCGGTGCGCGCGGCCGACATCATCTGCACCGCCACCATGTCGACCGAACCCCTTGTCCGGGGTGACTGGTTGCAACCCGGCCAGCACCTTGACCTCATCGGCGCCTATACGCCTGCCATGCGTGAGGTGGACGATACCGCCATGGCCCGCGCCCGCATCTTCGTCGACGCACGGGCAACAACGGTCCACCATATCGGCGATATCATGTCCCCGGTGGCTTCGGGTGCGATCACCGAAGCTGACGTGATCGCCGATTTCTACGATGACCCCGCACTATTTACCCGCCGCTCGGCAGATGAAATCACCATCGCAAAGAACGGCGGCGGCGCGCATCTTGATCTGATGACTGCGACCTACATCGCCCGGTCCTGGGCCAACCGTCCGTGAAAACAACCGGGAAACAGCCGGGAAACAGCCGGGAAACAGGTTGAAGCGGGAGGAACGTAGCCCGGAACTTCCCAAGCCGCAGATGCTTCACACGTCCGGCGATCCGGGGTTGGGGCGGAGGAAAACAACCCCAAGGCTAGGTGGCATCAACGATGGACGACCGGGGCAGGTCAGGGGGAACCTATCCCCAGAAGGCCCGCGAGACGCTCCATCGCCGCCTTGTCCTGAACTGACCACTCCGTGACCCGAGAGGCCCAGAGAACCGCTTCGCTGCGGTGGATCAGCCCGTCCGACAGGATGCGCAGGTGGTTGGCGCGCAGCGTCTCGCCGGACGAGGTGATATCGGCGATCGCCTCGGCCGTGCCGTTCTTCACCGTGCCTTCGGTCGCGCCCTGGCTGTCGACCAGCTGATAGTCCGCCACACCTTGCGCTTGCAGGAATTCGCGCGCCAGCCGGTGATATTTGGTCGCGATCCGCAGGCGGAAGCCATGCGCCGCCCGGAAGGCCGCCGCCGCGGCGTCCAGGTCATCGACCGTCTCGACATCGATCCAGACCGCCGGGACGGCGATGATCAGATCGGCCTGACCGAAGCCCAGCCGCTGAAGCTCGGTCACCTCGGCGCCGGATCCGACTTGTTCTTCCACCAGATCAGACCCGGTGACCCCCAGATGGATCCGCCCCGCAGCCAGTTCGCGCGGGATTTCACCGGCCGACAGCAGCACCGGCACCACGCCGTCGATGCCCTCGATCACGCCCGAATATTCGCGGTCCGACCCCGTGCGCCGCATGACGACGCCGCGCGCGCCGAACCAGTCGAAGGTCTCCTGCATCAGCCGCCCCTTTGACGGCACACCGATCCGGATCATGCAGCCCCCCTGAGACGCGCCACCAGCCCAGGCCGGATCACGCCTCCAACCGCAGGGATCGAGGCCCCCGCACCCAGAACCGCCGTCAGCGCGTCATAGCGCCCGCCGGATGCCACCGGAGGCAGTCCGTCCGCGTTGAAGCTGAAGACGAAGCCGTCGTAGTATTCCAGGCTGGTTCGGCCGTGGCTTGCCTCGAAAGCCAGCGTCGTCACGTCCACGCCGCGCCGGGCCAAAGCCTCCAGCCGCGCGGCAAATCGGTCGACGGCCGGGGCGATGGCCGGCAGCAGCGGGGTGATCCCGCGCAGATGGGCCAGAGCCGCCGCCGACGGAGCCTCCAGCGCCAGAAGGTCATAGAGAAGGGCAGCCTCGGTCGCCCGGATCGGCGGGGTGGCGGCGTCCGCGATCAGGGCCTCGGCCCGGGCGGCAATCTCGTCGGCGGTGCGCAGGCCGACAAAGGTGCCCGCCTCGTCGATCAGCGTCGCCGGCGACCCCGCGTCCAGCCGCCGCAGAAGCTGCGCCCGCGCCGCGGGCATCGGCGCCCGCCCGGCAAAACGGTCCAGAAGCGACCGGAACCTTGCCGGTCGCCAGATGTGGCGCAGAAGGGCGGCGCGGCGACGTTCGGTCGTCTTCAGCCCGCGGACGGCGGCCATCAGGATGCCGACATCGCCGGTCACCGGGCGCAAGGCCAGATCGCCAAGCAGGTCGCGGAACAGGGCAAAGACCTCGGCATCTGCCGCTTCGGGGGCAGACCGGTCGAACACCTCATAGCCTGCTTGCAGGTATTCGCTTGCCCGCCCCGAACCCCGGGCCTGCTTGCGGAAAACCTCGCCCAGATAGGCATAGCGCGCCGGATCCGCGCCGTGGGCCATGTGGGCCTGCACCACCGGCACGGTAAAGTCGGGACGCAGCATCATCTCGCCGCGCAGGGGGTCATGGGTCACGTAGGCCCGGGCGCGGATATCTTCGCCGTAAAGGTCAAGCAGGGTCTCGGCGGGCTGCAAGAGGTCGGTCTCGACAGGCACCGCCCCGGCAGCGATGAAGGCGGCCAGCAGCCGCTCGCCCTCGGCGCGGATGGCGGGTTTGGGGGTCATTGCCCCAGCATCTTGCGAACGGCGTCAACCAGATCGGCCTCGTCCACCAGAACCTGAGCCGGGCGGTCCTTCCATTCCTCCAGCGTGGCACTTTCGGCAATCTTTGCCCCAAGGATCAAGTCCTTCAGGATAACCTTGCCCTCTGCCGCCTCGTTGCCGCCTTGGATGATAGCGATGGGAGAGCCGCGTTTGTCGGCGTATTTCAACTGGTTGCCGAAGTTCTTCGGGTTGCCAAGGTAGACCTCGGCCCGGATGCCCGCCTGCCGCAGCTCGCCCACCATCGCCATGTAATCGGCCATCCGGTCGCGGTCCATCACGGTGACGACGACCGGTCCCTGAGCCTGCGCCCCGGTGCGGCCCTTGGCGCGCAGCGCGGCGAGAAGGCGGTCGACGCCGATGGAAACGCCGGTGGCCGGCACGTCCTGCCCGGTGAAACGCTTGACGAGGCCGTCATAGCGCCCACCCCCGGCGACTGACCCGAAGTTGCGCGGGCGGCCTTTTTCGTCGGTGATCTGGAAGGTCAGTTCCGCCTCGTAGACGGGGCCGGTGTAGTAGCCGAGGCCCCGGACGACGCCGGGGTCGATGACGATGCGGTCGGGGCCGTAGCCTTGGGCGGCGAGAAGGTCAGCCATCTGGCTCAATTCGCGGATTCCCTCGTAGCCGATTTCGCTACTTAGGACAGCTTCGTAAAGATTCTCGAGGGTGGTTGAGTTGTCAGTTCCTCTTGACGTTAAGAACGAGATGACCTGGTTGATCTGTGCTTCTTCGAGATTTACGCCATCAATATAGGCACCAGACGCATCCAAGCGCCCGTTGCCGAGAAGCTCGCGAACCCCCGCCTCGCCAATCTTGTCGAATTTGTCTATTGTCCGGAGAATTCCATCCCGCCTTTCGGCAATATAGTCCCAATGGTCTGGGGGGCCATCAGGATTGGTCAGCGCAACGCTGTCAACGGCGTCGAGTACTCCGCTAAGTACTTTCCTGTTGTTCACCCGTATCACATAATCCCCGCGCGAAATGCCAATTTCCTCCAGCGCATCCGCCAGCATCGCGCAAATCTCGGCATCCGCCGCGACCGAGGCGCTTCCGACCGTATCCGCGTCGCACTGGTAGAACTGCCGGAACCGGCCCGGACCCGGCTTTTCGTTCCGCCAGACCGGCCCCATCGCATAGCGGCG
>JANOER010000244.1:0-24920 GCA_031441285.1 Rhodobacterales bacterium
GAGTGTCTTGCTGGGGCATTGCTGCCCGGTTGTCAGATGGCGTCGTCGCCGGATTCCCCGGTGCGGATGCGGATGGCCTGTTCGATGGACGAGACGAAAATCTTGCCGTCGCCGATCTTGTCGGTCCGCGCGGCTCCGATGATCGCCCGGATGGCGCTGTCGACCTGAACGTCGGCCAGGACCACCTCGATCTTCACTTTCGGCAGGAAATCAACGACATATTCGGCACCGCGATAGAGTTCTGTATGGCCTTTCTGCCGCCCGAAGCCCTTGACCTCGACGACGGAAAGCCCTTGTATGCCCGCCTCCTGCAGCGCCTCCTTGACCTCATCCAGCTTGAAGGGCTTGATGATCGCCTCGATCTTCTTCATCGCCGACTCCGTTGGTTCGCGGTTCAGATTGGTGTCAGAACACTTTCATCGAGCAGGGACAATTGTCCAGGGGCAGGTGTGCGCCAAGGCTTCCGGGTTTGGCGCAGGACTGCCCTGATTGTAGGCGAGGTGATCGTTTTGTGTGCGGAATGAGAACGGAAAAGGGGATGCGATGACCGAACTGCTGACATCTGCCCAAATGCGCGCCATCGAGGCGGCGGCGATTGCGAGCGGCGAGGTCACCGGGCTGGAATTGATGGAGCGCGCCGGGCGGGGCGTGGTCGACGCAGTGTTCGCCGAATGGCCGGAACTGGCGGCGGGGTCGCACCGCGCCGTGGTGCTGTGCGGGCCGGGGGGCAACGGCGGCGACGGGTTCGTGGTGGCGCGGTTGCTGCGCGAGCGGGGGTGGGAGGTGGAGGTGTTCCGCTACGGCACGCCCGAGAAGATGCCGCCGGATGCGCGGGTGAATTATGAGCGGTGGCTGGGGATGGGGGAGGTGAGGGCGCTGACCTTTCCCGGTGTCACGCCCGAGGAGGTGGATCAGTTCACGGAAGCTGCATACGGCCTGAGCGGCACGGCCCTTGTTGTAGATGCCCTGTTTGGGATCGGCTTGTCGCGGCCTATCGACGGTTTGTCCCCGCTTTTCGGCTATAACGATCTTGAGGTGGGCATTGGCGACCGGCTTACCCCGGCCCGGCATGTATCGGTCGATCTGCCTTCAGGCATGTTTTCGGATGATCCGGAACCCCCAGGCCATCTTTCGTGGTTTCTGGCAGACCTCACCGTTACCTTTCACAGGATGAAACCGGCGCATGTTCATCGCTGGACCGAGCGTTCCTGCGGTCATGTCGTGGTCTGCGACATTGGCCTTGAATGCTGGCATGCATCTGGACAGGTATCGCAGTGACTGGCCGGTCCCCCCACCGCATCGGCGGCGGTCCCGCAATGGTCGCGGCGCTGCGCAAGTCGGGAGCCGGCCACAAATACTCCCACGGCCATGCCCTGATCCTTTCCGGTGGCGTTGGTCACGGCGGCGCGGCGCGGTTGGCGGCGCGAGGGGCGCTTCGGATCGGGGCGGGGGTGGTGACGGTGGGGAGTCCCTTGGACGCGATCCCCGAGCACGCCGCGCGGTTGGATGCGGTGATGCTGCGGGGGGTCGCGGATGGGGCGGCGCTGGCCGGGGCGCTGGAGGACAAGCGGATCAACGCGCTTTGCCTAGGGCCGGGGATGGGAACAGGGGAACGTGAGGCGGGGTTGGTGGCGGTGGCGTTGCGTAGGGTGGGGTTCCACCCCACCGGCCCGACGAAAGGTGGGGTGGAACCCCACCCTACGAAGCGGCGGGCCGTTCTTGACGCCGACGCCCTGACGATTATCTCGCAACGGCCCGACCTCTTCGCCGCCCTGCACGATGGTTGCATCCTGACCCCGCACGCCGGAGAATTCGCCCGCCTCTTTCCCGACATCGCCGAGAAACTCGCCGCACCCGCCACCAAAGGCCCGGCCTTTTCCAAGGTCGATGCGACGCGTGAGGCTGCGGCGCGGGCAGGCTGCGTGGTGCTTTTCAAGGGGCCGGACACGGTGATCGCCGATCCTTCGGGGCGCTGCGCCGTCAACTCGGCCCACTACGACCGGGCGGCACCCTGGCTTGCCACGGCAGGGTCAGGCGATGTGCTGGCGGGGTTCATTGCGGGACTTCTGGCGCGGGGCCTCACGCCCTTCGATGCCGCCTGCACCGGGGCCTGGTTGCATGTGGAATGCGCGAGAAGCTTCGGGCCGGGGCTGATCGCCGAGGATCTGGCCGAGGAATTGCCGAAGGTGTTCCGGGCGCTGGGGATGTAACCAGCCGCGCGCGGGGGGGGTCACACCCCCCAGTCCATCGGTTTCTTGAACCGATGGCGAAACCAAGGGCCTACCCCCCCGTGGGATACTTGTGCAGAAAGGAAATCCCGGGGTCAGGCGCCGATATAGCTTCTGAGGACGTCCGCTGTTCCCTTGTCCCAGAGCGCGTTCAGCGCCTTGGTAAAGGCCGTGACGAAGCGCAGATCCTGATTGAGACTGCCATAGACCGGCTTCATCTGCAGCCAGATCACCGCCGCACCTTTGGCCGCCTTTGACTGCGCTTGCAGATAGTCCCAGTTCGGGTCGTTCGGCGCGATCTCTGCGCCGCTGTCGGTGGTCCCGAAGCAATAGCGGCACCACAGCGCCGAGACCAGCGCCAGGCCGTCGATCTTGCCGCCGGCGTCCAGCGCGTCGCGCAGGGCCGGGATGATGAATTTCGGCTGGCGGTTCGACCCGTCCAGACAAAGCCTGCGTTCGGTGTCGGCGATCTCGGGGTTGGAGAAGCGTTCGACGATGAGCCGGTAGTAGGCGGCGATGTCGGTGTCTGGGACGGGGGCGACGTAAGGAATGATCTCCTCGGTCTCGACCTTGTCGAGAAAGCCCCGGATCAGGGGATGGGCCATCGCCTCATGGACATATTCGATGTCCATCAGGCCGCCGGGGTAGGCGATTGTCGCGTGGCCGCCGTTCAGGATGCGGATCTTCATCGCCTCATAGGCATGGACATGCGGGGTCAGGGTGACGCCGACCTTTTCCAGCGCCGGGCGACCTTGCGGGAAGTTGTCCTCAAGCACCCATTGCCGGAAAGGCTCGCAGGTTACCGGCACCGGGTCGTCCAGCCCGAAGGCCGCCGCCATGGCGCGTTCGCGCGGGCCGGTGGCGGGGGTGATGCGGTCGACCATGCCGTTCGGGAAGGCCACGTTCGCGGCGATCCAGTCGGCAAGAGCCGGGTCCGAAAGGCGGGCAAGACCGGTCACCGTGGCGCGCGTCACCTGACCGTTGCCGGGCAGGTTGTCGCAGCTCATCACCGTGAAGGGCGGCACCCCGGCGGCCCGGCGGGCTTTCAGCGCGGCGATGATCGCGCCAAAGGCGGTGCGGTGCGGGTCTTGTGCATCGGCGACGATGTCCGCAGCCCCGGTGTCGAAGGCACCGGTGGCGGCGTTGATGAAGTAGCCGCCTTCGGTGACGGTCAGCGACACGATGCGGATCTCAGGCCGGCTCATCGCGGCGATCAGGGCGGCGTTGGCCGGTTCCACTGGCAGAAAGCCGGTCATCGCACCCACGCGGCGGGCGCGGCGGCCCGAGGGATCAAGCTCGATCACCGTAGACAGGCAGTCCTGCGCCACGAGGGCGTCGCGCATCCGTGCGTCGCCGTCGCGGACCCCGGCACCAAGGATCGCCCAGTCATGGCCTTCGCCCAGAGCAAAAAGGTCGTCGAGGTAGACGGCCATGTGCGCGCGGTGAAAGTTGCCAAGCCCGATGTGGACAATGCCGGGGGTCAGCGTCGTGCGGTCGTAAGAGGGAAGTTGGGGGGCGGGCAGGTCAGGGGTCATTCAGGCCATCCAGTTCCCGCCGTCCACGCCGAAGCATTGGGCGACGATGTATTTCGCTTCCGGTGTCGCAAGGAAGATCGCCATGCCGGTCAGATCTGCCGCTGTGCCCATGCGGCCGAAGGGGACGGCCGCGCCCACTTCGCGCTTTTTCTGGCCGGGGGCCTTGCCTTCGTAGCTGGCGAAAAGCGCATCCACTCCGTCCCAGTGTTCGCCATCCACCACGCCGGGGGCGATGGCGTTCACGTTGATGCCGTGCTTGATCAGGTCCAGCCCGGCGGATTGGGTCAATGAGATCACCGCGGCCTTGGTGGCGCAGTAGACGGCGACAAGCCCCTCGCCCCGGCGGCCGGCCTGGCTGGCCATGTTGATGATGGTGCCCGTTCCGCGCGGGATCATGTGTTTCGCGGCGGCCTGAAGACAGAAGAGCGTGCCCGCGACGTTGACCAAGAAAAGCCGGTCATGGTCGGCGCGGGTGATCTCGACAATCGGGGCGGCAGAGAAGAGGGCTGCGTTGTTGATCAGGATGTCAAGCTGGCCCATGGTCTTGATCGCACTGGCAAACCCGGCGTCGATGCTGTCCTGCCGGGTCACATCCATCAGGACCGGGACCGCCTTTGGCCCAAGCTCGTCCACGGCGCGGTCCAGCGCGGCCGCGTTGACGTCGGCCAGCGCCACTGTCGCCCCTTCGGCAATGTAGGCACGGGCAAACTCCAGCCCGATGCCGCGCGCGGCACCGGTGATCAGGGCGGTTTTGCCTGCAAGCCTCATTGCGCCAACCCGTCCGGCCCGAAGCGGTGCAGCTTTGCCAGTTGTGGTCCAAAGCTGATCGACTCGCCCGGCTGCGCCTTGACCTCGCCGCCGCCGCGCACGGTCAGGGTGCCAAGCGCGCCACCGTTCACCTTCAGGAAGGTGTCAGACCCAAGGTGTTCGGACAGGATCACCGTGCCGGACCAGGGGCCGGACCCGATGTCGATATGCTCGGGCCGGATGCCGATCGTATGGGCGCCGTGACTGGCCGCCTCGGCCCCGTCGATCAGGTTCATCCTCGGGCTGCCGATGAAGGCGGCGACGAATGTGTTCTTCGGGTGGTTGTAGAGGTCCAGGGGCGAGCCGACCTGTTCGATCCGTCCGGCGTTCAGCACGACGATCTTGTCGGCCATGGTCATCGCCTCGACCTGATCATGGGTTACATAGATCATCGTGGTCTTGAGCGACTGGTGCAGTTCGGTGATTTCCTGCCGCATTCCCACGCGCAGGGCGGCATCAAGGTTCGACAGAGGCTCGTCGAACAGGAAGGCCGCCGGTTCCCGCACGATGGCGCGGCCAATGGCGACGCGCTGGCGCTGGCCGCCCGATAACTGGCCGGGGCGGCGGTCAAGGTAGGCGGTCAGGTTCAGCACTTTGGCCGCACGTTCGACCTTGGCCGTCTGATCGGCTTCGGACAGGCCGGCCATCTTCAGCGGAAAGGCGATGTTCTTGCGGACCGTCATGTGCGGGTAAAGCGCATAGCTTTGGAACACCATCGCAAGGCCGCGCTTGGCGGGCGGCAGGGCGGTTGCGTCTCGGCCGTCGATTTCAATGATGCCGCCGCTGGTATCCTCCAGCCCCGCGATCAGCCGCAGCAGCGTTGACTTGCCGCAGCCCGAGGGTCCGACGAAGACGACGAACTCGCCTTCCTCGATGCGAAGGTCCACTCCGGGGATGACATGCACATCCCCCGAAGCTTTTCCGGACGTCTTTCAGCGTGATCTGTCCCATTTTTCCCTCACTTCACCGCGCCGAAGGTCAGGCCGCGGACGAGTTGTTTCTGGCTGAACCAGCCCAGGACCAGGATCGGCAGGATTGCCATGGTCGAGGCGGCGGATAGCTTTGCGTAAAACAGACCCTGCGGGCTGGAGAACCCGGCGATGAACTTGGTCAGGGGGGCTGCGTCGGTGACGGTCAGGTTGATGGTCCAGAACGACTCGTTCCAGGCCAGGATGATGTTCAACAGCAGCGTCGAGGCGATGCCGGGCAGGGCCATCGGCGTCAGAACATGCAGGATCTCGGAGCGCAGGGTGGCACCGTCCATCCGCGCCGCCTCGAGGATCTCGCCGGGGATTTCCTTGAAATAGGTGTAAAGCATCCAGACGATGATCGGCAGGTTCATCAGCGTCAGCACGATGACCAGGCCGATACGGCTGTCCAGAAGGCCGAGCGTCTTGAAGATCAGGTAGATCGGCACCAGGACGCCCACGGCCGGCATCATCTTGGTCGAAAGCATCCACATCAGCAGGTCCTTGGTCTTGCGTCCGGGGACGAAGGCCATGGACCAGGCCGCCGGGATGGCGATGAAGAGGCCAAGCAGGGTCGATCCGACCGCGATGATGACCGAATTCCAGAAGTAGCGGAAATAGTCGCGCTGTTCGTTCACGTCGACGTAGTTCTCCAGCGTCCAGTCGAAGCCAAGGAAGATCGGCGGCGAGGCGACGGCCTGGGCCTCGGGCTTGAACGAGGTCAGGACTGTCCAAAGGATCGGGAAGAACAGCAGAAGCGCGACCGACCAGGCGGCAGCGGTGTTGAACGCTTTGCGTCCGGTGGTGACATTGCGGGCCATGGGTCAGGTCCTCCTGCCCCGGCCATGAGCCGGGGCCGCGTTGGTCGCAAGGCGGCGCGGGTGATAAGGGAGGTCCCGGATCAAGCCCGGGACGGGGTTTGTCGGTTGCCTACGCATCAAGGTTCCTTCCGATCGCCCGCATGGCGAAGATGGCGACGATATTGGCCAGGATCACCGCGACGACGCCCCCCGCCGCGGCGGTGCCGACGTCGAAGTCCAGCAGCGCCTCCTTGAAGATCAGGAACGGCAGCGTGGTGGACGCGGTGCCGGGGCCGCCGTTGGTGGTAACCAGGATCTCGCCGAAGATGCCCAAGAGGAAGATTGTCTGGATCAGGATCACCACGGTGATCGACCGGGCCAGATGCGGCAGCATGATGTACCAGAACCGCTTCAGCGCCGGCGCGCCGTCCATCTCGGCGGCTTCAAGTTCTTCGGACGACAGCGATTGCAGCGCGGTCAGCAGGATCAGCGTGGCAAAGGGAAGCCACTGCCAGGCGACGATCAGGATGATCGAGGCCAGCGGAGCCTGACCCAGAAAGTCGTAAGGACTGAGGCCAAGGAACTTCGAGGCTTCGGCAAACAGCCCGTTGGTCGGATTCATGAACATGTTCTTCCAGATCAGCGCCGCGACCGGCGGCATGATGAAGAAGGGCGAGATCGTGAGGATCCGCACTGCGCCCTGACCCCACAGTGGCTGGTCGATCAGAAGTGCGATCAGCGTGCCAAGGACCACGGTGATGATCAGCACGCCGCCGACCAGGATCAGAGTGTTGATGATCGCCTCGAAGAACCCCGGCGACAGCACGAAGCGCGTGTAGTTCTCGAAGTTGTTCCAGCCCTGACGGTCAGGATACAGAAGGTTGTAGCGCTGGGTCGAGAACCACAGCGTCAGCGCCAGCGGCACGATCATCCAGATCAGCAGAAGGATGACGGCGGGCGACAGCATCAGCCGCGCGGCGGAACGGGTCGATTGGGTGGACATCTGCACACTCCGGTGTAGGGCCGGGATGACCCGCAAGGTCGGGAAGACCCCGCCGGCGGACGGGAGCATTGCCCGCCGGCGGAGGATGGGCCGGCCCGAGGGCCGCCCCGTCGTAGACCAAGGCCTACTTGATATAGCCGGCGGCAGTCATCTCGTCGGTGACCAGCGCCTGCGCTTTGGCAAGGGCCTCGTCGACGGTTTGCTGCCCGGCAAGGGCGGCCGAGAACTCTTGTCCGGCCGAGGTGCCAAGTCCCTGGAATTCCGGGATCGCGACGAACTGAACGCCGACATATGGCACCGGCTGGACGGATGGCGCGTTCGGGTCAGCCGAGTTGATGCTGTCGAGCGTCATCTTGGCAAACGGGATCGCGGCGTATTCCGGGTTCTCGTACAGCGAGGTCCGGGTTCCGGGAGGCACGTTCGCCCAACCTTCCTTCGAGGCGACAAGGGCAAGATAGTCCTTGTTGGTCGCCCAGTTGACGAAGGCCTTGGCGGCGTCCTGGTTCTGGCTGGAAGTCGGGATCGCCAGGCTCCAGGCCCAGAGCCAGTTGCCGCGCTTGCCCAGACCGTTGTCGGGGGCGAGCGCGAAGCCCACCTTGTCGGCCACGGTCGAATCCGCGCCGGTCACGAAGGACGCCGCAACCGTGGCGTCGATCCACATGCCGCATTTGCCCTGCTGGAACAGCGTCAGGTTTTCGTTGAAGCCGTTGTTCGACGCGCCGGGCGGGCCGTAGCTGGTCATCAGGTTGAGGTAGAAGTCGAGCGTCGCCTTCCACTCCGGGCTGTCGAACTGGGGCTTCCAGTTTTCGTCGAACCAGCGTGCGCCGAAGCTGTTGGACATGGCGGTCAGGAAGGCCATGTTCTCGCCCCAGCCGGCCTTGCCGCGCAGGCAGATGCCATAGACGCCGGTTTCGGCGTTGGTCATGGCGGCCGCGGCCTTTTCGATGTCGGCCCAGGTGGGGGCGTCCGGCATGGTCAGGCCGGCGGCTTCCATCAGGTCGGTGCGATACATGACCATCGAGGACTCGCCGTAGAACGGCGAGGCGAAGAGGTTGCCATCGACGGTCAGACCGCCCCGGATCGCCGGCAGAAGGTCGTCGATGTCATAGTCCGCGGGAAGGTCATTCAGGCTGACCAGCCAGCCTTGCTTGCCCCAGATCGGAACCTCGTAGGTGCCGATCGTCAGCACGTCATACTGACCGCCGTTGGTCGCGATGTCGGTGGTGACGTTCTGGCGCAGGACGTTCTCTTCCAGAGTCACCCATTCGACGGTGATGTCGGGGTGCTTGGCGTTGAAGTCGTCCATCAGACCCTGCATGCGGATCATGTCGCCGTTGTTCACGGTCGCCACGGTGATGGTGGTTTCGGCCGCTGCGGCCCCCGCAAGGGTGAACGCTACGGACGCGCCCAAAAGGGCGCGGAATGTCAGTGTCATTGGTATCCTCCCTGGATGGCGAGTTGAGCAAATCATCGCCTAGTGAGCAAATACTCACATCTTGCCCAGAGTCGTCAAGCCCCTTCTTCCGCTGCACCTGCGAAGGCGACCTGTGAATACCTCGGGATTTGGTCGGGCGGCTCAGACCAGTTGCAGGAGAGCGGCGGCCGTCGGCTCGTCGGTGACAAGTCCGTTGATGATCCGCCCCAGAAGCGCCGCGCGGATCGCCGGAACCTTGGCCGCACCCGCTGCCACCGCGATCACCGGCTTGGCCTGATCCGGTTCGACGCGGACCCCGCCCACAAGGGCGTTGCGCGGCGTGTCGATGTAGTGGCCCGCGGCATCGTAGATCCAGCTGGCAATCTCGCCGACCGCGCCCTGGCTTTGCAGGTCGCGCAAGACCTGGGAGGTGACAAAACCGTCCAGCGCCAGCGGAGCTTCGGGGCCCATCTGGCCGACGCCGATAAAGGTCACATCCGCCTTCCGGGCCAGATCGAACACGGTGCGCACCGGGCGCAGGTGCATGAAGAACTCGCGTTCTTCCGGCGTGTCCGAGATCACCGGCACCGGCATCGGATAGTAGGTGGCGTTCAGCTTTTCGGCGATCCGGCTGATCACGTCATACAGCGTCGCCGATCCGTCCGGCGCGATGTTTCCCAGAAGCGACACGATCCTGTGCTGCACCGGATCCGCAAAGGTGAACTGTTCGGCCATGGCGCGCAGCGCCCGGCCGGTGCCGAAGGCGATCACCTGGGGCTGTGGCATCCGCAAGACCCGCTCAAGCTCGGACGCAGCGGCGGGGGCGATCGCGCGGGCCGGATCAACCCCCGGCCCCAGACCGGGTGCCACCCGGCAGCGGGTCAGCCGAAAGCGTTCGGTCAGGGCCAGCTCGAGATCGAGACAGGCGCCGATCCGGTGGTTGAGCCGCACCTGGATCAACCCTTCGGCCATGGCGCGTGACACCAGCCGCTGGGCGCGCTGTCGGCTGACCCCCAGTTCGGCGGCGATCTGGTCCTGGGTCTTGCCGCCGACATAGTACAGCCAGCCGGCCCGGGCGGCTTCGTCATGCAGGGTCGGTTCGGGGTCTTGGCGGCTCATCCGGCTCTCCGCAGGGACGGGGCAGTGTGGAAGAAGTCTGCGAAGTCGTCAAACTGCCGGTGTGGCCGGTCATCGGTCGGGGGCATCGTCTGGGCATCAGGGCTGCTGCCGGTCGCGGTGAAATGGCTGCCGCCGACAAAGCGCCAGACCGTCATGCCCGCGGCATGGGCGGCGCGCACGCCGGTCAGGCTGTCTTCGATCACCAGGGTGCGGCCTGGGGAATGGCCCATCTGCGCCGCGGCAAGAAGAAAGAGGTCCGGCGCCGGCTTGCCGCGCGCAACCTGGCTTGCGGTAAAGACCCGGTCGCCGAACCTGCCCGTCAGCCCGGCCAGCATCAGCGACATCTCGACCCGGCGCGGCGAGGACGAGGTGGCCACGCAAAACGGCACGGCAAGCTGATCGAGCACCTCAGCTACGCCCGGCATGATCCTGAGATCACGGCGAAATGCGTCCAGCAGCCGGTCGCGGTAGCGGTCCTCGAAATCGGCTGGCAGGTCCAGCCGGAACTCTTGCCGGATCTGCGCCATCACCGTCGGATAGCTGCGACCCAGGAAATTGCGCGCCACATAGCCAAGGTCGATGGTGACGCCAAGCTGGCCCAGTTCCTCGATCAGCATCCGCGCCGAGATGATCTCGCTGTCGATCAGCACACCGTCGCAGTCGAAGATCACCAGATCGAATACCAAAGAGCGCGGCGGGGCTGCGATGCGGATCAGGTCAGGACGAGCCAGAGGCCCGCAAAGGCCGCCAGCGCCAGAACCGCCCCGATGCCGACAAAATAGCCCTTGTTCGCCTGCACCAGTCGGGCGCGGGACATGCCGGGCGGATGCAGCGGTAGAGCCTCTGTCCTCGGAGCCGGTTCCGCGGCACGGGCGATGCCCTTTTCCCCTTGCTCGATCCACTCCAGCCAGTCGCTTGCGCTTTGGATGCGGTCGCGTGGCATGACGCGGATCGCCTTGTCGATAGACTCCAGAAACCCCAGCGGATAGCCGGTAAAGCGCCCGGTCAGCGGCGTGTAGGGGTCGGCCGACCCTTCGGCCACCATGGCCAGCCGACGCTGGCTTTCCGGTGGCACCTTGCCGGTGATGACATGGTAGAAGGTGGCGGCAAGGGCATAGAGATCGCTGGACAGGCTTTGTTCGGCACCAGTCAGGTAGAATTCCTGCGGGGAGTAGCCGTCCTTGACCACGCGCCGTCCGGTCAGCACCCGCGCCGAGCGCACGACCTGTTCGCTGGCCGCGCCAAAGTCGATCAGCACCGGGTTTCCGGTCTGGTCGATCAGGATGTTGTCGGGCGAGATGTCGCGGTGCAGGATGCCCGCCTGATGGATGAACTCGACCGCGCCCAGCATCTTTTTCAGCAGGATGACGATCTGTTCGGGCGTGAAGGCCTGATCGGTCGAATCGAGGATGTCGTGCAGATCCTTGCCGTTGATGTAGTCGATTGCCATGTAGGCGGTGTCGTTGTCCTCGAACACCTGATGCACGCCGACGATGTTCGGGTGAACCAGCCGCGCAAGGCTGCGGGCCTCGTCGATGAAGCTTTGCACGAAGCTGCGAAACTCGCCGGAGTGTTTGCGCGACCGGGCGCGCACGATGCTGGTCGACCGCCGGCACAGGGTGTTCGGGAAGCACTCTTTGATCACCACGGTCCGCTCAAGCGAATCCTTCGCAAGATAGGTGATCCCGAACCCGCCCGAGTTCAGGAAACCTAGGATCGTGTATTGACCGCCCAGAAGTTGGGTGCCCGGTTTCAGGTCGTCTGCAAAGACGTCCGGGTCAACCTGATAGGGTTCCGCGTCCAGCCTCGGGTCGATCTGCGTGGGGCCCTGCATGGTTCCGTTTCCAGTCCAGTCCTTTGTCCCTGCGCGCCGGTCCGCGTGACCTGCCAGGCACCTCAGGGTGCGGTAATGGTGAAGCCCACTGTCCCATTGTGCAACTGAAGATGCCATTGCGACGCCCGACCAAGCAGCCCGACAGAGGCAGATTTTCCGACGATGCGGGCTGACGATCAACCGGCCTGATGGCAAAGCAGCCGTCTTTCGGGCGAAAACGGCGGGAAGAATGCGGAAAGACAGAGGTAAGTGGATGCAATGGCGTGGTTTTTCGTCCGGACGTCGATCGGATGCCGACATGTCCCAGGCCGTCCGGCTTCAGAAGCACTGTGACAAAAAGTCAACATTTGCAGGGAGATGAAAGGTTCGCATCCGACTGATTTGCGTCCGTTTCACCACCTTGCGTGCGCCAGTGCTGTCCCTGACGCAACCGCGAGGTGATTGCCGTCTCCTGAATTCAGCGCCGGATGGCTGATTCGCCGGCAGGGGTCAGCCCGGAGTCCAGGCTTCGGCCGACGCACCGGGACGCAGGATCTGGAAGCTGGCTGCGGGCAGGGTCTGCCAATCGCCAACGCGTCCATCCGGCCAGATCACCCGCACCTCGGCCGCATCCGCAGGTCCCAGCCCGAAGTGCAGCCAGCCGAGCGAGCCACTGACATGGCCGCCACCGGACGCGATCTCGTGCCGTTCGGTCTTGTCGCCGCGCCTTACCTCGATCACGGACCCGATCGCATCCCGATTGGCGCCGTCCTGCTGCAGGCGCAGCTGCACCCAGTTGCCCGAGGCTGCTTCGGTCTGGCGCCAGACTTCGGCGCCCGTCCAGCGGTTGACGACCACCAGGTCCAGCGCGCCGTCGAGGTTCAGGTCAACCACCTGCGCGCCGCGCCCGGTTGCAAGGCTTGCCACTCCGGCGCGGTCGCCTGCTTCGGTGAAGGTCCCGTCCTCGGCCTGCAAGAGCAGGTTGTTCGGATCCTTGCCGGCAAAATCGGGCATCTTCGCCACGTTGCCCTTGGCGATGAACAGGTCCAGTCGACCATCGTTGTTCACGTCGGCGAACTGGGCGTGCCAGGCGGTCGAGGGATGCTCGTCCCCCCCGGTATAGGGCCGGTGCGCCGTGATCCCGGTCTTGAAGGCAAGATCGGCGAAATCGGGCTTGCCCAAGCTTGGATCCTTCAGGATCTGGAACTTGTTGTCCGCCATCGAGGTCAGGAAATAGTCCTGAAAGCCGTCCATCGTTATGTCGGCGGCGGCGATCCCCATACCCCAGATGCGCAGGCGCTTCCAGCCATCGTCCTTGTCGGTGTAAAGCCGGGGTGCAGCGCCGGGATCAAGGTGCCACAGCTGTTCCTGCCCACCCTTGTAGTACTCGCGGTCGTTTGACACCCGCAGGCTGGGCTGGCCCGAGTTGTTCCAGTCGGTGAAGAGCATCGACAGCGCACAGAAGGACGGGGTCAACGGGATTGGCGCGGCGAACATGTCGCCATCAGGCCGGTGCAGTTGGTTGTCGGTGCACGAGCCCCAGGGGAATGCCTCTTCCTTGCGGTCGATGTAGGTGCCGATTGCAAGCGTTGGAAAGGTCCGGTCCCGTTCCCAGGTCGCGGCAAAAGCGGTGGACCAGGCGTCGCCGCCGTCAAAGCCCCAGGCCGCATTCGCGTCTTCGAACCGGCAGTCGCCAAGGCCGCGCAGAAGCCTGTCCTCTCCGACCCGCAGGACGACAAGATCCATCACCCCGTCGCTGTCGATGTCCAGCGGATAGGCCCCGACGACCGCATCAAGGCTGATCGCGCCGGTGTTTTCGAAAGCCAACGCCCCGCCGACCCGACTTAGGTTGAGATACAGCGCCGAAGGGCCTGTGCCGCCTGACAGAAATACCTCGGGCATTCCGTCGCCGGAGCAATCGAAGGTCGCGACCCCGCCGCCGACCATATACTCCCATTCGCCTTCGTAGACGGTCGAAAACCCTGCGGTCGCAGTTTCATCAGCGAAGACGGGAACCTGCGGATCAGCGAGTGCAGGCGAGGCGGCACACAGCGCCAGAAGGACCGCGCGCATCACGATGCGGTCCGCAAGGCGGCGGCATGGGCGCCGACGGCGCGGCCCTGGTCCAGCCCCTTCGCGTTGCCGAAGCGGAAATGGATGCCGCCATAAAGTCGTGAGATCGCGGCTTCTTCCGCTGCCGCCGCAAAGGACGGAAAGCTGCGGACCGGCAGACCTTCGTCCACATGGGTGCTGTCGTCGAAGGCGAACCCTTCGCCGAAGATCGCGGTCAGCACCGTCGAGGCGGCACCCGACTGGGTGGAATGGCCCGAGGTGTATTCGGGGAAGGGCGGGGTGATCAGCAAAGGCTCCCAGGCCTTGTCGATGTGGCGCTTGATGAAGGTCACCGGACGCAGAAGGTTGTAGCGGAACTTGGTCGCCCAGCAGGAGATGAAGGCGTCGGCCTGCGCAACCCCCAGCCGGGCCAGCGTCGACGAGATCACTTCGACCGGCAGCGCATCGCGTTCGGCGATCTGCAGGACGATGGCGATCCAGTGTCCGGCGGGGGTGAAGGTCAGCATCGGATCATCCGACCAGAAGCGGGCGATCAGTTTCTGTTCGTCGGTGAGGGCGCGGCCGGTCTGGTAAACCTCAAGCGCCGCTGCGTGGAAGGCTGACCCCGGAGCCTCGTCAAACTCCGGATGCGGGCCGGGATCGGCCGCATCGGCCGAGGGCATCGCGAACGGCCGGTTCTGCGCCCAGCCGGGCAGCAGGGGCGCCTGTTGCAGGCGGATCAGGTTGGTAGGCACCCAGTCCTGCGGGCGGGTTCCGGGGGTATGCTCCATCGGAAAGCCCATGTTGTCGATCACCGCCCCGCCATCGACGCGCGACCAGCCAAGGATATGGTCCGCGACCGCCTTGCCATGGGCGATGCTGCGATCAACCACGGCACTGTCAATGCCGGCGCTTGCGGTCTCGCCCAGCTTGCGGCCCATCGCTTCCATCGCGCGCTGGCCGGTCGGGCCGGTGTTGTGGAACATCTCGGCCACCGCCGCCTGCAAGGCCGCATGTAGCACGCAAGGGTCGTCATGGGCGCCATCTGCGCGGGCGGGCAGGGCGGCAAGATCGGTCACCTGGCCCGCAAGGCTGATCAGCGCGGGGTTGCCCGAGGCAAGCGCCTCATGCGCGGTGATGCCGACATAGGCGAAGGCGCGGGCCGCGACCGGCGGGGTGTAGGTCGCGGTATGGCGGACCAGTTCCAGGACCAGCTTGTGCCAGGTCAGCAGCACCTCGCGCGATACATCGGCGCGGTCGGCAGCCCAGACGGGGCGGGCAAGACCCAGAAGCGGCAAGGCAAGCAGGGTGCGGCGGCGCAGGTTCATCGTGGACAGTCCTTCAAGGTTCGCAGATGTATGCCAAGCAGCCTGCCGGGCGACAAGTCACATTGTCCGCCCAAGCCTGATACGCCCTCAGCCGCGCCCGGTCAGCCAGTTGCCAAGCGATGCAAGCCGCGACGGCCCCGCACCGGGGCGCGCCTCGCGCCGGTCAGCGGCGTTCAAGAGGCCATACATGCCCGTCACCCCCAGCCAGCGGAAGGGCTCGGGCTCCCACGGGCGGACGCGGCGGTTGACCCAGGGCAGGTGGACAAGGTCGGTGTCACGCCCAAGGGCAAGGTCGGCCAGCGTGCGCCCCGCAAGGTTCGAGGTCGAGACCCCGACCCCGACATAGCCCCCCGCCCAGCCAAGACCCGTGGCCGCATCAAGGCCCACGGTTGCGCACCAGTCGCGCGGCACGCCCAGAACGCCGCACCAGGCATGGTCGATCCGCGCCCCAGCCGCTGCCGGGAAGTGGCGGTGCAGCATAGCCATCAGCCGCCTGATCGTCTCGGGGTCGGGCGCGCCGTTGGCATCGAGGCTGGAGCCATAGCGATACGGCACGCCGCGCGCACCCACGGTGATCCGGCTTTCGCGGGTGCGCTGGCAGTAGCAGTAGGAGTTGGCGAAATCCTCCACGATCTCATAGCCTTGCCAGCCGATCTTCTCCCAGACATCAGCTGGCAAGGGTTCGGTCACGATCTGGGCTGAGTTCAGCGGCAGCCATTCGCGCTCATGGCCGGGCAGACTGGCGGTGAAGCCTTCGGTGCAGCGCAGGATCACCGGTGCCTGCACCACGCCCCGGTCGGTGGTTACACGGCCGGCCTCGTAGCCGGTGACGGTAGTGCCTTCGACGATCCGCACGCCCAGCCGTTCTACCGCCGCCGCAAGGCCCCGGACCAGCTTTGCCGGCTGCACGCGCGCGACGTTCGTGACCACCATCGCCCCCAGCGCGCCGGGAACGCGGATGCGGTCGGCAAGGTCCGCCGCGTTCATCTCGAACACACGGTCTTCTTCGCCCCAATGCCGGCGCTGCGCGATTTCGGCCCGCATCCGCCCGACCTGTGCCGGCCGGGTCGCGATCACCAGCTCGTCGGTCGGCTGGATGTCGGCGTCGATGCCTTCCGCCCCGGCGACGCGGATCACCTCGTCCACGGTGCCGTTCATCGCCTCGACCATGGCGCGGACGGCGTGTTCGGACGACCGCTCCAGATAGCGCCGGTGGGTCCAGGCAAAGCCGCCGGTCAGCCAGCCGCCATTGCGGCCCGAGGCGCCGAAGCCGGCGAAATCCTTCTCGATCACCAGCACGTTCAGCGCCGGATTGGCCTTCTTGAGGTAGTAAGCCGTCCAAAGCCCGGAATACCCGGCCCCGATGATTGCCACATCCGCCGTCCCGTCGCCGTCCAGCGCGGCCCTGCGGTAAGGCAGGCCGATGTCGGCATACCAGAACGAAACCTCGCCGATCCGCATTCCCGTGGCCCCCCTGATCCGCCGCCGGAGAGAGAGGCACGGGCGCCGGGGCAATTCAAGGGACATGGTGGCGCTTTCGGCCCCCCCACCCCGTTCCCCGGGATTGCTTTCGCTCGCCGCTTTCCCGATGCTTGCCCGGAACGACCCAATGGTAGCGGAGCGTCCGACCGTGCAAGGCTTCTTCGTCCCCGGCCCCCATGACGACGGCGACCCGGTCACCGGCCATTATTACGAGACCGCCTCGGAGGATCCTGCCCGCCCGCAGGTCTGGGGCTATGCCGGCGCGATTTCCTATCGCCCGGGCGAGGTGCTGCGCCTGCATGGCATGTCCTCGGCAGGCACGGCCCGGTTGCAGATCGCGCGCGACGGGCTGCACCCCGAAACCGTCCTAGATACCGAAATCGCCGCCGCCTTCGCCCCGACCCCGGCGGATTGTTCCGTCAGGGGCTGCGGCTGGCCGGTGGTCTACGAAGCCACAGTCCCCGAAAGCTGGAAAACCGGGGTCTACACGATCACCCTGACGGTGCCGGGCACCCTGACGGTGCCGGGGCATCGCTCGCAATCGCTGTTCGTGCTGCGACCGGCCAGGGCGGGCAGCGGGATCGCCTTCGTGCTGACCACCGGCACCTGGTGCGCCTACAACGATTGGGGCGGGTCGAACCACTATCAGGGGCTTTGTGGTCCATCGGGCGGTGATTTCGCGGCCGAGGTCAGCCTGTCGCGGCCCTGGGCCAAGGGGCTGGTCGCCTGGCCGGGCGATGCCCCGCGCATCCCGCATGCCAGTCCGCTGCTGTCGCGGCCGGTCTATCCGCACATGGACTATGCCCGAGCAAACGGGATTTCGAAGAAATACGCCTCCTCGGGCTGGGCGGCGTTCGAACGGCCCTTCGCGCTGTGGTGCGAAGCGCAGGGGATCGCACTGGACTACGTTACCCAGCACGACCTGCACGCCGAGCCGGACCTGCTGGACGCCTGGCCCCGCGCGGTGATCGTCGGCCATGACGAATACTGGACATGGCAGATGCGCGACCATCTGGAGGGCTGGATCGACCGGGGCGGCAAGCTGGCGCGCTTTGCCGGCAACTTCTTCTGGCAGACGCGCCTTTCGGATGACCGCCTCACGCAGACCTGCCACAAGTACCGCGCAGATGCCGAAGACCCGCTTGCCCGGACCGACCGCATCACCAGCTACTGGGATCACCCCCGCGTGGGTCGCCCGGCGGTCGCCACGTTGGGACTGACCGGCACCATGGGCGTCTATGCCGGATGGAGCCGCTGCGCCGCCCACGGGGCAGGGGGCTTCACGGTTTACCGGCCCGACCATTGGGCGCTGGCAGGCTCGGGACTTGGATACGGCGATGTCCTCGGGGCTGCCTCGAAGGTCTTCGGCTACGAGGTCGACGGGATCGACTACGAAATGCGCAAGGGCCTGCCCTATCCCGCGCCGGACGCGGGGCTTCAGGGCGCGCTGACCATCGTCTGTCTCTCGCCCGCCACCACCCTTGCCCATCACACCGGCCCGCAGGATCAGGACCACTTCATCAGCCACCTTGACGCCGAGGAAATCGCCGGCGTCCTGCACGGCGCGGTGACGCCCGAGACGGTGGCCCTCGCCAGTCGCGGCAATGGCTGCCTTGCCGAATATCGCCGGGGCAAGGGTGCGGTCCTGAATGCAGGGTCCTGCGAATGGGTCGCCGGCCTGATCGCCCGCGAGCGCCCGGTCGAGACGGTGACCCGCAACGCCCTTCTGGGCGACTGGGGCCCGGGGCAAAGCTGGTAGGCCCGGAGGGACTCGAACCCCCAACCAAGGCGTTATGAGCGCCCTGCTCTAACCAATTGAGCTACAGGCCCCCAGCGCCCCTGTGCGTAACAGAGATGACCGCCGGGTCAAGCCGGGCCTGCCAAATCTGGCTTGCGGGTGCCGGTGGCACCGGAAAGGTTGGGCCGACACATTCGGGTGTGAACAGATCCGCGCCAACATTCGCCCAGCGCCAGCACCAGCCAGCACCAGAACCGGCCCCGCAAGCCCTGCCGACGAAAGACCGGCCATGCGACCAGCACCGACGGCGCAGGACAGGCAGGCGCGATCCCCAGCGAGGCCCCGAACCGCAGCGCGTAGATCCCGGCAAGGGTTTCGCACACTCTGCCTCTGGTGTCGGGGCATGGTCTGCGCGCGGCGCCCATCCGGTCAAGGCCGCAGTTGCCGCAGCGCCGGTCTTGGTGTAGCGACCACGCGATCAGGCGGGGGATGGTGATGGCGACTGGACACAACGGGCTGACCTATGCGGATGCGGGCGTCGACATCGACGCCGGGAACGCGCTGGTCGACCGGATCAAGCCCGCCGCGAAGGCCACCAGCCGGCCCGGAGTGATGGGTGGACTTGGCGGTTTCGGGGCGCTGTTCGACCTCAAGGCAGCGGGCTACACCGACCCGGTCCTGGTGGCCGCGACCGATGGCGTCGGCACCAAGCTTCGCATCGCCATCGACACCGGTCATGTCGACACGATCGGCGTGGACCTTGTGGCAATGTGCGTCAACGATCTGGTGTGCCAGGGCGCCGAGCCCTTGTTCTTCCTGGACTATTTCGCCACCGGCAAGCTTGAGCTCGATCAGGCCACCCGCATCATCACCGGCATCGCCAAGGGCTGCGCGGACAGCGGCTGCGCGTTGATCGGCGGTGAGACGGCCGAAATGCCGGGCATGTACACACATGGCGACTTCGATCTGGCCGGTTTCGCCGTCGGCGCGATGGAGCGCGGCACCGAACTTCCCGCCGGGGTCGGCGCCGGGGATGTCCTGCTTGGCCTTGCCTCAAGCGGGGTCCATTCCAACGGCTACAGCTTCGTGCGCAAGGTGGTCGAGTTGTCTGGTCTGGTCTGGGATTCGGCGTGCCCCTTCGCGGACGGCACGCTGGGTGCGGCGCTGCTGACCCCGACCCGGCTTTATGTAAAGCAGGTCCTGGCGGCGATCCGCGCGGGCGGCGTCCACGGCCTTGCCCATATCACCGGCGGCGGGTTGACCGAAAACCCGCCGCGCATCCTGCCCGCCAATTCTGCAGGCGGCGGGCTGGCCTGCGAGATCGACCTTGGTGCGTGGCACCTGCCGCCGGTTTTCCGCTGGCTGGCCAAGACCGCCAACATGTCCGAGGCAGAGCTGCTGAAGACCTTCAACTGCGGCATCGGCATGATCCTTGTCGTCGCCGAAGACCGGGCCGAGGCCGTATCGGCCCTGCTGGCGGCGGAAGGTGAAACCGTCACCCGCCTTGGCCGCATCGTCGAGGGGCAGGGGGTCATCTACAAGGGCCACCTGTTGTGAAGCGCGTCGCCATCCTGATTTCCGGGGGTGGCTCGAACATGCTGGCGCTTGTGCGCGACATGACCGGCGACCATCCGGCGCGCCCGGTGCTGGTGGCCACGAACGACCCCAGCGCCGGGGGGCTTGCCAAGGCCGCAGCCCTGGGAGTCGCCACCGCCGCCGTCGACCACCGCCCCTTTGGCCGCGACCGCGAGGCGTTCGAGGCCGGGCTTGCCCGCCAGATCGACGCGGCCCGGCCCGACATCCTGTGCCTTGCCGGTTTCATGCGCATCCTGACACCCGGCTTCATCCGGCGGTATGAAGGGCGGATGCTGAACATCCACCCCTCGCTTTTGCCGAAGTATCCGGGCCTTCACACCCATGCCCGCGCCCTTGCCGCCGGGGACCGCGAAGCAGGCTGCACCGTCCACGAAGTCACCGCCGAGCTAGACGCCGGCCCGATCCTGGGCCAGTCCCGCCTGCCGGTTCTTCCGGGCGATGACGCCGCATCCCTTGCCGCGCGCGTGCTGACGCAGGAGCACCGGCTTTACCCCGCCGTCCTGCGCCGCTTTGCCGCCGGAGACCGGACCCCGCTGCGGATTTGACCCCGGCCCCTTTCCTTTTGGCGCCAAGCGCCCTATAGCAGCGCGACACTGCGGGATGACCCCGCGACGAAAGGGCTGCGATGCGCACGATCACCACGACCGAAGACCTCGCCGCGATCTGCGCCTTGGCCAAGGGCCAGCCCTACGTCACCCTCGACACCGAATTCCTGCGCGAACGGACCTACTGGTCCAGGCTTTGCCTGATCCAGATGGCGCTGCCCGGTGCGGGCGAGGCGGTCCTGATCGACCCGATCGCGGGTGCGGACATGTCGATGGAGCCGCTTTACGAACTTTTCCGCGACGAAAGCATCGTCAAGGTCTTTCACGCCGCCCGCCAGGACCTTGAGATCTTCTTCGTTGAAGGCAAGGTCTTTCCCAAGCCGCTGTTCGACACCCAGATCGCCGCCATGGTCTGCGGCTTTGGCGAACAGGTGGGCTATGAAACCTTGGTCAAGAAGATCGCCCGCGCCGATCTGGACAAGACCTCGCGCTTCACGGACTGGTCGCGCCGACCGCTTTCCGACGCACAGAAGGACTATGCGCTGGCCGATGTGACCCATCTGCGGGTGATCTATGAATGGCTGTCCGGCCAACTGGCGAAAAACGGCCGCGCCGCCTGGGTCGCCGAAGAGCTGGCGGTCCTGACCGATCCGGCCACCTATACCGTCCACCCGGACGAGGCCTGGCTGCGGATCAAGACCCGCACCACATCCGGGCGGTTCCTTGCCGTGGTCAAGTCGCTGGCCGCGTTTCGGGAAACCTACTGCCAGGCCCAGAACGTGCCGCGCAGCCGGGTGATGAAGGATGACGCGCTGCTGGAACTGGCTTCGACCCGGCCCGCCAGCGTCGAGGAACTTGGCCGCTCGCGCCTGCTGCTGCGTGAGGGTCGCAAGCCCGAAATCGCGGAAGGCATTCTTGCCGCGGTGAAAGCCGGGCTGGAGATGCGGCCCGAGGACATGCCGAAGATTGACCAGCCGCGCGACCAGTTGCAGGTGAACCCGGCGCTGGCGGACCTTTTGCGTGTGCTTTTGAAGGCCAAGGCCGAAAGCCTTGGCGTCGCACCGCGACTGATCGCATCTTCGGCCGACCTCGACCTGATCGCCGCCGGCGAACGCGGCCTTCCGGCCCTTGCGGGCTGGCGGCACGAGGCATTCGGAGAAGATGCCGTCCGGCTGTGCAAAGGCGAAATCGCGTTGTCCGCCAAGGGCAACGAGGTGCGCGTGGTCCGCCTGTAGGGCATCGCGCCAATTTTCTTCGAAGAAAATTGCAAAATCCTTCGAAGGATTTTGGACCCCGGCCCTAGCGGCGTGCCGACCTGGCGTTGGACGCGCCCTGCACGACGATCTCGCGCACCCCGTCAAGGCGGATGTCGGACACGAAGATCGCAACGTCCACCTGGCGCGACTGCGCCGTGCTGACTGCCGTCGCTTCAAGCGGTGGCAGAAGCCGGAATTCGTAAACCAGCGATCCGGAGTCATCGATGTCCAGCGGCACCAGTTCGGCCTGCCACCAGCCTTGCGTCGGGGTCTGGCCCCGCGCCCGGATGATGGCGCCTCCGGGCATCGGTTCGACAGTCATTGACAGGACGGACTCGACCAAGGGGCGCAGGTCCGACCGTTCATCAGGCAGCACGATGGTTTCGCGAGGCTCGGACCGGCCGAACCAGTTGGCCGGGTTCAGCCGGCTGTCCCGAAAGCCGCCGCATCCCGCGATAAGGGCCGAAAGGCAAAGAGCAAGCACGGGGCGGGCGACGGGCATGGCTGCGTTCCTGAACGTTCGCCCCTTGGGTAGCCGATGGTGCGGCGTTTGGAAAGCGCTTCTCTGGACTGGACCTTTGCTGCGCAGAGGCTTACCTCACCGGCAAAGCAGGGGAAGGCCATGGCCAGCGCAGCCTTTGAAGACATCGCAGAAACCTTTGAATTCCTCGACGATTGGGAGGACCGGTATCGCCATGTCATCGAGCTTGGCAAGGTCATGCCGCCGCTTGATGACAGCTTTCGGGTGCCGGCACTGAAGGTTCAGGGCTGTGCCAGCCAGGTCTGGCTGCGCCCGATGGTCGGGACCGGGCGCTTCGACTTTCAGGGAGACAGCGACGCAATGATCGTGCGCGGCCTGATTGCAATTCTGCACGCGCTTTATGCCGGTCTGACCGTGGCCGAGGTCGGACAGGTTGATGCGGCAGCGGAGCTGTCCCGTCTGGGGCTGAACGACCACCTCAGCGCCCAGCGATCGAACGGCCTGCGGGCCATGGTCGAACGGATCCGCGAGGTCGCTAGCCGCGCGTGACCGTCACCCGGTCGGTGTAGAAGGCCATATGCCCGGCGATCGCCTGCATGTCGGGAAGGGGCGCCTCGTAGGACCAGACCGCGTTGTCCAGAAGGCCGCCGGGGATCTGGACCGAATAGTAGCTTGCCGCACCCTTCCAGGGGCAGCTTGACGACCGCGCGCTCTTGGTCAGCCGGGTCATGTCGATGTCCTGGCGTGGAACGTAGATCACCGGCGGATAGCTGCCCTCGCGCATTTCCAGCGCCCGGTCGCTTTTGCCAAGTGCCACCCCCCCGGCCAGGATGGTGACCGGACCGGGCAGGGGGGCCACGGTGATATGGTTTGCCATCGGCGCCTCCCTCAAAGTGGCGCGCAGACCGCGCCCAGCCAGTCAAGCGTAGCTCCGGTCACGCGGGGCGCAAGATTTTTCCGCACCGTGGCATGATAGGCGTCCAGCCACTCCCTTTCGCCCGGGGAAAGCTGGCCGGTCAGGATCAGTCTCCGGTCGAAGGGCGCCCAGGTCAGCGTCTCGAACGCCAGCTGAGCCCGGTTGTCCCCCAAAGCCGAGGCCGGTTCGACGACGATCAGGTTCTCCAGCCGGATGCCGAACGCGCCTTCGCGGTAGTATCCGGGTTCGTTCGACAGGATCATTCCGGCTTCAAGCGGCACCTCTGAAAGCCGGCTGATTCGCTGCGGCCCTTCATGGACGGACAGAAACGAGCCCACCCCGTGTCCGGTGCCATGGTCATAGTCCTGCCCGGCAAGCCACAGCGGAAAGCGCGCCAGCGCGTCGATGTCGCGACCGGAAATACCCTTCGGGAACCGCACCCGGCTGATCGCGATCAGCCCTTGCAGAACCCGTGTGTAACAGGCTCGCGCTTCGGCGCCGGGATCGCCGATGGCGATGGTGCGGGTGATGTCGGTGGTGCCGTCGGGATATTGCCCGCCTGAATCGACCAGAAGAAGCTCGTCCTGGCGGATCGGGCGGCTGGTGTCTTCGGTCACGCGGTAGTGCATGATCGCTCCGTTCGCCCCGGCCCCGCAGATCGTGTCGAAACTGATGTCGTGCAGCAGGTTCGTCGCCCGCCGGAAGCCTTCCAGCGCCTCGACGACCTCGATCTCGGTCAGCCCGCCCTTCGGTGCCTGCTCGTCAAGCCAGCGCAGGAATTCGGCCATGGCGGCCCCGTCGCGCAGATGGGCCTCGCGCGCGGCTTCGATTTCGGCCGGGGTCTTGCGCGCCTTCGGCATCCGGCAGGGATCCTCGCCCCAGACGACCTCGACACCTGCGGTCTTCAGAATCTCGGACACGGCCAGCGGGGCTGACCCCCGGTCCACCCGCACCGGCCCGGTCAGACCGCGCAGCCCGTCGAGGAATGACCCAGGCTCCCGCAACGCAACCTCGGGCCCCAGATGCGCCAGCACCGCAGCGTCAAACTTTGCGGGATCGGCAAAAAGCGTTACGCGGCCATCGTCGTGCAGCACCGCAAAGCCGTGCAACACCGGGTTCTTCGGCACGTCTGCCCCTCGGATGTTCAACAACCAGCAGATCGAATCCGGCAGCGTCAGAACCGCCGCGCGCTGCCCTGCCGCCCGCAGCGTCTCGGCCAACGCCGCCCGCTTGGCGGCCGAGGTCGCCCCAGCCAGAGCATCGGGATGCACAAAGGCCTTGCCCTCCGATGCATCCGGCTGGTCAGCCCAGATATGGTCAACGGGATTATCATCAATGGATGAAAGGCTTATGCCGGATCCTTCAAGTGAAGTCTTAAGCCTTTCGATCTCGTCGGCCGCGTGCAGCCAGGGATCGAAGCCCACCCGTCCCGAGGCCAGGTTTTCGCGGATCCAGTCCCCAGGCTTCACCTCTGGCCAGGCGACCGGCGTGAAGACCCCAAGATCCACCTGAGCCTTCACTTGTGTCCGGTAGCGCCCGTCGATGAACACACCCGCCGCCTCCGGCAGCACGATGCAGAATCCGGCCGATCCGGTGAAGCCGGTCAACCATTGCAACCGATCATCCCGGGCCGCGACATATTCGCCCTGATGCGCGTCGGCGCGCGGCACAAGGAAACCTCCCAGCCCCAGGTCCTGCAGCCGCGCCCGCAGCGCCGCCAGTCTTGGAGGCCCCTGGTCCGGGGAGGCATGGCTGGCAAAGCTCTGAAACATTGGCGTATTCCTTTCTGCACAAATATCCTCGGGGGGTGAATGGCCGCAGGTCAGAGGGGGGCGGAAG
>JANOER010000245.1:0-9345 GCA_031441285.1 Rhodobacterales bacterium
ATGACCAATGCCGAATTCGCCGAATTGCAGGCGGCCGCGACGCCCACCCCCGCCGAGGAAGCGGCCCCGGTGCGGCCGCAGGCGCGGCCTGAGGAGGTGGTTGAGCCAGTGCCAGAGCCTGAACCGGAGCCCGTGCCAGAGCCCGAACCCGTGCCAGAGCCTGAACCCGTGCCAGAGCCTGAACCGGTGCCTGAACCGGAACCGGTGCCTGAACCGGAACCGGTTGCACCTCCAGCCGAGGAGGAGCAGGCCTTGCCCTCGCCTTCCGTCGAGGAGAACCCGGTCCCGGAAGCAGCCGAGATCGTGGCGCCAAGCCCGGTCGAGGTGGAAACCGAGGCTGAAACTTCGGACACGCCCGAGCCTGCGGTCAGCGAGGATCCGGTGGCCGAGGAGGTGATCGAGGACCAGCCGGCGGAAGCGACGGTGCCCGAGGATACCGGCGACGTGTCGTTGACCGAGGAAAACCAGGATCAGACCGAGGCGACCGGAATGACCACCTCGATCCGGCCGAAATCGCGGCCGGAAAAGCCGGTTCCCGAGGCGGACCCGGTGCCGGACGCGCAGGTGGCCGAGGCGGAGACGCCGGCCGAACCCGCCGAGGAGCAGGTGGTTGATGATGCCACGACCGAAGATGCCATTGCGGCCTTGCTGGCCGAGGCCTCGGACGAGCCGGTCACTGATCCGGTGGAAACCGGCGGGCAGGATCTGCCGCAGGGGCCGCCGCTGACTGGAAGCGAGATGAGCAACATCTCGTCTGCCGTGGCGCGGAAGTGGAACCTTGGGGCGTCCTCGACCGATACGCTGCGGACGATGGTGGTGATCCGGGTCAGTTTTTCCGCCGACGGCAAGCCCAGCGGGTTCGAGCTTCTGGAGTCCGACGGGCCGACCCAGACGGCGATCGACAATCTCTATGCCACGGCCAAGCGGGCAGTGAACCGGGTCTGGTCGGAAGATGGCGGCCTGCCGCTGCCGCCCGAGAAGTATGATACATGGCGGGTGCTTGACCTTGTATTTGACGCCAACGGGATGACGCTGCGATGAGCTGGACCCATCCTGTGCAAGGTTTCGCCCAAGGCGGCCCGGCCCCCGAGATTTTGCTATTCACCCGGCCCGCCACCGGGCAAGAAAACACCAAACGGAGCTTGAACCCGATGAGATCAGCCTTCCGAACCCTGCTTGCACCGATTCTGGCCCCTATTATGGCATTCGCCTTTGGCCTTGCGCTGACCGGACATGCTCCGGCCCTGGCGCAAGAGCCGCCGCGGATCGTCATCGGCCCCGGCGTGATCGAGCCGATGCCCATTGCGGTGACGACCTTCATCGACGAGGGCGGCGCCGGGGAATATGCGCGCGAGATCAGCCGGGTGGTGACCGCGAACCTGGAAGGCACCGGGTTCTTTCGCAACATCGGCGAGGAAGCCCATATCAGCCGGATCACCAGTTTCGACGGTGGGGTGGCGTTCGAGGACTGGAAGGCGATCAACGCGCAAGTGCTGGTCACCGGGGCGGTGTCGGTTGCGGGCGACCGGATCACGGTGAAGTTCCGCGCCTATGACGTGTTCAACGGGACCACGCTGGAAGGGGCAGCCCTGCAGTTCGCCGGCACGACCGACGGCTGGCGGCGGATGGCGCACAAGGTGTCGGACGTGGTCTATTCCACCATCACCGGCGAGGGCGGCTATTTCGACAGCCGGGTGGTGTTCGTCAGCGAAAGCGGGCCGAAGAACGCGCGGCTGAAGCGGCTGGCGGTGATGGATTACGACGGGGCGAACGTGGCCTACCTGACCGACAGCGCCACGATCGTGCTGGCGCCACGCTTTTCGCCGACCGGAGACCGGATCCTTTACACCAGCTACGAGAGCGGCTTCCCCCGGATCACGCTGATGGATGTCGCAAGTCTGGAGCGGCGCAGCCTGGACGAACAGGAAGGCACCATGACCTTCGCGCCCCGGTTCAGCCCGGATGGCGGAACGGTGGTGTTCAGTCTGGAACGCGGCGGCAACACCGACATCTACACGCTGAACCTTGGGTCAGGCGGGTTGACGCAGCTTACGAATGCGCCCTCGATCGAGACCGCGCCCAGCTTCAGCCCGGACGGCGGCCAGATCGTCTTCGAGTCCGACCGCAGCGGGACGCCGCAGATCTATGTAATGCCGGCCAGCGGCGGCGAAGGTACGCGCATCTCGGGCGGGGCGGGGCGCTACGGCACCCCGGTCTGGAGCCCGCGCGGCGACTATATCGCCTTCACCAAGCAGAACGAGGGCCGGTTCCACATCGGCGTGATGCGCACCGATGGCAGCGAAGAGCGGCTGCTGACCGCCAGCTTCCTGGACGAGGGGCCGACCTGGGCGCCGAACGGGCGCGTCTTGATGTTCACCCGCGAAACCGCCGGCGCGGGCGGGCAGACCTCGCTGTGGTCGGTCGACATCACCGGGCGCAACCTGAAGCAGGTGCCGACCGACGGCCCGGCCAGTGACCCGGCCTGGTCGCCGCTTTTGCCGTGAAATGAGACGCAGCCCCGGATTCCCACGGCGGCGCAAAGCTGTTAAGGTCGGTCCAATCGAGCCAATAAGAAGGAAGAACCCTCAATGACCCTTGCCGTGAAATCACTTCTGATGGTCGCTGTGCTTGCGCTGGCTGCCTGCAACAATCCTGACCGCTACGGCGCAGGCGGGGCCGGTGGCGCCGGTGGCGCAGGCGGCGGGATCGACACCACGGGTCTGGGCGATCCGTCGAACCCGACCTCGATCGCCTACTTCAACCAGACCGTCGGCGACCGGGTTCTGTTTCAGGTGGACCAGTCCACGCTGACCCCCGAAGGCCGTACGATCCTGACTGCGCAGGCGCAATGGCTGCTGACGAACGCGGGCTACGCCGCGATCATCGAGGGACATGCCGACGAGCAGGGCACACGCGAATACAACCTTGCCCTTGGCGCGCGGCGCGCGGCGGCGGTGCAGAACTTCCTGATCAGCCAGGGTGTCCCGGCGAACCGGCTGCGGACTGTCTCATACGGCAAGGAGCGGCCGCTGGAGGTGTGCTCGGAAGAGGCGTGCTATGCCAAGAACCGCCGCGCCGTGACGGTGCTGTCGGCGGGTGCGGGGGTCTGACCACATGCGTCTTGTCCGCCTGGCCATCCTGCTTGCGCTGCTGCCCCTTGGGGTGGCCGCGCAAGACCGCACGCAGACGTTGGCCGATATCCGGGCCGAACTTGCGGGCCTTGCGGCCGAATTCAACGCATTGAAGGCGGAACTGGTGTCCAGCGGTGCTGCCGCAACCGGGGCTGCCGGCGGCGACGCCTTGCAGCGGATGGACACGATCGAGGCGGAACTGGCGCGGCTGACGGCGCGGACCGAGGCGGTCGAACTTCAGTTGAACCGGGTGGTGGCCGACGGCACCAACCGGATCGGCGACATGGAGTATCGCCTGTGCGAGGTGACTGACGGCTGCGACCCGGCCAATCTGGGCGCGACGTCGGTTCTGGGCGGCGATGCCGGCGGGACCGGGGCCGCGCCGGTGGTGGTGACCGATCCGCCAGCGGGCGGCGGCGAGCTTGCGGTCAGCGAACAGGCGGACTTTGACCGGGCCAAGGAGGTGCTCGGTCAAGGTGACTTTCGCAACGCTGCAGACCTCTTTGCGACCTATGCCCAATCCTATCCTGGCGGACCGCTGATCCCCGAGGCGCATTTCCTGCGCGGCGAGGCGCTGACCAGCCTGGGCGAGACTTCGGATGCGTCGCGGGCCTTTCTGGACGCGTTCTCGGCGGCTCCGAACGGGCCGTTCGCGCCGGATGCGCTGGTGCGGCTGGGCGAGGGGCTGGGCAAGCTGGGCCAGGTTCAGGAAGCCTGCGTGACGCTGGGCGAGGTTGGCCTGCGCTATCCCGGCAGTCTGGCGGCGACCCAGTCGACCGTGGCGATGCAGGGTCTGGGGTGCCAGTAGACGGCGACCGGCTGATCGGCTTTGTCCGGGATCGGCTGCCGGCAAAGGAAACCATCGGGATTGCGCTGTCGGGCGGTGGGGATTCCACCGCCCTTCTGCATCTGGCCTTGGCGGCGGGCATCCCGGTCGAGGCGGTGACGGTGGATCACCGGCTGCGCCCGGAAAGCGGGGCGGAGGCCGAGGCGGTGGCGCAGTCCTGTGCCGGGCTGGCCGTGCCGCATGTGCTGCGGGTCTGGGACCACGGGGCGGTGGCCGGCAACCTGATGGACGCCGCACGCCGCGCGCGGATGGCGTTGATCGGTGACTGGGCCAGGGCGCGGGGGATCGCTCATGTGGCTTTGGGCCACACGCGGGACGATCAGGCCGAGACGCTGTTGATGGGGCTGGCAAGGTCAGCGGGGATTGCCGGTCTGTCGGGGATGCGGCGGGACTGGACGGAAGGTGGAGTGACCTTTCACCGACCGCTTCTGGACGCGGGGCGGGACGAGTTGCGGGACTGGCTTGCCGCCGGGGGCATCGGCTGGACCGATGATCCGACCAACGACAACCCGCGCTTTACCCGGATCAGGGCACGCAAGGTGCTGGCGGCGCTGGCTCCGCTTGGCATCACGGCTGCGGGGTTGGCGACAGTGGCGGGCCACCTTGCCAGCGCGCAGGTGGCGCTGACAGCGCAGGTGCGGTCCGCCTTTGAGCGGCATGTCGTCCATGCGGTCGGGGCTGTGCGGATCAACGCGGGACTTTTCACCGAGCCGGCCGAAGTGCAGCGGCAGGTTCTGGCGCGCGCGATCGGCTGGCTGTCGCCGGCACCCTATCAGCCCCGTGCAGGCGATCTTGCCCGCGTCCTTGCGGCAATGACAGCGGGCCAGGACGCGACGCTGGCAGGCTGCCGCGCCCGGAACGGCTGGCTGCTGCGCGAGGCGCGCCGGGTTGGCGGGCCGGTTCCTTTGGGCGCGCTTTGGGACGGCCGCTGGCGGGTGACCGGTCCGGACGGCACGGTGAAGGCACTGGTGCGGGCGCTGGGCGAGGCCGGGCTGCGGGCCTGCCCGGACTGGCGGGCGACCGGGGTGCCGCGTGAAGTGCTGGCGGTGACACCCGGCGTCTGGCAGGGAGAGAGGCTGCTGGCGGCCCCGGCTGCCGGGTGGCCGAACGGCTGGTCAGCACAGCTTGACGCACCCGATCACCTTTTCGGACTATCCGATTGAACCCCGGCCCCAAAAGCTTATCTTAGGTGACAACATGGTCCGCGCCCGTTCCGGGCGATGGACATTTCAGGAGATGCCTTCGTGGGCAATGCGCGCAATATCGCTTTCTGGGTCGTTCTTCTTGTTCTGGTCATGGCCCTGTTCCAGCTCTTTTCCGGCGGCCAGACCACGATGTCGTCGCGGTCGCTGACCTATTCCGAGTTCATCCAGCGGGTGGATGCAGGCCAGGTGACCAGCGTCACATTGGACGGTGAGCGGATCGTGATCCGCGCCAAGGATGGCAACACCTATGTCGCGATCAAGCCTCAGGGCGAGACGCTGACCGGCAACCTGACGCGCGAGCTGATCGACAAGGGGGTCGAGGTCTCGGCCGAGCCGCAGGCGCAGTCGGGGTTCATGTCGCTTCTGTCGCTGTGGCTGCCCTTCATCATCCTGATCGGGATCTGGCTGTTCTTCATGAACCGGATGCAGGGCGGCGGGCGTGGCGGGGCGATGGGCTTTGGCAAGTCGCGCGCGAAACTGCTGACCGAAAAGCAGGGGCGGATCACGTTCGACGACGTGGCGGGCATCGACGAGGCCAAGGAAGAGCTGGAAGAGATCGTCGAATTCCTGCGCAATCCGCAGAAGTTCAGCCGTCTGGGCGGCAAGATTCCCAAGGGTGCGCTGCTGGTCGGTCCTCCCGGCACCGGCAAGACGCTGCTGGCGCGCGCGATTGCGGGTGAGGCGGGCGTGCCGTTCTTCACGATCAGCGGCTCGGACTTCGTGGAGATGTTCGTGGGTGTCGGTGCCTCCCGTGTGCGTGACATGTTCGAGCAGGCCAAGAAGAACGCGCCCTGCATCGTCTTCATCGACGAGATCGACGCCGTCGGCCGTGCGCGCGGCGTAGGCATCGGCGGCGGCAATGACGAGCGCGAGCAGACGCTGAACCAGCTGCTGGTGGAAATGGACGGGTTCGAGGCGAACGAGGGCGTGATCATCGTCGCGGCCACGAACCGCAAGGACGTGCTGGACCCGGCCCTGCTGCGTCCGGGCCGCTTTGACCGCACGATCCATGTGCCGAACCCCGACATCAAGGGGCGCGAGAAGATCCTGTCGGTCCATGCCCGCAAGGTGCCGCTTGGCCCCGATGTCGACCTGCGGACGATTGCGCGCGGCTCGCCGGGATTCTCGGGTGCTGACCTGATGAACCTGGTTAACGAAGCGGCACTGACGGCCGCCCGAGTTGGCCGCCGCTTTGTCACGATGGACGACTTCGAGCGGGCCAAGGACAAGGTCATGATGGGCGCCGAGCGCCGCAGCATGGTCCTTACCGTCGACCAGAAGGAAAAGACCGCCTACCACGAAGCGGGCCACGCGATCGTGGGGATAAATCTGCCGAAGTGCGACCCGGTCTACAAGGCCACGATCATCCCACGCGGCGGCGCGCTTGGCATGGTGGTCAGCCTGCCCGAGATGGACCGGCTGCAGATGCACAAGGACGAGGCCAAGCAGCGGATCGCGATGACCATGGCCGGCAAGGCCGCCGAGATCATCAAGTATGGCGAGGAGGGCGTGTCCTCGGGGCCGGTCGGCGACATCCAGCAGGCCTCGGGTCTGGCGCGCGCGATGGTGATGCGCTGGGGCATGTCCGACAAGATCGGCAACATCGACTATGCCGAGGCGCATGAAGGCTACAACGGCGCGACGGGGGGCTTTTCGGTTTCGGCCGAGACCAAGACGCTGATCGAGGCCGAAGTGAAGACGCTGATTGACGAGGGCTATGATGTGGCCAGGGCGATCCTTCTGGACAAGTCCGAGGATTTCGAGCGGCTGGCCAAGGGGCTTCTGGAATACGAGACGCTGACCGGCGACGAGATCCGCAAGGTGATTGCCGGCGAGGCGCTGGGCAGCGGCGACGATGCCGACAAGCCGGCCTCGGGCGGGGGCGGGGCTTCGGTCGCGGCGATCCCGAAGACCAAGGCGCGCGCGCCGAAACCGAAAGCGGACCCTGAACCGGCACCGCTGTAAGGCCGGATACGGCTGGAAGGCCCCCTCGCGGGGCCTTCCGCTTTTCGGGTGGGGCGACTAGGCTTCCGGCGCAGCGCAGCAACGGGGTTGACCATGATCGCAGCCTATCGGTCCAAGGGCGAACGGCTGGTCCGCATGGACCTTTCGCACGAACATCTGCGCGATGCGCTTTGGATCGACCTTGAATGCCCGACTGTCGCCGAAGAAGATGCGGTCGAGGCGGTGCTTGGGATCGACATCCCGACCCGCGAGGACATGCAGGAGATCGAGGTCTCGTCCCGGATCTACCGCGAGGGGGGCGTGCTGTTCCTGACAGCGCAGATCGTGGCGACGCTTGAGGCGCGCGACACTGAAATCGGACCGGTGACCTTTGTGGTCTGCCCGGACCGGCTGGTGACGGTGCATTACCACCATCCCGGTTCGATGAGCCATTTCGCCGAATGGGCGGCGCGGCACGACACGCCGCTGCACAACGGGATCGACGCGCTGCTGGGGCTTCTCGACTCGGCGGTTGACCGGCTGGCCGACATCCTGGAAGCCGAGGCCCGCAAGCTGGACCACCTGACGAAGGCGGTCTTTGCGGCGCATCGCCCGGCAGGAAAGGCCGACACTCTGGGCGTGGTGTTGCAGCGGATCGGCCGGGCCGAGGACGTGAACGGCAAGGTGGCGGAAAGCCTGAACACGATCCTGCGCGTGGTTGGTCATCTGGCGCTGTCCGGCGATGGCGTGGAGGGCGCGACATTGTCCGACACCAACCGCCCGGCCGCGCAGACCCTGATGCAGGACATCCGGTCGCTGAACGAAGTTGCGGCAACCCAGTCCGGCAAGGTGCGGTTCCTGCTGGACGCGACCCTGGGCGTGATCAACATCCGCCAGTCGGACGTGATCAAGATATTCTCGGTCGTGGCCTTCGTCTTTCTGCCGCCGACGCTGATCGCCAGCATTTACGGGATGAACTTCGAGGTGATGCCCGAACTGGAATGGACCTGGGGCTATCCCATGGCGCTTGGGCTGATGGTGGTGTCCGCGCTTGTGCCCTATGCGCTGTTCCGGTGGAAGAAATGGCTGTAGCGACTTGACCATGAGGCTCCCATGCAAGCGCTGATCCCAACCGTCCTTTCCGGCCGCGTCCTCTGGCTGGGCTACCAGCCCGAGCCGGTTGAAAAGCTGGTGATCCGGTCGGTTCCCCTGACCGAAATGCCGCTGAGCTTTGCGGGCTTTGCCGGGGAAAGCCACGCCGGGCTGACCCGGCCCTCGTGCGGGCGGGTGCTGAAACAGTTCCCGCGCGGGACCGAAATCCGCAACGTCCGCCAGCTTTCGCTGGTCAGCGCCGAAGAGATGGCCGAGGTCGCACAGGACATGGGGCTGGAGGCTGCGGACCGGGAGCGTCTTTGGGCCTGGGCCGGGGCCTCGCTGGTGGTCGAGGGCATCCCCGATTTCAGCCACCTGCCGCCGTCCAGCCGGTTGCAGGGCCCGGACGGGGTGACGCTGGTGATCGACATGGAAAACCGCCCGTGTCAGGAACCTGCCGTCACGACGGAAAAAGCGCGCCCCGGCCTTGGCAAGACGTTCAAGGCGGCCGCAACCGGCAAGCGCGGAGTGACGGCCTGGGTAGAGCGGGAGGGCATCCTGCGGCCGGGCGATGTCCTGACGCTGCACATCCCCGACCAGCGGGCCTGGGCGCATCTGGACGCCGCGCGCTTCGGGGTCTGAGGAGCGGCCTTTTGCCGGCCCCGGAGGGTTTCACACCCTCATAGCCGGCCCGGCCACGGGCTGGGCGTTCTTCGAGGAAACCCTCCACTGGAGGGTTCCTGATCTCTCATCACCCTCCCGTGGGATATTTTTGCAGAATGGAAGCACAGTTTGACTTGAATTGTCCGCATGCCGCGTTTGCGGCGGCTTGTTTCCCATAGGAAACCCGGGCTGGCGAATTTCGCGGGATTCAGGTCGGAAACCGGCCTTGGAACTGCGGTTGCGCCCGCTATCACGTCGCAAACGGAACAGTTGCCACTTGGGAGATGGACATGGCCTTCAAGACCGACATCGAGATTGCGCGCGAAGCGAAGAAAAGGCCGATCATGGAGATCGGGGCCAAGCTGGGCATCCCGTCCGAGCATCTGCTGCCTTACGGCCATGACAAGGCCAAGGTCGGTCAGGAGTTCATCAAGTCGTTGGCCGGGCGTCCCGATGGCAAGCT
>JANOER010000246.1:0-2098 GCA_031441285.1 Rhodobacterales bacterium
GGTCGGAGGTGAACAGATAGCGGTAGCCATAGGCGACCTTTTCCATCTGCGCCGCCACCGCCGCATTCACCCTTGCGTCGCCATGCCCGACCGAGAACACCGCCGGCCCGCCCGAGCCGTCAATGTATTGCCGTCCGCCCGTGTCCCACAGATAGACGCCCCGGCCGTGGCTGATCTTGGGAAGCACCGTTTGCGTGATGTCATTGGCACTTGGGCGCGGCATGGCGGCCTCCATCCTGATCGGACAGGCTTTGCAAGCGCCCGTCCGCTTGTCAATCCGGCTGCCGGCGCGCCGATGATCCGCCTTTGGACCTGGCACCATGGCACCCATGTGATCACACGTTTCGCCCTAGTGATCACACGTTTCCAAATTGTGATCACAACTGCGCTTTTCCGGCTGTTCCACCGGCTTGCCGCCCATTTGGCGTTTGGATCACGCGCCGGACCGTGCCAGAACCGCCGCAGACGGTTTCACGACCGCAGGCAGCTTACGGGGACGGGTCGCATGAACATCCACGAATATCAGGCCAAGGCGCTTTTGCGCAGCTACGGCATCCCGGTCAGTGACGGCCGCGTGGTCCTGAAGGCCGAAGACGCCAAGACTGCGGCCGGTGAACTTGACGGCCCTTTGTGGGTGGTGAAATCACAGATTCACGCCGGTGGCCGTGGCAAGGGCCATTTCAAGGAACCCGAAGCCGGCGAAAAGGGCGGCGTCCGTCTGGCCCGGTCGGTGGGTGAGGCAGCAGAATTCGCCCGCCAGATGCTGGGCCGCACCCTGGTGACCATCCAGACCGGCCCGGCCGGCAAGCAGGTCAACCGCATCTACATCGAAGACGGCAGCGACATTGACCGTGAGTTCTACCTGGCCTTCCTGATCGACCGGCAAACCAGCCGCATCTCCATCGTCGCCTCCACCGAAGGCGGCATGTCGATCGAGGACGTGGCCCACGACACGCCGGAAAAGATCCACACCTTCACCATCGACCCTGCCACCGGGTTGCAGGATTTCCACGGCCGCCGCGTCGCCTTTGCGCTGGGCCTGACCGGCGCGCAGGTCAAGTCCTGCGTCGGGATCGTGAAGACGCTTTACAAGCTCTTCACCGAAAAAGACATGGATATGCTTGAAATCAACCCCTTCTGCGTGCTGAAGGACGGGACCCTCCGCCTTCTGGATGCCAAGATGGCCTTTGACGGCAACGCGATGTATCGCCACGCCGACATCGCCGCCCTTCGGGATGAGACCGAGGAAGACCCGAAGGAGCTTGCCGCGTCGAAGTTCGACCTGAACTACATCGCGCTCGATGGCGAGATCGGCTGCATGGTCAACGGCGCTGGCCTTGCGATGGCCACGATGGACATCATCAAGCTTTACGGGGCCGAGCCTGCCAACTTCCTTGACGTCGGCGGCGGGGCGACCAAGGAGAAGGTCACCGAGGCCTTCAAGATCATCACCAGCGACCGCCAAGTGAAGGGTATCCTTGTGAACATCTTCGGCGGCATCATGCGCTGCGACATCATCGCTGAAGGCATTGTCGCGGCGGTGAAGGAGGTTGGCCTTCAGGTGCCGCTGGTCGTCCGGCTGGAGGGGACGAACGTGGAGCTTGGCAAGGACATCATCCGCAAGTCCGGCCTGAACGTCATCGCCGCTGATGACCTGAAGGACGGGGCCGAGAAGATCGTGAAGGCTGTGCGGGGGTAAACATGCGGGCGCCCGTGGTCCCAATTGCCCTCCTTCTCGCCGTGATTTCCGCAACGGCGAAAGCTGACGTTGGGACGGACGTCATGGATTGCTACTTGAAGCGCGCATACTCCTTTGAACCGCATCAAGACAACATGCGTGACCTCGCATACGTCCTTGTCGAAACAGAATGCATCGCAGAACGGATGGCGTTCCTAGATGCATACAACATGAACAACCCCGAGGGCCTTAAGGCTTTCAAAGAACGCACAGTCTCGGAAGTCACGTCGATGATAGTGACTGCTCGAGCGCAACGACTCGGTATTCCGAGAGAATAGGAAAACGATGTCCGTCCTCGTCAACAAATCCACCCGCGTCATCTGCCAGGGCTTCACCGGCAGCCAGGGCACCTTCCACTCC
>JANOER010000247.1:0-16214 GCA_031441285.1 Rhodobacterales bacterium
ACTCCAGCCCCCGGTCGCTTGACCAGATGATACCCGCAATCAGGCATGTGACACTCAGACCCGCGATCGCAAGCAGCAAGTGCTGGCGGTGCCAGGATATGGAGGTCATGGCCCGCCCCTGGCCTTTCGCAGCGACCAGAATTTCGCCGAAACGAAATTCAGCGCAACAATGAACGGCATGATCAAGACTTGCGACCAGAACGGATCAAGGGATCCCAGCTCGACCATTGCGGACAGGGCAAGAAGATTGAGTCCCAGTGAGAAGGCGCCCGCCGTCAGATATTTGAAGAACCTCCCCCGGAAGTGCAGCTTTGCCTCGGGTCGGAACACCCAGCTGAAATTGAGGGCATACGTCAAGATATTGCCAGCACACCATGCAAGGAGAAGGGCTGCGGCATAGCCGATGTTCCAAAGCTCCAATGCAACCGTGAACACGGCGAAGGTGAACACGAAGTTCACCCCCCCGACGATCAGATAGCGACCCATTTCCGCCATCCGGGTCATGTCTCAGGGCGTTGACTTGCGGGCGACGACCAATAGAGTCCCACCGACAGGCAGGGATATTCCAAGCTTGATCATCGCCTCGTCGACATACATCATCTTGTTGAACACCCAATTCAGCAAAGGGGGGAAGGTCACCCGGTCCGAAAGCGCCTTTGGCTGATCGGCAACGGGCGCGGGTCTGGCCTTGTCGACAATGCGCGACAGGCACATCAGCGGGAACAGCACGAATACATGCGACGTAATGCGGACAGGCGTGAAGCCGGTCTGCGCAAGCTTCTCGACCATTTCCGCGCGCGAGTACCGCCGCTTGTGGTGGACAATATCATCCAGATGGCTCCACAGGAACTGGTGCTGCGGAACCGACAGGATGAATACCCCATCCCGGCTCAGGCTGTGGTGGACATTGCGCATTCCTTGCACATCCTGCTCGACATGCTCGAACACATCGAATGCAGTGATGATGTCGAACTCGCGGTCCAGCACGCCTTCGGTGACATCGTACTGGATGAACTCGACATCGGGCTGACGCTTCTTGGCCAACAACAAGCCTTTGATATATATCTCTGAACCCGTCAGGTCGAGATCGGGCTGACCCGTCAGATGCTGGATGAATTCACCCGTTCCGCAGCCGACATCCAGCAACCTTGCCCGGCCCAGCCTGAGCTTCTCGCGCTGCACCAGCCATTTGAACAACCGGTTGCGGGACCGGACCCAAAAACTGGTTTCCGCATATTCGTCAGTCAGGTCAAAACCGCCATCCGGGTAGTCCGAATAATCATTTGCCACGTCCTGACTGTAACAGGGAATTCCGCCGACAAGTTTTGGCGTCAGCTTCCTGCTCATGGCAGTTTGTCTCGAATGACATAGTTCGGGCGCTTTCGCACTTCTTCGTTGATCCGCCAGACATATTCTCCGATCACCCCCAGCATTACCATGATCATGCCACCGATAATGAGGATTGCCATCATCAGCGGTGCCCAGCCATCAAACGGCGTATAGCCGAAAAGCCAGGCCGCAACAATGGTAAGCGAATAAAGCAGCCCCAGGAAACTGGTAAGAACTCCAAGAAACGAGATCGTCCGTATCGGCAGAAAGGACGAGTCCAGCATTGCATCCGTGAAATTCTTCAGCTTCTTGCCGAAATTGTATTGCGACTTTCCAACCGTGCGCTGGCGTCTTTCATAGGGTATGAAACTTGTCCGATATCCGGGCCACAGCAGATCTCCCTGAAAGAAGCGATGGCGGGTGTCCATCGCATTGAATTGGTCCATCGCCACGCGGTCCATGAGAACATAGTCAAAACCGCCAGGCGGGATCTGGGGCACCGCAATCCGCAACATCTTGTAGGCCATACCGGAAAAGACCTTTGCCGCCATCGGGTCGGAACGGTTGGCGCGGTAGCAAATCACGATCTCCGCTCCGGACTGCCATTGCGACACCATGTCGACCATAAGCGGAATGGGATCCTGAAGATCAGCCGAAATATTGATCACCGCTTCTCCGGTTGCTTCGGCAAATCCGGCCAGCATTGCTGCCATCTGTCCAAAGTTCCGCGTGAAACTGACAACCTTGACCGAGGGGTCGGACTCCCGGATGCGCAACAGTTCATTCTGTGATCCGTCGATTGAACCATCATTGACGAAGATCAACTCTGCTTCATGCCCCAGCAATGGTCCGGCAAACAGCGCGCTGATCTGGGCGTGGGTCTCGGTCAATGATCCTTCATTCTGATACACGGCCACGACGATCGATATCTTGCTTGCGCGAAAGCCCTCGTTTCCTTGCGTCATTCGCCGGCGCTCCAGACCCGAGGATTGCGTGCCATCATGGCGCAAGCGGGCAGTCCCGGCATGTCGCGCACATCCGCCGTGTCGAATGTTTCGGCATCATCGTCGAGTGTCCGGGCCAACGTCGTCCTCCGCTTTTGCAGCACTCCGAACCTCGCGGACCGAGATCGAGCGCAAGGACAGCAGGGCGGCTTTGCTGTGCCTGCTGACGCCAGCGACCCTAACAGGACTGTTGGCGCGCGATCAAGCAGCGCGGGTCACGTCCCAAAGGCAGGCCGCCTTCCGAACGCCAGCGGCCCGTCAGCATGCCCGTCTGCCGTGCGGCAACGACGGAGATCTCGAATCCGCTTTTCCCCACCCCTGCCTTGCGCTAACAGGCCCCGTCCCCTTGGCGGGACGGACAAAGGAGAACCCCGATGGGCTACAAGGTCGTCGTCGCGGGTGCCACGGGCAACGTGGGCCGCGAAATGCTGAACATCCTGGCGGAACGCGAGTTCCCGGTGGACGCGATCACCGCGCTTGCCTCGCGCAAGTCGCTGGGCAGCGAAGTCAGCTTTGGCGAGAAGACCCTGAAGACCAAGGACCTTGATACCTTCGATTTCACCGGCTGGGATATCGCGCTGTTTGCGATCGGGTCGGACGCGACGAAAATCTACGCCCCCAGGGCGGCAGCGGCGGGCTGCGTGGTGATCGACAACTCCAGCCTCTACCGCTACGACCCCGACGTGCCCTTGATCGTGCCGGAAGTGAACGCGCATGCGATCATGGGCTATAGCAAGAAGAACATCATCGCGAACCCCAACTGTTCCACCGCGCAGATGGTGGTGGCGCTGAAGCCCCTGCACGACCGCGCGCGGATCAAGCGGGTGGTCGTGGCGACCTACCAGTCCGTCTCGGGCGCCGGCAAGGACGGCATGGACGAGCTTTGGAACCAGACCAAGGCGATCTACAACCCGACCGACCACTTGGCACCGCGCATGTTCCAAAAGCAGATCGCTTTCAACGTGATCCCGCAGATCGACGTCTTCCTGGACTCGGGCGAGACCAAGGAAGAATGGAAGATGGTGGCCGAGACGAAGAAGATCCTGGACCCGAAGATCAAGGTCACCGCGACCTGCGTGCGGGTGCCGGTCTTCGTCGGCCATTCCGAAGCGATCAACATCGAGTTCGAGGATTTCCTCGACTGGGAAGAAGCGCAGGACATCTTGCGCGAAGCGCCGGGGATCATGCTGATCGACAAGCGCGAGCCCGGTGGCTACATCACGCCGATCGAATGCGTCGGCGAATATGCGACCTATATCAGCCGCGTGCGGCAGGACAGCACCATCGAGAACGGCCTCTCGCTGTGGTGCGTCAGCGACAATCTGCGCAAGGGGGCGGCGCTGAACGCGGTGCAGATCGCCGAACTTCTGGGCCAGAAGGCGCTGAAAAAGGGCTAAGGCGTTGGGGCGACCAGGATTTTTCGCAGAAAAATCCTGGTCCTACGCCGCCGCAGCCGCCATCGGCCGTTCGCGGATCGGCAGGTGGATGATCGCGGAGAACGCCCCGATCCCAACGCCGATCCACCAGACCAGCGTGTAGTCGCCGTTCAGGTCGTAAAGCTTTCCCCCCAGCCAGATGCCGATGAAACTGCCGATCTGGTGGAACAGGAACACGAACCCGTACAGCGTGCCCATGTAGCGCACCCCGTAGATATGCGCGACCAACCCGCTGGTCAGCGGCACCGTGGCCAGCCACAAGGCGCCCATGACGGCGGCATAGACCAGCACCGAGGTCGGCGTCATCGGCATCAGGATGAACACCGCCGAAGCGATGGTGCGCCCGGTGTAGATCGCCGCCAGCAGGTATTTCTTCGGAAAATGCCCGCCCATCCATCCGGCCAGCACCGACCCGCCGATGTTGGCGGTTCCGATCACGGCGATGGCCAGCGCCCCCAGCGCCGAGGTGGTGGCGATGCCGGCCCCGGCCAGCATGCCGGTCGGGTCGATCGGGCCGCAGACCTCGGTGATGAAGGCCGGAAAATGCGCGGTGATGAAGCCAAGCTGATAGCCGCAGGAAAAGAAGCCCAGGAAGATCAGCGTATAGGTCGGGTCGCGAAAGGCGCGGGTGACGACGGTCAGCATCGGCTCGTCCGGGGCGGACCTGGCTGTGGCCTTTTGCGGCGCGCGCAGGAATGGCAGCGCGAAAAGCGTCGTCAGGATCACGGCGGCGAAGATCAGGAACACGGTCTGCCAGGGGACGACCTGCAACAGCGCCTCGGCGGCGGGTGGGCCGAAGACCTGACCGGCCGACCCGATGGCCGACCCGATCCCCAGCGTCAGGCTGCGCTTTTCCGGGCTGGCGGCGCGCCCGATCAGCGGCAGGATCACGCCAAAGCCGGTGCCGGCAATCCCGAAGCCTACCAGAATCGCCAGCGCCTGATGCTGGCCGGGGGTGATGGCATAGGCCGACAGGACCAGCCCCAGCGCAAAGAGAATTGCGCCGATGATGATCGTCTTGCGGTCGCCGAAACGCTCGCCAAAGGCTGAAAACGCCGGCTGCCCGAGGCCCCAGGCCAGATTCTGGATCGCAATGGCGGTCGAGAACTCGGCCCGGGGCCAGCCGAACTCGGTCGCGATCGGGATCTGGAAAATGCCAAAGCTGGCACGGATCGCGAAGGAGATCATCAGGATCGTGCAGCCGGCAATCAGGACCGGGGTGAAGATCGGGGATTTGGTCACGGCAGCAAGCTCCCAGAGTGAACCGCGGGACGGTGCGCGCCGGTCCGGGCAGGGTCAACCGGAGAATTGTGCCGGTTACACAGGTCTCGCCAACGGGCCGGGACGTGGCCGATCCGCCGCAAACGGCCGGTTTCGCGGCACCGGGCTGTGCCGTCCCGGACAGGGCGGTTGACCGGCAGCAGGGTGGGCCGTATTGCCCGACAGGGCTTGGCGGAGGCGGATATGCAGGACTGGTGGAAAGGTGCGGTGACCTATCAGGTCTATCCCCGGTCGTTTCAGGATTCGAACGGCGACGGGGTTGGCGATTTGCCGGGGATTACCCGGCGGCTGCCCTATCTGGCCGACCTGGGCGTGGACGCGGTCTGGCTGTCGCCGTTCTTTCGCAGCCCGATGAAGGACATGGGCTATGACGTCAGCGATTATTGTGACGTTGACCCGGTCTTCGGCACGCTTGCCGACTTCGACGCCCTTCTGGCCCGCGCGCATGACCTGGGGCTGAAGGTCATCATCGATCAGGTCCTCAGCCATTCGTCCGACCAGCACCCCGCCTTTGCGATCAGCCGCGCCAGCCGGCAGAACCCGAAAGCCGACTGGTATGTCTGGGCCGACCCGGGCCATGACGGCAGCCCGCCGTCGAACTGGCTGTCGGTCTTCGGCGGGCCCGCCTGGACCTGGGACGCGCGCCGCAAGCAGTATTACCTGCACAACTTCCTGACCTCGCAGCCGGACCTGAACTACCACAACCCGCAGGTTCAGGACTGGGCGCTGGGAAACCTGCGCTTCTGGCTGGACCGGGGCGTGGACGGGTTCCGCTTCGACACGGTGAACTACTTCTTCCACGACCCCCTCTACCGCGACAACCCGGCGGATTTCCGGGTCAAGACGGAAGCCGAGGGCAGCCCCTACGGGATGCAGTACCACCTCTTTGACAAGAACCGGCCCGAGAATCTGGCCTGGATGGAACGCATCCGGGCGCTGCTGGACGCTTACGGCGCGGCTAGCGTGGGGGAGATGGGCGAAAGCCACCACGCGATCCGGATGATGGGCGAGTACACCGCTCCGGGCCGGCTGCATCAGTGCTATTCTTTCGAGCTGATGGGCTATGACTATGATGCCGCCTTCTTTCGCAGCCGGATCGAGGGCTTCTTCAACGGCGCGCCGACCGGCTGGCCGATGTGGGCGTTTTCAAACCATGACGTGGTGCGCCACGTCAGCCGCTGGGCCCCGCATGGCGTCGATCAGGACGCTGTGGCGCGGCAGGCGGGGGCGCTTTTGCTGTCGCTGGAAGGGTCGGTCTGCCTGTGGCAGGGCGAGGAACTGGGCCAGACCGATACCGAGCTTTCCTTTGACGAGCTGACCGATCCGCAAGGCATCGCCTTCTGGCCCGAGCCGGTCGGACGCGACAACACGCGGACGCCGATGGTCTGGGACGCGACCGACCATGGCGGCTTCAGCACGGCGCAGCCCTGGTTGCCGGTAAAGCCCGACCAGGCCGGCCGGCATGTCGCGGGCCAGGCGGGGGTGGCCGGGTCGGTGCTGGAACACTACCGGGCGATGCTGGCCTTCCGGCGCGCCGAGCCTGTGCTGCGGTCCGGGCGCACCCGGTTTCTGGATCTGGAAGAACCGGTCCTCGGGTTCCTGCGCGGCGAGGGTGCGGGGGGGATCCTGTGCCTGTTCAACCTTTCAACCGTCGCGCAGTCGATCCGGGTAGACCGGGCCAGCGGTCCGATCGGCCCGTCGCTTAAGGCGGAACTGGTTGGCGACCATGTGCGGCTTGGCCCGAACGGAGCGGCCTTCCTGCGTGTGGCAGGTGCGGCAAGCGTTGCGATCTGATTGCGCAACCCCAAGATTTTTCTGCGAAAAATCTTGGGGGGCCTTCGTTCAGATCGCCGTCCAGTGCACTCCGGCCGGGGGGATGGTCACTCCGCCCCATTCGACGGCAATGGCGTTATAGTTGAAGAGATAGCGGTGCGTTGCGCTGTCGCGTCGGCGCAGGCCCTCGGGCAGGGGATCGGTTTCGATCCCTTCCGCGGCGCAGGCCCGGTCGAGAATGCGCGCCAGCGCCGTATCGTCCGGCCAGCCGGCCAGGTAGTGCAGCTTGCCCGCGCTGACCAGTGCCGGCCAGCCGTCCTGTGCGACCTCGGTCACGCTGGCGCTGCCTTCCAGCTTTTCGCGCCAATGCAGCAGCGCGCCACCATCGGCCAGCGGCACCGGCACGTCCGGCGGCAGGCTTTCGACGCGGATCACCCGGGCATCAAGCCCCGGCAGGTTTGGCGGCAGCGGCACCGGAATGGCAAAGTCCGGGGTCTTGGACCCTGTCCGGGGCCCGAGGATCGCGCTGCCTTTGTAGCCGGCGAGCGCCGCCTTCAAGGGATCGGACAAGGTAAACAGCCCGGGGGCCAGAACCAGTTTGTAGCCGGACAGATCGGCGCTGTCCGGGGGCAGGATGTCGACGTTGAGGCCAAGCCGGCGCAGGCCCTTGTAGACATGGAAGGCCAGCCAGAGATAACTGAAGCCGCGCCCCTGGGGCTGGATCTCCCAGGCCCAGTCGGAGGCATAATCGAAGATCAGCGCCACATCGGACCTGGCGGTGCCGACATCGGGCATGGCGGCCAGTTCCTGCGCCACGGTCCCTGCTTCGGCAAAGGCCTGGGCCGGGGCACTGTCGGGGCGCAAGAGGCCCGCATGCATCTGTTCCTGCGCGAACGGGGCCTGACGCCAGCGGAAATAGCAGACCGCTTCGGCCCCGTGGGCAAAGGCCTCCCAGGCCCAGAGGCGGGCCATGCCCGGCAAGGGATCGGGATTGTAGGGCGCCCAGTTCACCGGACCGGGCTGCTGCTCCATGATCCACCAGCGGCCCTCGGCGGCAGAGCCACCAGACCGCCTTGCGCCGACAGAGCGGTAGAGGTCGTGGTGGAAGGCCTGGAAATCCGGATCCCCCTGGCGGACGAAGCGGCGCTTGTGGTCGGGATCGGCCGGATCGCGGTCCGACAGGAAGCCAAGCGGATAGCTGTCCCAGCTTGCGATATCGAGATCCGCCCCGGTGCCGAAATGGTCGAATTCGGTGACCGCGCCCATGTAGTTATGCGCGATCGGGCAAGCGGAATGCTTGCGGATGATGTCGGTCTGCAGGCGGTTGAAGCTGACCACCTCGTCCGAGGCGAACCGGCGAAAGTCCATGACATGCGACGGGTTCGGCTCGGTCACGGTGAGGTTGGGCAGACCGATGTCGTTGAAATCGCTGTATTCCATCGACCAGAACACATTGCCCCAGGCGCGGTTCAGCGCATCCGGTGACTGGTACTTCTGCGCCAGCCAGTCGCGGAAGCCTTCGGTCGCGGCCTTTGAATAGCTGAGCGTCGTGGCATGGCAGGCATATTCGTTGTCAGTTTGCCAGGCCGCGACATGCGGGTTCTTCCCGTAGCGTTCGGCCAGAAGCGTGACGATCTTCGCGCAGTCGGCGCGGTAGCCCTTGTGCGAAAAACAGTAATGCCGGCGTGAACCGAAACCGCGAGGCCGCCCGTCCTTGTCAAGCGCCAGCATGTCCGGGTGCCGGTCCAGCATCCAGCGGGGCGGAGTGGCGGTCGGCGTGCCCAGGACCACCTTCAGCCCGGCCTCGCCAAGCGTGGCAATGGCGCGGTCCAGCCAGTCCAGATCGTGGCGACCCGGTTCGGGCTCCATCCGGCTCCAGGCGAATTCGCCGATCCTGACCCAGGTCAGGCCCAGGGCCGCCATGCGGGCGGCGTCTTCGACCCACTGGGCCTCGGGCCAGTGTTCGGGGTAGTAGCAGACGCCAAGGCTGCGCTTCAGACCGGTGCGTTTCATATTCTGACCTGTGGTTCCGGAAGGCCGCGTGCGATACCTTCGAAGGCAAAGACCTGACCCGACGCAGGGTAGGCCGCGCGGGCGGCGGGGTCCATGCCTTCAAAGGCGGAGGTGACGTAAAGCGTCGACAGATCGGGCCCGCCGAACGCCGGACACGAGGTCTGCGACGCTCCCGGCACGTCAACTGCGGACAGAAAACTCCCGTCCGGCGCATAGGCTGCCACGCGCCCCGCGCCCCATTGCGCGTTCCACAAGCGCCCTGCCGCGTCGATCACCGCACCATCGGGATTGAGAGCCTCACCCGTCAGATCCAGCCAGATCTCCGGTCTGGATTTTGGCCAGCCATCCGCATCAAGCGCGACTTTCATGATCTGGCCGGTCACGGTATCGCAGAAATGGGCAGCAAGGCCGTCCGGGGTGAAGCAGATGGCGTTCGGGATCGTGATGCTGGCAAACAGCTGGCGAACTTCGCCCCGGTACCAGCGCCAGATCGCGCCGGCCCCCTTTTCAGCGCGCTTGCCCATCGTCCCGAACCAGAAGCCGCCGTTCCGGTCTGTCCGGCCATCGTTTGACCGGGTTTCCGGCGCGCCAACAGTCGCAACCGCAACGCGGTCACCGGTATCAAGATGAAGGCGCGAAAGCCCGGTCTCTGAGGCGATCAGAAGCTCGTCCCGGCTGATCCAGCCTGCGGCGGAAACCAAGTCGGGGAATGCCCGGCTTTGCGGCTTGGAATCTATTTGCGAATAAAGCATCCGGTTCAGGATATCAAACCAGAACAGTTGTTCACGAACAGGGTGCCAAAGCGGCCCCTCGCCCAACTCGCAGAGGCGCTGATCGTAGATCATGCAAAAGCTGCGTCATGGGCAGCGACGATCATCGCCGCACGACCGGCAATATCCGCCGCCGAAGTGCCGGGAGTATAAAGCGCAGTGCCGATACCGAAGCCCGAGGCCCCGGCCTTCACCCAGTCAGCAAAATTCGCTGGCCCGGCGCCACCGACAGCATAGATCTGCAACGACTTTGGCAAGACGGCGCGAATGGCTTTCAAGCCCTCGGTGCCCATCAGCGACGCGGGAAAGATCTTCAGCCCGGTCGCACCGGCTTGCAGGGCGGCAAAGCATTCCGTCGGCGTCATCACACCCGGCCACGAGGCCATGCCACGGGCGCGGGTGGCCCGGATCACGGCAAGATCGCAGTTCGGCGACACGATCAGGGTCCCACCGGCGGCCTGCACCCCGGCAACCTCATCCTCGGTCAGGACGGTGCCCGCCCCGATCTCGGCCCCCGACCCAAGCCCGGTCGCCATGGCGGCGATGGAGCGGAACGGGTCGGGCGAGTTCAGCGGGACTTCGATCCGGGTGATCCCGGCTGCGACCAGCGCCTGGGCTACGGGCAGCGCTTCGTCCGGCGTGATACCGCGCAGGATAGCGATCAGGTTGCGATGGGTCATCGGGCGGCCTCGGGTTGGGGGGCAAGGGTTGACAGGCCCGCAAGGGTGCAATCGGTCGCGGCCAGGCTCTGCGGGTCGACACCTTGCGCCTTCAGGGCAAGAGTGTAGGCCGCTGAGAGCTTTTCGGCCCCGACAAGCGTGACGCGCTGGCCAAGCCAGTAGGGCCGGGCGGCGGCCAGTTCGGTTCCGATCAGCAGACCGGACAACCGGGCACGGGCGGCTGACGGCGCCAGACCTTCGATCAGGCCTTCGGCCCGCAACGAAAACAGCCGCGCGCCAAGGCGTTCAGGGCGCGCCAAGGCGTCGGAAACCGCCGCCTGAAACGCCGTGTCGTCCCAGCCCGCCCCCTGAAGCCCGTGCCGCAGGACCGACGCTTCGGACAAGAGCGCGAACATCTCGCCGGTCATGAAGGTCTGGAAACTGACAACCTCGCCAGCCGAAATCTGCACCCATTTGGAGTGGGTTCCGGGCAGGCAAAGCACGCCGTCATATCCGGGCAGCAGGCTTAACGCGCCCGCGATCTGCGTTTCCTCGCCCCGCATGACATCGGCCGGAGTGACCTGCTTCAGGCCGGGGGCGATCCTGACCTGCAGTCGGGGGTCGACGGTTGGCACGAAGACGACGGCCTTAGCGTCAAGCGGCGCGCAGGGGACGCTCCGATAGGGCGCTTCGCACCAGCCCTGCCGCGAGCCGACCATGCCGCAGGCGATGACCGGAACCGCCCCGCCCCGCAACCAGGGTCCGATCAACCTCAGGAGGGCCGGTTCGAAATCGTCACGGGAAAGCTTGCCCATCCCGTCCGAAGATTCGGCCTCGGCGAGGATCTTTCCCTTCGATCCCATCGCCCATGCGCGGAGATTCGAGGTGCCCCAATCCACGGCAATCCAGCGCGGATCCATTTGTGAACCTTCATTCATGACGAAACATATCCTCCGTCAAGAACCAGCGTCTGCGATGTCATCATGCGGGATGACCCCGATGCAAGAAACAGGACCGCACCCACGATATCGCTGGGTTCAATCGGAAACGGCAGGCATTGCTTTGCCAGATGCCGCGAAAGGCTTTCCGGCGTGACCCAAAGCTCTTTTTGCCGGTCGGTCAGCACCCAGCCGGGGGCAATGGCGTTCACCCGGATCCTGTCCGGTCCGAATTCGCGGGCAAGCGTGCGTGACAGGCCCACAATTCCGGCGTTGGCGGTGATGTACGAGGCATAGCCGGTATCAGCCATCATGAAGCTGATCGACGAAAAGTTGATGATGCTGCCGCCCCCCGAGGCTTGCATTCCGGGGATCACGGCCTGGCAGGCGAAAAAATATGAACGAAGATTCACAGCCATCGACCAGTCCCAAAGCGCTTCGTCCGTCTCAAGCGTTTCGTGGCGTTTGTCATTGGCTGCGTTGTTGACCAGTACCGTAATCGGGCCCTGAACCGCTGCCGCAGTTGACAGCGTCAGTTGCAGCTGGTCGGTCACCGAGATGTCGCACGGCAAGAACAGCGGGCGATTGCCAGTGGCCTTTTCCATCTGATCGCAGAAAGGCGTCGCATCCGACCTTTGGCAGAACGCAACCTTGGCCCCCTGGCGCAAGAAGGCTTCGGTCAGCGAAGCCCCGATGCCAGAGCCGCCTCCGGTGATGAAGACCGACTGGTCCTTCAGGTCCGAAAAGACAGGATCGGTCATAGTCTCTCTCCCTCCAGAACCCACATGGTCGCGGGCCAAGCGACTGGCAACAGGACGCCCCGGATCATCAGCACCCGGCCGGTCAGGCAAAGCGTCGCGGATTTCAGCGCGTTCGGGCCGCGCGACTGGCGCGAGGCATCTTCGGGGTTCAGAAGCCGGATCCGGTAACGGGCGTCCGGATCAAGGCCGGCCAACCGCAGCGGGCGCGGCAGGATCTGCCGGCTGGTCACCGCCTGCCCGGCGAATGCAACGAAGCGCCCGCCATCGGCCGCCAGTTGCAGTTCGGCGGTGACCGCGGGGTCGTCGCTGTCCAGCCGGTGGATCGTGCCCGAAAGCATCCAGTCGCGGTTATCCTTCCACCAGCGGGTGACGCGGGCAAGGGTCAGGGCCTCGTCCTCGGTCAGTTCGCGCAGGTCCATCTCGAAGCCCATGTGGCGCTGTGCTGCAACCCAGGCGCGGAAGGCCATTGGCAGCGTGCGCCCCGAGGTATGGCAATGACGCGGGCCGACATGGCTGCCGGTCACGGCGGCGGGCAGGAACAGGGCTGCATCGTGCTGGATGCGCAGACGTTCCAGCGCGTCATTGGAATCCGACAGCCAGACGCGGTGCGTGCGGGCGAGGATCCCCGCATCGATGCGGCCGCCACCACTGGCGCAGCTTTCGATCTCGACCTTGGGATGCGCCGCGCGCAGCCGGTCGAGAAGATCGTAGATGCCACGGGTCTGCGCAGACTCCACCACCGGCAGAAGGCGGTTGTGGTCCCATTTCACATAGTCGATGGGGTATTCGGCCAGCACCGCTGATACCTGCCGGAACAGGGCATCGCGCACCTCGGGCAAGGCAAGGTTCAGCACCATCTGGTGCCGCCCGGTGATCTGGTCGGCGGGACCAAGGCTCCAGTCCGGATGGGCGCGGAAGAGATCGCTGTCGGGGTTCACCATTTCCGGCTCGAACCACAGGCCGAAACTCATGCCCAGCCCATGCACATGCGCGATCAGCGGGTGCAGGCCCTGCGGCCATTTCCGGCGGTCCACGGTCCAGTCGCCCAGACCGGACCGGTCGTCGTCGCGCTTGCCGAACCAGCCATCGTCCAGAACGAAGCGTTCCGCACCAAGGGCGGCGGCGCGGGTGGCGATTTCGGCCAGTTCGGGCAGGTCATGGCGAAAGTAGACCGCCTCCCAGCAGTTGTAGTGCACCGGGCGCGGGCGCTGCGGATCGGGCCATTGCACGACACGGTCGCGCAGGTCGGCCTGAAAGAGGGCGCCGATGCCGTTCAACCCCTCGGTCGAAACCGCGGCAACCAGCTCGGCCGTTTCAAACCGGGTTCCGGCTTCGGTTTCGGCCCCGGTCGAAGCGCCGAACTGGATCTGGCGGCGACCGTCGGGCAGTTCCTCGGCCACCATCCGGTGCCCGCCGGACCAGGCATAATGCAAAGCCAGCGCCGTGCCGCGGGCGTTGGTGCAGCCGTCTTCGGCAAGGATCAGATAGGGCGGATGTTCATGACCCGACCGGCCGGTGCGCGCCTCGCGCAGGCGGATGCCGGGGCACCAGGCGCTGCGGAGAAGGTGAAACTCGCCGATCCACCTGCCGTGAACGTCGATCATCTCGCCCGATTGCGGGGCGGGCAGGACCGGTGCCGCAAGCCATGAGACGCGGATCGGGCGGTCGGCCTTGACCGAGGTTTTCAGCGTGATCACCCCGGTCGGATGCGCTGCCAGCACATGGGAAAGCTCGATCCCCGCTGCGCGCGAGATCAGCCGCAAACTGCCTGGCGCAATTTCGGCCCGGTCGAAGGAAAATGCCGGGTGCAGCGGGGTTCCGTCGGCTTCGGCCAGGATATGTCCGGGCTGGCCCGGGAAAGCGCGGCCCGGTTCGGGCGACAGCGTCAGTGGCGGAAGGGCGTCCAGCATCCCGCCGGTCACGTCGTGGCGCTGTGATGCTGCAAGCTGGGCCAGGTCTTCATCATCGGCCAGGCGCGGGCCCCACCAGATGACTTCGGGAATGCCGCCTTCGCTGGCCAGCGCAATGGTCTGGCAGGCCGTGTCGATTCGCCAGTACATGCTACTTCACGGCCCCGAGGGTCAGCCCCGCAATGAAGTGCTTCTGCATCAGGAAGAACATTGCGACGGGGGGAAGTGCCGCCAGGATCGACCCTGCCGAGACCAGGTGCCACTGCGCGATCCATTGGCCGTTGAGGGACGACAGGCCCGCGGTGATCGGCTGGCTGTCGACGCCCTGGGTCAGCACGGTGGCCCAGAAGAAGTCGTTCCAGATGAAGGTGAAGACAAGGACGGACAGCGCCGCGATGGCCGGGCGCATCAGGGGCAGGACGATGAACCAGAAGATCCGCCATTCGGCAACGCCTTCGACGCGGGCGGCCTCGATCAGTTCAAACGGCAGGGCCTTGATGAAGTTGCGCATGAAGAGGGTGCAAAAGCCGGTCTGGAAGGCGATGTGGAAGAGCGCCAGGCCATACCAGGTGTCATACATGCCCAGTTGCAGCGTCATGTCGCGGACCGGGACCATCAGGATCTGGAACGGCACGAAGTTGCCCGCCACGAACATGAAGAACACCAGGATGTTCGCGCGGAACCCGTAGACCGCCAGCGCAAAGCCGGTCATCAGCGACAACCCAACGGCGCCGATCACCGTGGGTATCGTGACCCAGAGCGAGTTGATCATGTACTGACCGATGGGCGTTTCGGTGAAGATATAGACGTAATTCTCCCAGGCGATGCCCGAGGGCATGCCGAAGTAGTTGCCCTGCGCAAGGTCGGATGCCGGGCGGAGCGAGGTCAGCGCCACGCCAAGAAGCGGGAAAAGCCAAAGCAGCAGCGCGATGGGCAGGGCGATGGTGTATAGCCACTGCGCGCCGGTGCTGGATTGCTGGATGGGACGTGGGAACATGGGTCGCCCCTTCCTTTACCGTTGGGTCTCGTCGCGCCACATCTTCCAGATGAAGCCCGAGATGAAGATCATCATGATCAGGAACAGCACCACCGCGATGGCAGCGCCATAGCCCATGCGGAAGCCGTACTCGCTGAGCGCCTTTTCATACATGTAATAGGACAGGATCCGGGACGAGCCGAAGGGGCCGCCGCTGGTCATGATCGACACAAGGTCGAAACTCCGCAGCGCGCCGATGACGGTGACGATCACCGCGATGAACGTCGCGGGGCGCAGTTGCGGCAGGACGACATACCACAGCATCTTCCAGCCCTTGGCGCCGTCCAGTCTTGCTGCCTCGATCTGGTCGGGGGCGACGTTGTTCAGGCCTGTCAGATACAGGATCATCACATAGGCGATCTGCGGCCAGAGGCCGGCGGCAATGATGCCGAACGTGACAAGATCCGGATCGGCAAGAATGGCGGTCCCCTTGCCCGTGAGCCATTCGGTCAAGAGATAGAAGAGGCCAAAGTTCGGCGCGTAAAACCAGGCGAACATCAGGCCGACAACAACCTGGCTGATCACGAAGGGAAAGAAGAACAGCGACTTGTAAAGCCGGATCCCGGTGACCGTCTGGTTCAGGAAGATCGCGATGAACAGGCCGGCAGGCAAGGCCAGAAGGTAAAGCGCCAGCCAGTAGAAGTTGTTCCACAGCGAGACTTCAAACGCCGGGTCAGTCATCAGCTCGGCATAGTTGGCCATGCCGACGAAAGTGCCGGTGAACGCTCCGTCCTTGTTGTAAAGCCCGTTCCAGTCGTAAAACGACAGCGTGATGCTTTGAACGATTGGCCACAGCACATAGACTGTGAACATGAAAAGCCCGGGGGCGAGAAAGAGCCAGGGTGCCACGGTCCGCTGATTCAGACGTCCCTTGGGCCGAAGAACCACCGTCGCTGTGGTTGCGTCAGATGCCAGTGCCATACCTTGCCCCCCGGAACAGAAAACGGGCGCCCCCATCGCGAAGGGGCGCCCGAAACGGTCAGATCACTGCGGGTAGAGGCGAAGGCGCGTCGCTTCAAGCTGCGCGAGGATCTCTTCCAGGGCCTCGGGCTGCACGAGGAAGCGCTGGAAGCCCTCCATGCCGGCCTTGGCGTATTCAGCTTCGGCGTCACGGTCCCAGAACTGGGCGATACCGCCGGTTGCCGAGGACAAGGACGCAAAGCCAGCCGACAGGAACGGATCGGCCGCATCAACGGTCGAGTTCTTGTTGGTGGGCAGCTGGCCTACCGCGGCGTTCCACTTGGACTGCGCTTCGGCGCTGGCGACGAATGCCAGGAACTTCTTCGCATCTTCGGGGTTCTTGG
>JANOER010000248.1:0-13039 GCA_031441285.1 Rhodobacterales bacterium
TGCCGAGCGGGCAAAGAAGGCCGGGGTCGAGGTCTGCTACTTCGACCGTGGCGGCTTCTTGTTCCACGGCAAGATCAAGGCGCTGGCCGATGCGGCCCGTGAAGGCGGCTTGAAGTTCTGATCCAGCGGGCGGCGCGTCCAGTCATGGGCGCGCCACCCCGATGATCCGGGGGCTGCCTTCCGGGCGCCCACCAGGATTGGCCAATAGCGGCGCGAGTTGCGCCACCAGTGAAGGAATGCCTGATGGCAGAACGTGACAATCGCGGCGGAAACCGGGGCGGCAATGACCGTCGCGACAACCGCCCGGAAGAGAACCCGGAATTCGCCGACCGTCTGGTCGCGATCAACCGCGTGTCGAAGACCGTCAAGGGTGGCAAGCGCTTCGGTTTCGCCGCACTCGTCGTTGTCGGTGACCAGCGCGGTCGCGTCGGCTTCGGCAAGGGCAAGGCCAAGGAAGTGCCGGAGGCGATCCGCAAGGCCACCGAGCAGGCCAAGCGCAGCCTGATCCGGGTGCCGCTGAAGGACAGCCGCACGCTCCACCACGACATGGAAGGCCGCCACGGCGCCGGCAAAGTCGTGATGCGGACCGCCGTGGCCGGTACCGGCATCATCGCCGGCGGCCCGATGCGCGCCGTGTTCGAGATGCTGGGGATCCAGGACGTGGTGGCAAAGTCGATCGGCTCGACTAACCCCTACAACATGATCCGCGCCACCATCGACGGGCTGAAGCACGAAACCTCGCCGCGCGCGGTCGCATCGCGCCGTGGCAAGAAGGTCGCCGAGATCCTGCGCAAGCCGGAAACCGAAGTGGCCCCCGCTGAAGCCGTGGAGGCGTGATCATGGCTGACAAGAAAACCATCGTCGTCAAGCAGGTGGCATCAGCCGCTCGCCGCCCGGCCAAGCAGACCGCGACCCTGAAAGGTCTTGGCCTGAACAAGATGAACCGCACCCGCGAGCTGGAGGATACTCCTTCGGTCCGCGGCATGGTCAACAAGATCAGCCACCTGGTCCAGATCATCGAAGAACGCGGTTAAGCAGGCGGGGGTTTACCCCGGCTCTCCGACATCAAACGCCCCTGCGGAAACGCGGGGGCGTTCTTGCATTTCGGGTCGGCGCCTGACGCAACCTGCTTTGGCCCCGGTTGGCGTCCCCGAAATCTTCCCGACTCCGTCTCACCGGTGCTAACCTTCCATCAGCGACTCATCCCGCCCGAGGAGTGGCCGGAGAGCCCGCACAGGGAGGAATAACCATGACCACCCATTACGCCGGCGGCTGCGCGCATGTTCATGTCACCGCCTCGGCCGAGCCGATCGACAACCACGAATGCCATTGCAACGTCTGCAAGTCGGTCACCGGCCAGCAGCACACCCATGTCGCCTTCTTCAACCACGGCGACATCCACGCCGACCATCCGGAAAAGATCAAGCGCGTGCCGTTCAACGCGCAGAACCCGGACGGGCCGCTGGAGATCTGCCTTTGCACCGACTGCAACGCCGTCCTGATGCTGGATGACAAGCAGCACCGCATCCGCGTGGCGGTGCCGAATGTCATGGGCTATGACGACGCCAAGTTTCCCAAGGCCACCTATCACGCCTTCTGGGACGAGACGAAAGGCTATCCGTCGCCGCATGACGGCCGCCCGGTCTTTTCCGGTCTTCAACCCAGCTTCACCTGGCCCGCCCAAGCATGAGGTAGGGTGGGTGTAACCCACCGGCACGGGCGATTGGCGTGGGGTTGGTGGGTTTCACCCACCCTACGCCACCCTTGTCAGCCGTGGGCAATGCCCCTATACGCCACTCGGTGGCTGTCCGTGGCCACGGGAATCATCCCGGTAACGCCGTGTTTGCCCCTGCCGTCGCAGCAAGGGCAGTTCCGGCAAAGGAGAATGCGACATGAAACTGAATGAACTCGCCGACAACCCCGGCGCTGCCAAGAAGCAAAAGCGTGTGGCCCGTGGCCCCGGTTCGGGCAAGGGCAAGACCGCTGGCCGTGGTATCAAGGGTCAGAAATCCCGTTCGGGCGTCGCCATCGGCGGCTACGAGGGCGGCCAGATGCCGCTGTATCGTCGCCTGCCGAAGCGCGGATTCACCAAGCCGAACCGCCTGGAATTCGCCGTCGTGAACCTTGGCCTGATCGAGAAGTTCATTGCCGCCGGCAAGCTGGACGCCAAGGCCGAGATCACCGAAGACGTTCTGGTTGCGGCTGGCCTGACCTCTAACAAGCGCGACGGGATCCGGGTTCTTGCCAAGGGTGCCATCACCACGAAGATCACGCTGGTCGTGACGGGTGCCTCGGCATCGGCGGTCGAGGCGGTTGTGGCAGCGGGCGGGACCCTGACCGTGGCACCCACTCCCGAGCCGCGTGGAAAGTCGAAGCCCAAGGCGAAGTGACGGGCAAAGGTCCGATCCGGGCCAAAGTCGAAATTGGGGGATTGTGAGCGGACCTCGGCTCGCTTACATCACCTGAAGTTTTCCCGCGCCGCCTACCGGAAAACGGTCTGGCGGCGCTTGCCTTGAAAGAGATCCCACATGGCATCTGCCGCCGAGCAAATGGCCGCCAACCTCAGCTGGAGCACGCTGGGCAAGGCGACGGACCTGCGCCAACGCATCCTGTTCACCATTGGCCTGCTGATCGTCTACCGGCTTGGAACCTACATTCCGGTTCCCGGCATCGACGGACAGGCGCTGCGCAATGTGATGGCCGAGGTCAGCCAGGGTGTCGGCGGGATGCTGAACCTGTTCACCGGTGGCGCGCTTAGCCGGATGGGCATCTTCGCCCTGGGCATCATGCCCTACATCAGCGCCTCGATCATCGTGCAGCGTCTGGGCACGATGTACGGGCCGTGGCAGCAGCTGCGCAAAGAGGGCGAGCAGGGCCGCAAGAAGCTGAACCAGTACACCCGCTATGGCACCGTGGCGCTGGCGGTCCTGCAGGGCTACGGCATCGCCGTGTCGATCCAGGGCGGCGGGCTTGCGCACAACCCGGGTCTGTTCTTCATCGCCTCCTGCGTCATCACGCTGGTCGGCGGCACGATGTTCCTGATGTGGCTGGGTGAGCAGATCACCGCACGCGGCATCGGCAACGGCATCAGCCTGATCATCTTCGTCGGCATCGTCGCCGAGATCCCGGCCGCGATCGCCCAGTTCTTCGCGCAGGGCCGGTCGGGCGCCCTGTCCACCCCGGTGATTCTGGGCGTCCTGGTGATGGTCGTCGCGGTGATCGCCTTCGTGGTGTTCATGGAACGCGCGCTGCGCAAGATCAGCATCCTTTATCCCCGGCGTCAGGTGGGCATGAAAGTGTATGAGGCCGGCGCCTCGCACCTGCCGATCAAGGTGAACCCCGCCGGCGTGATCCCGGCAATCTTCGCCTCGTCGATCCTTCTGTTGCCGACGACGATCGGCACCTTCTCGGGTGGCGGGGCCAACCCGGTCCTGTCATGGCTGGCCGCAAACCTTGGCTACGGCCAGCCGCTGCACCTCTTGTTCCTTGCGATCATGATCGTGTTCTTCGCCTACTTCTACACGTTCAACGTGGCCTTCAAGATTGATGACGTGGCCGAGAACCTGAAGACCCAAAGTGCGTCGATCCCCGGCATCCGGCCCGGCAAGAAAACCGAAGAGTACCTTGAATATGTCGTGAACCGGGTTCTGGTGCTGGGGTCGGCCTATCTTGCGGCGGTCTGCCTGCTGCCCGAGGTGCTAATCTCAGAACTGGGGGTTCCGTTCTACTTCGGCGGCACCTCGGTCCTGATCGTCGTCTCGGTCACCATGGACACGATCCAGCAGGTCCAGTCGCATCTTCTGGCGCATCAGTATGAATCCCTGATCGAGAAATCGCAGCTGCGCGGGAAGAAGAAGCCCGCTGGCTCCAAGGCTCCTGCGCGGCGTTAAGGGGGATGGCGAACCTCATTCTTCTGGGACCTCCGGGGGCGGGCAAGGGCACGCAGGCCAAGCGGCTGGAAGAGGCGCGCGGCATGGTGCAACTGTCGACCGGCGACATGCTGCGGGCAGCGCGGACCTCTGGCACCGAAATGGGCCGCCGCGTCGCCGAGGTGATGGAGCGCGGCCAACTGGTCACCGACGAGATCGTGATCGGCCTGATCGAGGAACGGCTTGAGGCGGGCGCCCACGGCGGGTTCATCTTCGACGGCTTTCCGCGCACGCTGCGGCAGGCCGATGCGCTGGGGGCATTGCTGGCGCGCCGGGGCCTGAAGCTGGACGCGGTGATCGAGCTGGTGGTGGACGATGCAGCCCTGGTCGGCCGGATCGTCAAGCGCGCGGAAGAGGCGCAGGCCGCCGGCCAGCCGGTCCGCAAGGACGACACGCCTGAAGTCTTCGAAGTGCGGCTGCGCGAATACTATAAAAGCACCGCGCCGCTGATCGGCTATTACTGGGCCAAGGGCGACCTGGTGCAGATCGACGGCATGGCCGATATGGAGACCGTTGCGCGCGCGATCACCAAGGTTCTTGACACGGCCTGAGAAACTTCTCCGGCGACCTTGACGCCCCTCGGAAAAGCCCTTAATGCACGGCGTCCCGTGGCAGAATCGGCTTGCGGGCCTTCCGTATTGGAAGTTCGGACCACCGAGGGCGCAAGCCCCCTGGTGGAGTTGTGAAAAAAGGTTCTGGCACTACGGAACCGCAACCAAGAAGGACGACACGTTTGGCACGCATTGCTGGCGTCAACATTCCGACCGCGAAACGGGTTCCGATCGCGCTGACCTACATCACCGGCATCGGTCCGCACACCGCAGAGAACATCTGCGAGGCACTGAAGATCGACCGCGCCCGCCGGGTGAACCAGCTGAATGACAGCGAAGTTCTGGCGATCCGCGAATACATCGACGCGCACCTGACCGTCGAAGGCGACCTGCGCCGCGAAACCACCATGAACATCAAGCGTCTGATGGACCTTGGCTGCTACCGCGGCCTGCGTCACCGCAAGGGCCTTCCGGTCCGCGGCCAGCGCACCCACACCAACGCTCGCACCCGCAAAGGCCCCGCAAAGGCCATTGCCGGCAAGAAGAAATAAGAGGGGCGCAGAACATGGCACGCGATACCAAAGCCGCCCGCACGAAGAAGAAAGAACGCAAGAACATCGCCGCTGGCGTGGTTCATGTGAACTCTTCGTTCAACAACACCAAGATCCTGATCTCGGACGTTCAGGGCAACGCGATTTCCTGGTCCTCCTCGGGGACCATGGGCTTCAAGGGAAGCCGGAAATCCACGCCCTACGCCGCCCAGATGGCCGCGGAAGATGCGGCCAAGAAGGCGCAGGAGCACGGCATGAGGACCGTCGAGGTCGAAGTGCAGGGTCCGGGCTCGGGCCGCGAATCGGCGCTGCGCGCGCTGGCAGCGGCCGGGCTGAACATCACCTCGATCCGTGATGTGACCCCGCTTGCGCACAACGGTTGCCGTCCGCCGAAGCGCCGCCGCGTCTAAGGTAAAGATTTCGGCCGGGCTGCGAGGGGTGTCCCCTCGCGGCCCGGTTTTCGTCGTTTACGATCCTCGGGCGTCCAGCTGCTTCGGACATCGGCAGCGGACAAGAATAGGGGCTTCAGAATGATCCACAAGAACTGGCAGGAACTCATCAAGCCGACGCAGCTTGTCGTGAAGGCGGGGGCCGATGCCGCCCGCGTAGCGACGGTCATCGCCGAACCCTTGGAGCGCGGCTTCGGCCTTACCCTTGGCAACGCGCTGCGCAGGGTTCTCATGAGCAGCCTGCAAGGCGCGGCCATCACGAGTGTGCAGATCGACAACGTCCTGCACGAGTTTTCGTCGGTGGCGGGCGTGCGCGAAGACGTGACCGACATCGTGCTGAACCTGAAGGGCGTGAGCCTGAAGATGGAAGTCGAAGGGCCGAAGCGGCTGTCGATCTCGGCCAAGGGTCCCGGCGTCGTGACCGCCGGCGACATTTCGGAATCGAACGGGATCGAGGTTCTGAACAAGGACCACGTGATCTGCCATCTGGATGACGGCGCCGACGTGTTCATGGAACTGACGGTCTCGACCGGCAAGGGCTATGTCGCGGCCGACAAGAACCGTCCGGAAGATGCGCCGATCGGCCTGATCCCGATCGACGCGATCTATTCGCCGGTCAAGAAGGTCAGCTACGAAGTCACGCCCACCCGCGAGGGCCAGGTGCTGGACTACGACAGGCTGACGATGAAGGTCGAAACCGACGGCAGCCTGACGCCGGATGACGCCGTGGCCTATGCGGCACGCATTCTGCAGGACCAGCTGTCGACCTTCGTCAACTTCGACGAACCGGAATCGGCCAAGCTGGGCGAAGTGGACTCGGGGCTTGAGTTCAACCCGCTCTTGCTGAAGAAGGTCGACGAGCTGGAGCTGTCGGTCCGTTCGGCCAACTGCCTGAAGAACGACAACATCGTCTACATCGGCGACCTGATCCAGAAGACCGAAGCCGAGATGCTGCGCACCCCGAACTTCGGCCGCAAGTCCCTGAACGAGATCAAGGAAGTGCTGTCGGGCATGGGTCTGCACCTTGGCATGGATGTCGAAGACTGGCCGCCAGAGAACATCGAGGACCTGGCCAAGCGGTTCGAAGACCAGTTTTGATATGTAGGGTGCGCATTCATTGCGCACCTTCCGCCGAAATGCCCGGGATGCCGGGGAAAAAACGGGTTTCAGAAACCCCAAGGTGAGCGGGGCCACACGTAGGCCCCGCCGGACAAAGCAAAACACGCGATAGGAGATTCCAATGCGTCACTCAAGCGGCTACCGCAAGCTGAACCGGACCCATGAACACCGCAAGGCGATGTTCGCGAACATGGCCGGCAGCCTGATCGAACACGAGCAGATCAAGACCACCCTGCCCAAGGCCAAGGAACTGCGCCCGATCATCGAGAAGCTGATCACGCTGGCCAAGCGCGGCGACCTGCATGCCCGCCGTCAGGCCCATGCGCAACTGAAGCAGGACATGCACACCGTGCGCCTGTTCGAAATCCTCGGCCCGCGTTACAAGGACCGCCAGGGCGGCTATGTCCGCGTGCTGAAGGCCGGCTTCCGCTATGGTGACATGGCGCCGATGGCGATCATCGAATTTGTCGACCGCGACCCGTCGGCCAAAGGTGCGGCCGACCACGCCCGGACCGAAGCTGCCGAAGGCTGATCTCGCCACAATCGTCAACGAAAGCCCGCCGCAAAGGCGGGCTTTTTCTTTGTAAGACCATGAAAAAAACCTGTTTCGGCACAGGCCTTCTGATAAAGCTTGCACTTGTGCGGATGCGGGCCAAGATCAATCGCCAGTAGAATCGTGCGAGTGGGAACGTGGTCACCAATGACAGAAAAGAAGTCCATTTCCGTGTTGCTTGAACGGCTTGATCAATTGGCCCCGATGGGGTTCACGGTCGGACTGCACATCCGCTTTGCGACGCCCCTCATTTACAAAAGCTCATACCCCGCCTCCTGGGTGGACTACTACAACAGCCATTCCTATTACCTGCGCGATCCGCTGGTGTTCTGGGGTGTCGGCGTCGAAGGAACCACCCGCTGGAGTTCGATCCCGTTGCCCGACCCGTTCGGCGTCATGAAGAAGGCGGCCGGGTATGGGCTGAACTTCGGCGCGGTGTCTTCTTATGGCCCGATCACCTCACGGTCGATTGTCGGCATCAGCCGGTCTGACCGCGAGTTTGAAGACGACGAACTTGCGCGATTGAAGGAAATTACAATTCAGCTGCATATCGAGGCAAAGCCGCCCTCCGACCTGACGAAAGCACAGATCGAGGCGCTGCAATGCCTTGCCAATGGGGATAGGCACGCTGCTGCGGCGGAAAAGCTTGGCATTACGGAAAGCGCCTTCAAGGCGCGGCTGCAGTCGGCGCGTGTCCGGCTGGAGGCGCGGACCACCTCGGAAGCAATCCGCAAGGCCAGGGAGTATCGGCTGCTCTGATCCGTGAATCCCCTCTGACCGGTTTGACGAACCAGAAGTGAGGAGTGAGGGAAAATGCTAGCCACGACGTTGTCTTACGACAACCTGCACAACTATGGGGAACTTTTCGCCAACATGTTCCGGGCCCGCCACCGGACGTTCATCCAGAACAACCGATGGGACCTTCCCGAGGCGAACGGGATGGAATTCGACCAGTACGACACGCCCGCCAGCCGGTGGGTCTGCGTGCATCGCAATGGCGAGGTCATGGCCGGCGTGCGGCTTACGCCGACGACCCACCGGTGCGGGATCTACACCTACATGATCCGCGACGCGCAGCGTGGCCTTCTGGAAACGATCCCGCGCGATCTTCTGAACTTCGAGGCGCCGATCGACCCCAACATCTGGGAATCGAGCCGGGTCTTCGTGTCCGACGACGTGCCGGCCTCTGAACGGCTGCGGGTGCAGATGCAGTTGATCCACGAGATGGTGGTCTCGGCCCGGACCCTGGGTGCGACGACGCTACTGGGGATCATTCCGGAAAACTCGCCACGTCTTGCGCGGCGGGTCGGGCTGGACTGCGTGCCGTCCGGTCCGGTGTTGGACACCGGCGGGTCGAAATCGGTCTGCGTGACGATCAGCATGGCAACGAAGCTGCACTAGGGTATTCCGGTGGGGTTTGCAGGGGGTCTTCCATGCCGGAGGACCCCACCGATGCCCGGTCTGATGAAGGCCGGCAGAGGCCATGCACGCAAGCCCCGCTTGCCGCTTCCGGTTTTGCCCAGCCGCGCTTAAGGTCGCGGCATGGCCGACCTCTTCGACATCGCCGCCGCCCCGGAGCCCGACGCCCCGCGTCCGCTGGCCGACCGCCTGCGTCCGCGCGCATTGACGCAGGTGATCGGGCAGGATCAGGTGCTGTCGCCCGACGGCCCGCTGGGTGCGATGCTGGCGGCGCGGTCCTTGTCCTCGATCATCCTCTGGGGGCCGCCCGGGGTGGGCAAGACCACCATCGCCCGGCTTCTGGCGGCCGAGACGGACCTGACCTTCGTCCAAGTATCGGCGATCTTCACCGGTGTGCCCGAGCTTCGCAAGGTCTTCGAGACCGCAAAGCTTCGGCGGCGGAACGGGCAGGGGACGCTGCTTTTCGTCGACGAGATCCACCGCTTCAACAAGGCCCAGCAGGATGGCTTCCTGCCCCATATGGAAGACGGGACGATCCTTCTGGTCGGGGCCACCACCGAAAACCCCAGCTTCGAGCTGAACGCCGCCCTGCTGTCCCGCGCCCAGGTGATCGTGCTGCAACGGCTGGACCTGGCCGATCTGGAGCGCCTTGCCCAACGGGCCGAGCAGGACCTGGGCCGCGCGCTGCCCCTGAAGGCCGATGCGCGCGAGGCGATGCTGGAGATGGCCGATGGCGACGGCCGCGCGCTTTTGAACCTGATCGAACAGGTGGCCGCCTGGAAGCTCGACGCGCCGCTGACCTGCGACCAGCTTGCGCAGCGGCTGATGCGCCGCGCCGCGAAATACGACAAGTCGGGGGACGAGCATTACAACCTGATTTCAGCCCTGCACAAATCCGTGCGGGGTTCTGATCCCGACGCGGCGCTTTACTGGTTTGCCCGGATGCTGGAAGGGGGTGAAGACCCGCGCTTTCTTGCGCGCCGGATCACCCGGATGGCGGTCGAGGATATCGGCCTTGCCGATCCGCAGGCGCAGGAGGTCTGCCTGCGAGGCTGGCAGACCTATGAACGCCTGGGCAGTCCCGAGGGCGAACTGGCGCTGGCGCAGGCAGTGGTTTACCTCGCACTTGCGCCGAAATCGAACGCGGTCTACGCCGCCTACAAGGCTGCCCGCGCCGCCGCGCGCGAGACCGGCAGCCACCCGCCTCCCAAGCACATCCTGAACGCCCCGACCCGGATGATGAAGGACATGGGCTTTGGCGCGGGCTATGCCTACGACCATGAGGCCGAAGACAGCTTTTCCGGGCGGGACTATTTCCCCGAAGGCATGAAGCGGCCAGTCTGGTATCTGCCCCTCGAACGCGGGTTCGAACGCGAACTGAAAAAGCGGATCGACTACTTCGTGAAGCTTCGGGCGAAACGCCAGGGCAGCTGAGTGGCCAAATCTTTTCGAAAAGATTTGCAAATTCCTTCGAAGGAATTTGGCCTTGGTCCGGCCGCCTCGCCAATGCATTGACAATTGACCCTTGCCGCCGCAAAGGACGCGCATGTTCCAGACCTTGTCCCTCGTCGCCCTTGGCGGCGCCATCGGTTCCGTGCTGCGTTACCTGATGGTCGCGGGCGTCGGTGCGCCGTTGGGCACGCTGGCGGTCAATGTCCTTGGCAGCCTGGCGATCGGCGCGGTTTTCGTGCTGACCGACCCCCGCGAGGGCTGGCAGCTTTTTCTCATGACCGGCGTTCTTGGCGGGTTCACCACATTCTCGGCCTTCTCGCTGGATACGCTCAAGCTGATCCAGGCCGGGCAGGCCCCGCAAGCCGCGGCCTATGTGCTGGGCTCTGTCGCCCTCTCCCTCGCCGCCACTGCATTTGGCGTGGCTCTCGCGAAAGGCACCCCATGACTGTCCAGCTTCTGACCGTGACCGAGGATGAGGGCGAACAGCGCCTGGACAAGTGGCTGCGCCGCCGGTTTCCGCAACTGAACCAGGTGGCGGTCGAAAAGCTGTGCCGGACCGGACAGATCCGGGTGGATAGCGGGCGGGTCAAGGCATCTGACCGCGTGGCGCCGGGCCAATTGGTGCGCGTGCCGCCGCTGCCACAGGCTGGGCCACTTGCCGAAGCGCGCATCCAGGGTGTCTCGGCCGCGGATGCGAAGATGATCCAGGCCGCCGTCCTGTGGAAGGACGAACACATGATCATCCTGAACAAGCCCGCCGGCCTGCCCTCGCAGGGCGGATCGGGGCAAGGTGACCGGCATGTGGACGGGCTGACCGAGGCGCTGAAGTTCGGCTACAAGGACAAACCCAAGCTGGTGCACCGGCTGGACAAGGACACCTCCGGCATCCTGATGCTGGCGCGTACCGACCGGATCGCCCGCGCGCTCAGCGAGGCGCTGCGCCACCGCGCCGCGCGCAAGATCTACTGGGCGGTGGTCGCGGGCGTGCCGCATCCGCGCCAGGGGTCGATCAAGTTCGGCCTGATGAAGGCTCCGGGCCGGGGTCGGGGCGGCGAGGGCGAGAAGATGATCTGCGTCCACCCCGCCAAGATGGGCGACCACCCCGAAGCGAAGCGGGCGCAGACCGACTACTTCACCCTCTGGTTTCTTGGCGCGCGCCTGTCGTGGATGGCGCTGGAACCGGTGACCGGCCGCACGCACCAGCTGCGCGCCCACATGGCCGAGGTCGGGCATCCGATCCTGGGCGACGGCAAGTATGGCGGGTCGGCGCAGGACAACGCCGGCGACGGCTGGGGGGGGGCAATCGGCGGCGATCTGTCGAAGAAGCTGCACTTGCACGCGCGGTCGATCAGCGTCGAGCATCCGATCACCAAGAAGCTGATGACCTTCACCGCGCCTCTGCCGGACCACATGTCGCGGACCTGGAAGCTTATGGACTGGAAGGAAACCGACGTGCCGGCCGATCCGTTCGAGGCGATACGGTGAGGGCGCGGAGATGACCGTCTGGGCGGCGCGCCGGTTCTGGACCACGGCCAGCGTCGTGCCGGGAGACACAGGCTTTGCCGTCCAGCTTGACGGCAGGCCGGTGCGAACCCCGCGGAAAGCGCCGCTGGTCTTGCCGACCACTGGTCTGGCCGAGGCGGTCGCCGCCGAATGGCAGGAGGTCGAGGCCAAGGTCGATCCCGCGCGCATGCCCTTCACCCGCCGGGCGAATTCGGCTATCGACACGGTTGCGCCGCAGATCGGGGCGGTCGCCGCGATGCTGGCCGATTACGGCGGGTCCGACCTGCTGTGCTACCGCAGCGAAGGCCCGGACGCACTTGCCGCCCGCCAGCGCCTGGGCTGGGATCCGCTGCTTGACTGGTGCGAAGCGACCCTTGGGGCACCTCTCGTCGTCACCGTCGGGGTGATGCCCGCGGCCCAGCCCGCGGCCAGCCGCGCCGCGCTGTCGGCTGCCGTCGGCAAGCTTACGGCTTTTCAGCTTGTGGCCTTCCATGACCTCGTCGCGCTGTCGGGCTCGCTGGTCCTTGCGCTTGCCGTCACCCGCGGCCGGTTGACCGCCGAGACGGCCTGGACCCTTTCCCGGATCGACGAGGACTGGCAGACCGAACAGTGGGGCGCGGACGAAGACGCCGCCGAAACCGGCCGGTTGAAGCAGGCCGACTTCCTGGCCGCGGACCGATTCTTCGCATTGTGCGGGTAACAAGTTTGCCCATTCGCCGTGCAAACGCCGGACCGAAGGTCGATCGCCCTGCCCAAACTGCCGTAATCAAGCATTATTCCTGTTTCCGTCGGGACATGCTTGACCTTTGAAACCCCTTTCGCCGACACTGAACGACACTGGGAGAGGTCCACCTCCATCAGTTGCGCCGCCGCGGAGGGGTCGCGGGGCACCAAAAAAACGCGATCCCTGAAGGGTCGCCTACTCAGGAAGAGGTAAGAATGAAAAAATCCGTATTCTTCGGCGCGCTCGCTGCCACCACGCTCGTCTCGGGCATGGGCTTGGCCGGCACGCTTGATGACGTCAAGGCGCGGGGCGAGCTGATCTGCGGGTCGAACACCGGCCTCACCGGTTTCGGTGCTCCGGATGCCAGCGGCACCTGGACTGGCTTCGACGTGGATCTGTGCCGCGCTGTCGCGGCGGCGGTCCTTGGTGACGCCTCGAAGGTTAAATTCGTTCCGCCTCGAAGGTTAAATTCGTTCCGCTAACCAGCGAAACCCGCTTTACGTCTCTGCAGTCTGGCGAAGTTGACATGCTCGTCCGCAACTCTACTTGGACCTATTCGCGTGATACCGAACTCGCCTTCGACACACCAGTCGTCAACTATTATGACGGTCAGGGTTTCATGGTGAAGAAAGATCTCGGCGTGTCTTCCGCCAAGGAACTGGACGGCGCAACCGTCTGCATCCAGACCGGCACCACGACCGAACTGAACCTGGCTGACTTCTTCAAGCAGAACAACATCAGCTATCAGCCGGTCACCGTGGCCGACGACAGCGAAGCGCAGCGCCAGTA
>JANOER010000249.1:0-6491 GCA_031441285.1 Rhodobacterales bacterium
GCGGACGCCGGCTACAACGCCTATTCGACGGTGATCGAGACGATGGCCGATACCGTGGCCACGAAACCCGAGGTTGTTCAGTGCTTCGTCGACGGGTCGGCGATCGGCTGGTACAACTTCCTTTACGGCGACAACGCGGCCGCCATCGCGCTGATCAAGGCCGACAATGCCGAAATGTCGGATGAGGCGATCGCCTTCTCCATCGCGTCGATGAAGGACTACGGGATCGTCGATTCCGGTGATGCGCTGACCCTGGGGATCGGGGCGATGACCGACGCGCACATGGACGAGTTCTATGCCTCGATGGTCAAGGCGGGGGTGCTGGCCGAAGGGGTCGACATCCGCAAGGGCTATACCCTGCAATTCGTGAACAAGGGTGTGGGTCTGGACCTGCGTCCGGCCCAGTAGGGACAAGGGCGCGGCGGCAACTGTCCGCCGCGCCGTATCACCCCATGACCGTCACCCCATGACCGACCTTTCCCGCCGCCCCACGCTTCCCCTTGGCCAGCGCCCGCAGGTGCTGGAGATGCAGGGCATCGCCAAGGTGTTCAACGGCACGGTGACGGCGCTGAGGGGGATGAACCTGACGGTGAACGAAGGCGATTTCATCAGCCTTCTGGGTCCGTCCGGCTGCGGCAAGTCCACCGCCTTGCGGCTGGTGGCCGGGCTGATGCCGCCGACCGAGGGGCGCATCCTGTGGGAAGGCGGCAAGGGCCGGGGCGACCTTGGGGTGGTGTTTCAGGAACCCACACTGATGCCCTGGGCGACCGTGGCGCAGAATGTCTATCTGCCGTTCCGGCTGCGCGGGCAAAGCTTCTCCTCGGTGCAGGACCGGATCGCCGAGGCGCTGGCGCTGGTCGGACTTGAGACGTTCCACAACGCCTACCCGCGTGAGCTGTCGGGCGGCATGAAGATGCGCGTCTCGATCGCACGGGCGATGGTAACCAACCCGCGCCTTATCCTGATGGACGAACCCTTCGCCGCCCTGGACGAGATCACGCGCCAGAAGCTGAACATCGACCTTCTGGCCCTGAAGGCCAAGATCGGCTGCACGGTGATCTTCATCACCCATTCGGTCTTTGAAAGCGTCTTTCTGTCCGAGCGGATCATCGTCATGGCCGCCCGCCCCGGCCGGGTGATTGCCGAATTGCAGGTTGATGCCCCCTATCCGCGCGATGCCGCCTTTCGCACCTCGGCCGACTATGCCGCCCATACGCAGGTGGTTTCGGCCGCCCTTCTGACAGCGATCGAAGACGCCGCATGACCCTTGCCGACAACCGCGCCGCCGCCCTTTGGGATGCCGAGGAAACCCGCCGCGCCCGTGCCACGCGGGTCGAATCGGTGGCGCGCTGGCTGGTGCCGCTGGCGGTGGTCTGCGTGACGCTGGGGCTGTGGCAATGGCTGGTCGTGGCCAATGAGATCCCGCATTACATCCTGCCCTCACCCCTGCGGGTGTGGCAGCAACTGGTCACCGACCGGGTGCTTCTGGGCGAGGCATTGCTGGTCACCCTGCGGATCACTGTCATGGCGCTTGCCGTGGCGGTGGGCGGCGGGGTGCTGCTGGCGATCCTGTTCAATCAAAGCCGCTTTGCCGAACTGGTGTTCTACCCTTACGCCGTGATCCTGCAGGTCACGCCGATCGTGTCGATCGCACCCTTGATCTTCATCTATGTGCAGGACCCGACCGCGCGGGTGCTGATCTGCGCCTGGATCGTCGCTTTCTTTCCGATACTGTCGAAAACGACGCTTGGCCTCAAATCCACCGACCACAACCTGCGCGACCTTTTCGGCATCTACGGGGCCAGCCGCTGGCAACGGCTGGTGTTCCTGCAACTCCCGTCGGCGCTGCCTTACTTCCTTGGCGGGCTGCGGATCGCCGGCGGCCTCGCGCTGATCGGGGCAATTGTCGCGGAATATGTGGTCGGGACCGGCGGGGCGGGATCGGGCCTTGCGTTCCGCATCCTCGAGGCGTCCTACCGGTTGAACATCCCCCGGATGTTCGCGGCCCTGGTGCTGATCGCCGTGGTGGGGGTGGCGATCTTCGCGCTGACCTCGTTCCTGTCGTGGTTCTTCCTGCGGAAGTGGCACGAAAGTGCTGTGAGCCGCGAGTCATGACGGACTTCATGCGCCTGCCACCCGGACCGGTGACCTTGCGGAACGTGACGGTTCCGGCCTGTCTTCTCGGCCGCGCGGGCGGGCTGGTGCGGACCGACCTTTCCCTTGATGCGGGCCGGATCAGCGCTGCTGCGGGGCCGGGGGTCGACATGGCCGGAGCCATGGTGCTGCCCGCCTTCATCGACATGCACACGCATCTGGACAAGGGCCAGATCTGGGGCCGCAGCCCCAACCCCGACGGAACCTTCCCCGGCGCGCTGGCCTCGGCCGGGGCCGACCGCGACAGGCACTGGACCGCCGACGACCTGCGCCGCCGGATCGGGTTCGCGCTGCGTTCAGCCCATGCCCACGGCACCCGGGCGATCCGCACGCATCTGGACAGCGCGCCCCCGCAGGACGGGATCAGCTGGCCGCTTTTTGCCGAAATCCGCGCCGAGTGGGCCGGACGGATCACGCTGCAGGCGGCCTCGCTGGCTGGTTGCGACATGGTGCTGGACCCAGGCTTCACCACGCTTGCCGACCGCGTGGCGGCGCAGGACGGGACACTGGGCCTGTTCACCTACCCAATGCCGGACATGCCCGACCGCCTGCGCCACTTCTTCCGGCTGGCGGCGATGCGTGGCCTCGATGTCGACTTCCACGCCGACGAGACGATGGACCCGTCAGTCAACACCCTGGCCCAGATTGCCGAAGCCGCGTTGGCGACGGGCTTTCAGGGCCGCATCGTCGCGGGGCATTGCTGTTCGCTGTCCACCATGCCCCCGGATCAGGCGCTGCGGACGCTGGACCTTGTGGCCCGCGCCGGGATCGGCATCGTCAGCCTGCCGATGTGCAACCTTTACCTGCAGGACCGCGAAGCCGACCGCACGCCCCGCCGGCGCGGCATCACGCTGGTGCATGAGGCAAGGGCGCGCGGCATCGCCGTCGCCTTCGCGTCGGACAACACCCGCGATCCGTTCTATGCCTACGGCGATCTCGACATGGTCGAGGTCCTGCGCGAGGCGACGCGGATCGCGCATCTGGACCACTCTGCCGAGGATTGGGTGCAGTCGGTGCTGACGGTCCCGGCCGCGATCTGCGGCTTTGACGCGCCAAGCCTTGCTCCCGGCGCGCCCGCCGATCTGGTGATCTTCCGCGCCCGGTCATGGAGTGAGCTGTTCGCCCGCCCGCAAAGCGACCGCATCGTGCTGCGCGCCGGCACCCAGATCGACCGCACCCTTCCCGACTACGCCGAACTTGACGACCTGATGAGGACCGCATGACGACCGATGCCCTGAAAGCCGCCCTCAGCCATCTGGAGATCGACGAGAACCCGGTTTCGGTCCGGGCGAAAAGTCGGGATTTCTTCTGGTATTCGCCGGTCCTGAAGGCCCGGATGGACCACCTCACCGCCGATTTCGTCGTCTCGCCAAGGTCCGAGGCCGAGGTGATCGAGGTTCTGGCGGCCGCCCATGCCCAAGACGTGCCGGTCACGGTGCGCGGCGCGGGGACGGGCAACTACGGTCAGGCGATGCCCTTGCGCGGCGGGATCGTGCTGCACATGAAGAACATGACCAGGGTCAAGGCGATCCACCCCGGCCGGGTGATCGCCGAGCCCGGCATCCTGATCCGCGATCTGGATACCGAAACGCGCGCCCATTCGGGGCAGGAACTGCGGATGCACCCCTCGACCGCCGGGACGGCCACGCTGGGCGGCTTCATCGGCGGCGGGTCGGGCGGGGTCGGCTCCTGCACCTGGGGCGTGTTGCGCGACCCCGGCAACATCCTGCGCTTGCGCGTCGTCACCGCCGAGGCCACCCCCCGCGTGCTGGACTTCACCGGCGAGGAATTGCACCGCGTCAGCCACGCCTACGGCACCAACGGTGTCATCACCGAGCTGGAGATGCCCCTCGCGCCCGCCTATGACTGGGTCCACATCTTCGTCACTCACCGCGACTTTGACGCCATGATGCGGCTGGCCGACGATCTGAACCATCAGGACGGAGTGCTGAAGAAGCTCTTGTCGGTTTATGAGGCCCCGACCGCAAAGGCCTACTTCCAACGCATCGCGCCGCATGTCGACGACCGCGATCATCTGCTGGGCCTGATGATAGCACCGCACAGCATGGACGGGTTCCTGACCGTTCTTGCCCGCATCCCGGATGCCAGACTGATTTTCCGCAGCGACCAGACCGAATGGGACCGTGAACCGGGCCCGGCTTACGAATACGGCTGGAACCACACCACGCTGCGCGCGCTGAAGGTTGATCCGGCGATCACCTACCTGCAAGTCGGCTATGGGGCTGCCGGTGCTGCCGACCGGATCGCGCAGGTCCGCGCGGCCTTCCCGGGGGAACTGATCCAGCATCTTGAATCGATGCGGATGGGCGGTCTGCCCGCCTATGCCGGCCTGACGCTGGTGCGCTTCACCACCGAGGCCCGGCTGGACGAGATCATCGCCCGGCACGAAGCGATGGGCTGCCATGTCTTCAACCCGCACCGCTACACGCTTGAGGAAGGCGGCCGCCAGACCACGGACGCCCGCCAACTTGATTTCAAGCGCGAGGCCGACCCCAAGGGCCTCCTGAACCCCGGCAAGATGATCGCCTGGGACGCGCCGGACTGGGACTATGCCCGGATGTATGCCTATGCCGGGATGAAGGCCGCCGAATGACCAAGGCGCTGGTGGTCTTTGCCCATCCCTGCGAGGAAAGCTTTGCCGCTGCCCTGAAGGGCGTGGTCGTGGCCACCTTGCAAAAGCGCGGCTGGACGGTCGACCTCTGCGATCTTTACGCCGAAGGTTTCGATCCGGTGATGACCGCCGAGGAACGGCGCGGCTATCATGCGGTGCCCGGAAACACCCAGCCGGTGCAGGCCCATGTCGACCGCCTGCTGGCCGCAAGCGCGCTGGTGCTGGTGCATCCGGTCTGGAACTTCGGGCCGCCCGCAATCCTGAAGGGTTACTACGATCGCGTCTTCGTGCCCGGCGTCAGCTTCCGGCTGGAGAACGGCAAGGTGAAACCGGCGATGACCCATATCCGCAAGCTGGGGGTGGTCACCACCTACGGTGCCTCATGGCTTCGGGCCACACTTGCCGGCGATCCGCCAAGGCGTCTTGTCACCCGCGCGTTCCGTCATGCGGCGAAACCTGATAAGCTGCTTTACATGGCGCTTTACGACATGAACCGGGCGGACGCTGCCAGACGCGCGGGCTATCTTGCCCGCGTGGAACAGGCGATGGAGCAGTTCTGATGCGCGCCCTCGTGGTCTACTGCCACCCCACCCCTCACAGCTTCAACGCCGGGGTCCGCGATCTGGTGCTGGCGAAACTTCGCGCCGCCGGGGCCGAGGTTCGCCTGCACGACCTTTACGGCGACGGGTTCCAGCCTATCCTGACCCCGGCCGAATGGCAGGGCTATCTCGACTGCAGTCAGAACTGCACGCCGGTCACGCGTGAGGTCGCCGACCTGCGCTGGTGCGACACGCTGATCTTCGTCTACCCGACCTGGTGGTATGGGCTTCCGGCGATCCTGAAGGGCTGGCTTGACCGGGTGCTTTTGCCCGATGTGGCGTTTCTGATGCCGGACGGCGCGAACCGGACCATCCGTCCCGGCCTGCACCACATCTCACGCCTTGGGGTCTTCACCACCTGCGGCGCCAGCCGCTGGCTGACCTGGTTCGTCGGCGCGCCGGGAAAGCGCACCTTGATGCGCGGGATCGGGCTGCTTTTGAAGCCGCGCAAACGGGCGGTGTTCGCAGCACATTACCTGATGGATTCCTCGACCGCCGCCAGCCGCGCGCGGCATCTGGACCGGGTGGCGGCAAAGCTGGACCGCCTGATCGGCAGCCCGTCGGCCGCGCCCGCAGCGTCACGGGCCGGGGTGACGACATGAGACGCCGCCTTGACTGGGCCGATTTCCGCGCCCCCGAATACGCAAACATCGACCCGGTGCGCACCATCGCGATCCTGCCGACGGCGGCGATCGAACAGCACGGGCCCCACCTTCCCGTCGGCACCGACACCCTGATCGCCGAGGGCCTGCTGGCCCGCCTGCGCGCGGCCTGCCCCGGGGATCTCGATATCCGCATCCTGCCGGTGCAGGCGGTGGGCAAGTCGAACGAACACCTCTGGGCGCGCGGCACGCTGACGCTGACGGCGGCCACCGCCCTTGCCGCCTGGACCGAGATCGGCCTGTCCGTCGCCCGCGCCGGGGTGCGCAAGATCGTGATCATGAACAGCCATGGCGGCAATCTTGACCTCTGCTCGATCCTGTCGCGCGAGCTGCGGGTGCAGGCCGGGATGCTGGCGGTCAAGGCAGGCTGGGGCAGTATGGGGATGCCCGAGGGCGTCTATTCGCAGCAGGAGGCCCGCTACGGCATCCATGGCGGCGACGCCG
>JANOER010000250.1:0-6298 GCA_031441285.1 Rhodobacterales bacterium
AGGCCGCGTTTCTGGAGTACGAGCGGCAGCACCGTGACCCAGGTCCAGAGATAGGCAAGGCCGATCCAGGCCAGCAGCGGAGTCTTTTTCATGCGGCGAGGCTAACCGGGATAGGGAACCCCGTCACGCTCTCGGAGTTCCAAGCTTTGTCGAAGGCGCCCGCGCGCTGACCTTCTGGGGCGCAACCCAGATCGACCGGGCCCACGCTGGCGATTCCGCCGCCGACGGTCTGATCGGCCTCTTGACCCCGGTCCTGAAGGGGTTCCTGACCGACAAGGGCTTCGAGATGGCGGTGCAGGCCCAGCAGATCTACGGCGGGCATGGCTACATCGAGGAATGGGGCATGTCGCAGTTCGCGCGCGATGCCCGGATCGCGATGATCTATGAAGGCGCCAACGGCGTGCAGGCGCTGGATCTGGTGGGCCGCAAACTGGCGACCGATGGCGGCAAGCATGTGATGGCCTTCTTCGAGATGGTGAAGGCCGAAGTAAAGGCGCATGACGGCGACGCGCGGATGGCAGGCTTTGCCGAACCGCTGAAGGCCGCGTCAAAGCAGCTTCAGCAGGCGGCCATGTATTTCATGCAGGCCGGCATGAAGAACCCCAACGCCGCTTTGGCCGGGTCATACGACTTCATGCACATGATGGGCCATGTCTGTCTGGGCCTGATGTGGACGCGGATGGCCAAGGCGGCCTACCTTGCCCTGGACGCGCAGACCGGCGACCGCGACTTCTACGAGGCGAAGATCGCCACCGGGCGGTTCTACATGGCCCGCCAGCTTCCGGCGTGTGGCATGCACCTCGCGCGGATCGAGACTGGCGCCGACACCGTCATGGCGCTTGCTGCCGAGGCGTTCTAGGATTTCGCCGTGCGGCGGGCCGACCGGGGCAGCTCCGGAAGGCCCGCCCGCCAGTGAGACCTTTCAGGAAGGAAAGCGACCATGAAGCTTCATTGCTTCGGCGAAAGCGGCAATGCCTACAAATGCGCTCTGGCGCTTACTCTGGCCGACCTTGAATGGGAGCCGGTCTTCGTCGACTTCTTCAACGGCGGTGCGCGCACGCCCGAGTTTCGCCAGATGAACGTGATGGGCGAGGTGCCGGTTCTGATCGATGGCGACACAACGCTGACCCAGTCCGGCGTGATCCTTGACTATATCTCGTCCAAGACCGGCAAGCTTGGCGGACGGTCGGCAGCGGAGCGACGCGAGGTGCTGCGCTGGATGTTCTGGGACAACCACAAGCTGTCCGGCTTGATCGGCAACACCCGTTTCCTGATGAACTTCCTGGCACCCGAAAAGCGCCCCGAAGGCGTGATCCTGTTCCAGCAGGGCCGCCTCAAGGCCGCCTACACCGTGCTGAACAATCATCTGGAAAGCCGCAACTGGGTTGCCGGCGATGCGGTCACCATCGCCGACCTGTCATGCTGCGGCTACCTCTACTACCCCGAACCCTTCGGCTTTGACCGCGCCGACTGGCCGAATATCGACCGCTGGCTTGACCGCATCGCGGCGCTGCCCGGCTGGAAGCACCCCTATGACCTGATGACGCGGGCCTTTGTCCCCGCCACCGCCTGAGGAGACCACCCATGTCCGAAGCCTTCATCTACGACGCCGTTCGCAGCCCCCGTGGCAAGGGCCGGCCTGACGGCAGCCTGCACGAACTGACCTCGGTCGCGCTGTCGGCCAAGGTGCTGAACGCGCTCAAGGAACGCAACGGGCTGGAAGGCCATGTCGTCGAGGACGTGATCTGGGGCAACGTCACGCAAGTGGGCGAACAGGGCGGCTGCCTTGCGCGGTCGGCCGTCCTTGCCTCGGACCTTGACGAACGCATTCCCGGCCTTGCGATCAACCGCTTCTGCGCGTCGGGCATGGAGGCGGTGAACATCGCCGCGAACCAGATCAGGGGCGGGGCGGGGCACGCCTACATTGCCGGCGGGGTCGAGATGATGGGCCGCGTCGCCATGGGGTCGGACGGGGCGGCGATCGCGGTCGATCCGGTGCTGGCGATGAAGACCTACTTCGTCCCGCAGGGCATTTCTGCCGACATCATCGCCACCGAATACGGCTTCACCCGCGACATGGCTGATGCCTTGGCCGTGGAATCCCAGCGCCGCGCCGCCATCGCCTGGGCGGAAGGGCGCTTTGCGAAATCCGTCCTGACCATCCGTGACCAGAACGGCCTGCCCATCCTTGCCACCGACGAATACATGCGCCCCGGCACCGACATGCAGACGCTGGGCGCGCTGAAGCCCGCCTTCAAGGACATGGGCGAGGCGATGCCCGGTTTCGACAAGGTGGCGATGCTGAAATATCCGCATCTGGAGCGTATCCACCACATCCACCACGCCGGAAATTCCAGCGGCATCGTCGACGGGGCGGCGGCGGTCCTGATCGGGGACGCGGCCTTCGGCAAGGCCCACGGCCTCAAACCCCGCGCCCGCATCCGCGCCACCGCCAAGATCGGCACCGATCCCACGATCATGCTGACCGGCCCGGTGCCCGCGACCCAGAAGATCCTGCACGACTCCGGGCTGACCATCGCCGATATCGACCTGTTCGAGGTGAACGAGGCCTTTGCCGCCGTTGTGCTGCGCTTCCAGCAGGCCTTTGACGTTGACCCGGCACTGGTGAACGTCAACGGCGGATCCATCGCGATGGGCCACCCCCTTGGCGCCACCGGCGCGATCATCATCGGCACCCTCCTGGACGAGCTTGAACGTCAGGATAAGGCCATGGGCCTTGCCACGCTCTGCATCGCCAGTGGCATGGGTGCCGCCACGATCATCGAACGGGTCTGATCCAGATGGCGAACGCCGGCCTTCCCTTTGCCCTGCGCCGGTCACAAGACCGCGTGCAGGTCGCTTTTGGGCAGGTCGGCGTCGCTTTGCACCGTCGCGCCATGCCTGATTCTCCCAGACCAAATTACGTTTCAAATCGCTTTGAAGGACCAGAAAGTGCTATTTTCAGAGGTTTCAGCGCTGATGCGCCGTCGGACCCAGCTTTTGCTGGCCGGCGACGTCGACGTCTTGGCCGGGGCGTTCAGCTACCCGTTGCCGGTGTTCCTGCGGTCCGAAAGGATCGTGGTCCGGCACAAGGAGGACGCCGGTGCGCTGCTGCACCTGTTGCGCAACTCGCTGGCGGATCGCGCGCTGGCGCGGATCACCCCGACGGTCCGGGCGGTGGATATTCCGCGCGGTGGACGATTTCGCGCCTGGGTCGACTGGCAGGCCTGCGGCCCGCAAGGGCAGGACACCCCACTGGGGTCGATGATCTGCTATCTCGGACAAGGCCAGGCCAGCCCGCGCATCGAGATGGTCGCCTGGCCGCGGCTGTCGATGCCGGACCTCGTGCCGCGGCTGGCGACACTTGCCCGCTGCGCCTGACCGGCCTCGGTCGCGATCAGGCAGGCGCTTGCCCGGCACGACGGGCCATCAATACCGGGATGACGTGACAATGGCAGGCGATGCAAAAGCGATCTACCAGGCAAACCTTGATGCCGTGACCCGGGCGATCTGGGCGGCAGACCTCGACCTTGCGCTGGGCCACATTGGCATCCCGCACCGGCTGATGTCGACCGAAGCGGACCTGGTGATGGCCTCTCCCGAGGCACTTGGCAGCGTGATCGCCGGTATTCTGGAAAAGCTGCACGGCCTTGGGGCCGACAGCTATGACCGGCGCTGCGTTGAGGCCGAGTTTGTTGCCGGCGGCACCAGCATGATCCGCGGACGCCACCAGACCCGGATCCTGCGGCAGGGCGTTACGCTTTGCCCGACCTATGTCAGCGACATGGTTCTGGTGCGCGGCGTCGACGGCGTCTGGCGGTCGATCAGCATCGAGGCCGCCGCCTCCGAAAAGGATCACCCGCTGGTCAGCCGTGACGTCATCGATGGTCGGCGCCGGGCAATCCAGCGCGTCGCCGGCCTGCCAACCGCAACCCCTGATCCGGAGAGCTGAGCCATGCCGACACTCAACCCGTCATCCTGCCCGGTGAAGACCGGATCGATCTACCCCGAACCCTATGCCAGCATGATGCGCGGCCGCTCGTCGCTCAGGCTGGGCGAGGCCGGGGGGCTGACGCAATTCGGCGTCAATCTGGTGATGCTCGAGCCCGGCGCGATGTCCTCGCTGCGCCACTGGCACCACAACGAAGACGAGTTCGTCTGGGTGGTCGAAGGCGAATGCACCCTGGTGCAGGACGCGGGTGAGACGGTCCTGCGTCCCGGCGATTGCGCGGCCTTTCCGGCAGGCGATCCGGACGGCCATCACTTTCTGAACCGGACCGACCGGGTGGCGAAGTTTCTGGTCGTGGGCACCAGGGCCCCGCAGGAAACCGCCGTCTATTCGGATGTCGACATGATGGTGCATCTCAGCCCCGGCGCAAAAGGCCGGGCCGAATTCACCCACAAGGACGGCACTCCGTGGAACGGCCCGCGCTGATGCCGAAAGTCTCGCTTCCAGACTGGGCGTCGGGTGCTGCCTACAGTCACCCGGTCATCACCGGTCCCGACCCCGGCCCCTACCGTTATCAGTTGCTGTCCGATCCGGGCGGCCTGACCCAGTTCGGCGCCTTCATCGAAGAGCTGCCCCCGGGGTCGTCCTCGGGCCACCGGCACTGGCATGACGGCGAGGACGAGATGATCCTTGTCCTGACGGGCGAGGTCACCCTTGTCGAAGACGGCGAGACCCCGCTGCGGGCTGGCGATGCCGCGGCCTGGCCTGCGGGCCATCCGGTCGGCCACCGGCTGGACAACCGGTCCGACGCGGCAGTGCGCTATCTGGTGATCGGCACCCGCGCCGACCGCGACACCGTCCATTACACCGACCACGATCTGGTCACCGAAATACACCAAGCCGCTCGGCGCTACCTGCACCGCGACGGAACACCCTACCCGCAAGGAGCGAAGAATGGCTGATTTCATCATGACCCGGGATGCCGACGGCGTCGCCACGATCACCTGGGACGTCCCGTCCAAGTCGATGAACGTGATGTCGACCGAGGCCTTCCTTTTGCTCAGCGATCTGGTCGATCAGGCACTGGCCGACGCCAGCGTGAAAGGGGTGATCCTGACCTCGGGCAAAAAGGACTTTGCCGGGGGCATGGACCTCAACATCATCGCGCAGATGAAAGAGGGCGGCGCGCAAGTGGCGTTCGACGGCGTGATGTCGATCCACCGCATCCTGCGCAAGATCGAACGCGCGGGAATGGACCCAAAGACGCTGAAGGGGGCCAAGCCGATTGTCGCGGCCTTGCCGGGAACCGCGCTGGGGATCGGGCTGGAACTGCCGCTTGCCTGCCACCGGATCATCGCCGCCGACAATCCGAAAGCCAAGATCGGCCTGCCGGAAATCATGGTCGGGATCTTCCCGGGCGCCGGCGGCACCATGCGCCTGTCGCGCAAGCTGGGCGCAATGATGGCGGCACCCTTCCTGCTGGAGGGTAAGCTGTCCGATCCGAAATCCGCCAGGGCCGCCGGGTTGATCGACGAGGTCGTGGCTCCCGAAGACCTGCTGAGCCGCGCGAAGGAATGGGTGCTGGCAGCGACCGACGCCGACCTGGTAAAGCCCTGGGACCAGAAGGGCTACAAGATGCCGGGCGGGACGCCCTATTCGGCGCCGGGCTTTCCGACCTTTGTCGGCGCATCTGCCATGGTGCATGGCAAGACCATGGGCGTCTACCCGGCGGCCAAGGCGCTGCTTGCCGCGGTCTACGAAGGCGCGCTGGTGCCCTTCGACACCGCTCTCAAGATCGAGGCGCGGCACTTCACCGGCGTTCTGCTGAACCCCTCGTCCTCGGCGATGATCCGGTCCCTGTTCATCAACAAGGAGGCGCTGGACAAGGGCGCCAACCGCCCCGCCGTGGCCGACCAGTCGGTCAGGAAGCTTGGTGTCATCGGCGCGGGCATGATGGGGGCAGGGATCGCCTATGTCGCCGCAAATGCCGGGATCGAAGTCGTCCTGATCGACGCGAGCCAGGAGTCGGCGGATCGCGGCCGCGCCCATTCCGAAGGCATACTCGACAAGGGGATGAAGCGCGGCAAGGTGACCGCCGAGAAGAAGGCAGAGGTTCTGGCCCGCATCACCGCCACCACCGATTACGCGGCACTTGGCGGCGTTGGTGAGCCAGGGCCGCCTTGAAGCGCTCCTCAATTTCCAGCAGGTGATCGTCGATCTCACCGGCCTCGTGCTTGCCAATGCCTCGCTGCTTGATGAAGCAACCGCCGCCGCCGTGGCCTGGGCCTTGGCCAAGCGCCTGGTCAAGACGACCGCAAACGCCTTCTTCGTTGACCGCGATACCCATCC
>JANOER010000251.1:0-5983 GCA_031441285.1 Rhodobacterales bacterium
GCCAGCTTCAACCCCTCGCACAAGCTGATCGACCAGTATTGCGAAGGCCCGGTCATTCACGGCGTCATGCCCCGCGAAAAGGCCCAGACGGACGCGATCGAGCTATACCGCCGGATGCGCCTGCCCAACCCCGAGGAAATCGGCTTTCGCTATCCGCATCAGGTGTCAGGCGGGCAGTTGCAACGGGCGATGACGGCGATGGCGATGGCCTGCCGGCCCGATCTGATCATCTTCGACGAGCCGACGACCGCCCTTGACGTGACCACTCAGATTGAGGTCCTGCACGCGATCCGCGACATCGTCGAACAGTTCGGCACGGCGGCGATCTACATCACCCATGACCTTGCGGTCGTGGCGCAGATGGCCGACCGGATCAAGATCCTGCTGCGCGGCGACGAGGTCGAGGAATCCGACACCCGCTCGATGCTGGCCGCGCCGAAGGCGGAGTATACCAAAAGCCTTTGGGCGGTGCGCAGCTTTGCCCGCCCGGCGCAGCCTCCGGCCAAGGGAACCCCGGTGGTTTCGGTGCGCAACGTGACCGCGGGCTATGGGGCCGTGGACATCCTGAAGGACATCTCCTTTGACATCCACGCCCGCCGCACCGTCGCCGTGGTCGGCGAAAGCGGGTCGGGCAAGTCGACCGCCGCGCGGGTGATCACCGGCCTTCTGCTGCCGCGTCGGGGCGAGGTGCTGATGGGCGGCAAGGCGCTGCCGCCCTCGTTCAAGGCGCGCAGCCGGGACGAATTGCGCCAGTGCCAGATGATCTACCAGATGGCCGACACCGCGCTGAACCCCAAGCTGCGGCTGCGCGAACTGATCGGTCGCCCGGCGCAGATGTATCTGGGCCTCAGCGGCAAGGCGCTTGAAACGCGGGTGCGCGATCTTCTGGCGCTGATCGAGCTTGAGCCCGACACGTACATCGACCGCCTGCCGTCCGAACTTTCGGGGGGCCAGAAGCAGCGCATCGGCATCGCCCGCGCGCTGGCGGCGGAACCCTCTCTGATCATCTGCGACGAGGTCACCTCGGCGCTGGACCAGATCGTGCAGGAGGGAATCCTCAAGCTTCTGGACCGGTTGCAGAGCGAGTTGAACCTGGCCTACATGTTCATCACGCATGACCTGGCCACGGTGAAATCCATCGCTGACGAGGTGGTGGTGATGCAACGCGGTCTGGTCGTCGAACGCGGCCCGAAGGCCGAGCTTTTCGACAACCCGCAGCAGGATTACACCAAGCTTCTGCTGTCGTCGGTCCCCGAAATGGACCCCGACTGGCTGACCCGGCTTCTGGCCGATCGGGCAGTCTCTGCCTAACTGCGGATCGTGTCGCCCGGTTGCAGGGTCGGGAAAAGCTCGACCGTCTTTTCCGGACCAGCCTTGCCGGCGATGATCTCGGCAGCCTTGCGGCCGATTTCCAGCCGGCAGGCGTCCATTGTGGCCAGCCTGCGCGGCAGGCCGTCCAGCAGTTCCACCCCGTTGAACCCGGCCAGCCCGATGCGGTCGGGAACCTTCAGCCCCTGAGCTTCACACCACAAAAGCCCGCCCGCCCCGATCATGTCGTTCGAGTAGTACAGGAAATCGACATCCGGCACCCGCGACAGGACGGCAGCGGTCATCTCGCGGCCCTTCAGCAGCGCCGACCCGCCCGAGTAGAACTCACGGTCGACCAGCGCCAGACCGGCCTTGGCCAGGGCCTCTTCAAAGCCCTGAAGGCGCTTTTTCGCCCGGAAGTCGTTCGGCATCTGCGTGCCAAGGAACGCGATGCGGCGGTACCCGGCCGCGATGATCGCCTCGGCCATCTGCCGGCCCGCGCGGCGGTGCGAGATCCCGACCGCATGGTCCACGGGGTCGCCGTCGATGTCCATGATCTCGACAATCGGGATTCCGGCGCGGGCCAGCATCGCGCGCGCGGCGGGGGTATGCTCCAGCCCAGCGACGATCATCCCCGAGGGGCGCCAGGACAGCATCTCGTAGATCACCGCTTCCTCGCGGTCGGGCAAATAGTTCGTGACGCCAACGACGGGCTGCAGGCCGGTGCCGTCCAGCACCTCGGAGATGCCGGTCATCACCTCGGGAAAGACCATGTTGGACAGGGACGGGATGACGACGCCGACAAGGTTCACCCGCTGTGATGCCAGCGCCCCAGCGATCTTGTTCGGCACATAGCCAAGCGTGCGCGCCGCTTCGAGCACCTTTTCACGGGTCGCGGGCGACACGTCGCCCCGGTTGCGAAGCACCCGGCTGACCGTCATTTCCGACACCCCAGAGGCATCCGAAACGTCGCGAAGGGTAAGGGTGTGGCGCGTGTCGGTGGGCGGCTTCATCAGGGAAATGTCCGGCTGAGGCACAGGGATAGCCCTTGTTAGCGCCAAAGGCCGGGCTTGTCCAAGGTGCTGTGATCTGCTACTGATAGCGCTAACAGAATCCCGGTCTCGACCCGGGCTGGCCAAATCCTGCGTGTCCGAACAAGCTCTCAAGCCGGATGCGACGGACCAAAGGGGGGGCGGTGGGCCAAACTTGCCTCCCCTTTTCTTTTCCCGTCTTGCAGACAGTTGCCTTGCGACGGATTTCACCGCATTACCGGGACACGGCCCGGCAGGATCGGGGCTCCGTAGCTCAGGGGATAGAGCGGCCGCCTCCTAAGCGGCAGGTCGATGGTTCGAATCCATCCGGGGTCACCAGCCAGCCAGGCCGGCGGCTGAGCGGTCAGGCCGTCGGTTGTCTTCCGGGCGGCTGCGGAACTACCTGGCACGGCCGGAACTCACCGGCCGCGCGGATCGCTTTGCCCGACGTCGGGATCGTCATGGGTGAGGCCGCAAGACCGGTGCCGCCGATCCGGGCCAGCGCCGAATCGGACGCGATCCTGCCATCCAGCGGGCAGAAAAGATCGGTGGCGGCTTCGGCCAGCGCATCGCCCTGGCCATCGGTTGCCACATCGCGATGCGGAGCGGCCTGTGGACAGTCGGTGCACAGTCCGACGTCATGATCGGGCCGGAATGTTTCAGCGCCCTTGTCTGCGTCGGCGGATCGACCCAGGCCATTTCGCCCGGTCTTTGGACCGTGGGTTGCAAGGTGCTTTCTCAGATTGGCGAGCATGGATCCGCCGGACCGGACCGACGTGACCATGAGCTAGATCGGCTGACCCGAGGCCGTCTTGGGCTCGGGGCCGGCAAAGCTGTCGACCGCCGCCGGAAGCTAGGCCTGCGTCCTCAATTGGACGAAGCCTGGCACGACCGCTCCGTTGCAGCCGGACCAATCAGAAGTCGAGATGTTCGACGTTGAGGGCGTTTTGCTGGATGAATTCGCGCCGGGGTTCCACCACGTCGCCCATCAGCTTCGAGAAGATGTCATCCGCCTCGGCCAGATCGTCGACCTTGACCTGCAGAAGCGTGCGCGCCTCGGGGTCCAGCGTGGTTTCCCAAAGCTGACCGGGGTTCATTTCGCCCAACCCCTTGTAGCGCTGCAAGGTCAGGCCCTTTTCACCTTCCGCGAGGATGGATTTCAAGAGGTCGATCGGCCCGTGGATCGGCTGATCGCGATCCTTGCGCGCCAGGCGGGCCGGGTCGCGGTAGACCTCGCGGTGCTGACCGGCAGCCTGGCTCAGGCGGCGCGCCTCGCCCGAGCGCAGGACAGCGCCATCCAGCGTGCGCAACTCTTCGACCCCGCGCAGGGTGCGCGACAGGCGGATGCCGTGGTCCTGGGTGATCCGGCCGTTCCAGCCGCGTTCAAACTCGGGCGCGATCAGGTTCAGGCGGCGGGCGACCGTGTCAGCCACGGCCTGAAGATCGCCGTCGGCACGGCCGGGATCGAAGGCTCCGGCCAGGGCTGCCTGTTCAAGGATGGCGCGCGGGTAATGCGTCGGGAAGGCGTCCAGCACCCGCCGGAACTGCCGTGCGCCCTCGATCACCCGGGCAAGGTCGTTGCCGGCGATCTCGGTGCCGTCGGTCAGGCGCAGGACCGCGCCTTCGGTGCCCATTTCGACCAGATAATCGTCCAGCGCCGCCTGATCCTTGAGGTAGACCTCGGACTTGCCGCGCGCGACTTTGTAAAGCGGCGGCTGCGCGATGTAGAGGTAACCGCCCTCGATCAGCGCGGGCATCTGGCGGAAGAAGAACGTCAGCAGCAGCGTGCGGATATGCGCGCCGTCGACGTCGGCATCCGTCATGATCACCACCTTGTGGTAGCGCAACTTCTTGATGTCGAACTCATCGCGGCCGATCCCGGTGCCAAGCGCGGTGATCAGCGTGCCAATCTCCTGGCTGCCCAGCATCCGGTCGAACCGGGCACGTTCGACGTTCAGGATCTTGCCGCGCAAGGGCAGCACGGCCTGGTTCGACCGGCTGCGGCCCTGCTTGGCGCTGCCTCCGGCGCTGTCCCCTTCGACAAGGAAGATCTCGGACTTCGCCGGATCACGCTCCTGGCAATCGGCCAGCTTGCCGGGCAGGCTGGCCACATCCAGCGCCGTCTTGCGGCGGGTCAGCTCGCGTGCTTTGCGGGCGGCTTCGCGGGCAAGCGCCGCCTCGATGATCTTGCCGACGATGATCCTTGCGGGTCCGGGGTTTTCCTCGAACCATTCGCTCAGCTTTTCGTTCACCAGGTTCTCGACCGCAGGGCGCACTTCCGAACTGACCAGCTTGTCCTTCGTCTGGCTAGAGAACTTCGGGTCCGGTGCCTTGACCGACAGGACGCAGGTCAGCCCCTCGCGCGCGTCGTCGCCGGTGAAATCAACCTTTTCGCGCTTGGCGATGCCCGAGGACTGGGCATACCCGGTGATCGTCCGGGTCAACGCACCCCGGAAACCGGCAAGGTGAGTGCCACCATCGCGCTGCGGGATGTTGTTTGTGAACGGAAGGACGTTTTCGTGGTAGCTGTCGTTCCACCACATCGCGACTTCGACGCCGATCCCGTTCTTTTCGCCGATCATGTAGATCGGCTCTGCCATCACCGACGATTTCGACCGGTCGATGTATTTCACGAACTCACGGACGCCGCCTTCGTAGAAAAGCTCGACCCGCTGCGGTTCGGCGTGGCGTTCATCTTCGATGATGATCCTGACACCCGAGTTCAGGAAGGCAAGCTCGCGCAGGCGGTGCTCCAGCGTCTTGAAGTTGTAGTCCAGATTGCTGAACGTTCCTTCGGGAATGTTCGACTTGGACGCCGCAAGGAATCGAACCTCGGTACCGCGCATGCCGGGGGCCGGGCCGACCTCGTGGACATGCACCACGCAATCGCCATGTTCAAAGCGCGCGCGGTACTCGGTATCATTGCGCCAGACGGTCAGCTCCAGCCATTCGGACAGGGCGTTGACGACCGACACGCCCACGCCGTGCAACCCGCCCGAGACCTTGTAGGCGTTGCCACCCTCATCCGTGTTGTTGAACTTCCCGCCTGCGTGAAGCTGGGTCATAATGACCTCTGCCGCCGACACACCTTCTTCCTGATGGATGTCCACCGGGATTCCCCGGCCATTGTCGCGCACCGAAACGCTGTCGTCGGCATGGATTTTCACGGTCACGGCGGTTGCGTGGCCGGCCAGCGCCTCGTCGATGCCGTTGTCCACGACCTCGTAGACCATGTGGTGCAGGCCCGACCCGTCATCGGTGTCACCGATGTACATGCCGGGACGCTTGCGAACCGCCTCTAACCCCTTGAGAACCTTGATAGAATCAGCGCCGTATTCGGCCGTGTTCTTTGGCTGGTCAGCCATGCGCGGGAAACCCTTGTCGTTACGCGCGACTTATAGCGTTCGGGGTCGGGAATGTCACCCCTTCGACACAATATTTGGTGGTCAGACAAAGGGAATGACCAGACCGACTCCGATCAAAAGAACGCCCGAGGTGACGTTCAGCCTGCGCACGCTTTCCGGGCTGGACAGAAGCTGCCGCGCGCGGTCCAGAAACAGCGCAAGCCCAAGGTTTCCCGCCATCGGCACCAGCGCCGAGATCAGGATGATCGCGGCGATATCGGCCGCGTTCAGCGCCTCAAG
>JANOER010000252.1:0-5168 GCA_031441285.1 Rhodobacterales bacterium
CCCGACGTGAAACTGGTGCGTCCCCGCGTCATAGGCGATCGCCGCATGGTTCTGCCGCGAGATCGCCATGTCCCCGAACTCCAGCGAAACCGTCTGGTCAGACCCGCGACCAATCTGCGAAACACCCTGCGAAAGCGCAAAGGCCGCCCCTCGGCCTGGGCCTTCCTTGATGATCAACCAGCCGGTCGGGAATTGCACAACGCCCGCCTTGCTGCCTGAATCTCCGACTTCATCCATCCGGCCTTCGTCGAAAAGCGGCACCACGGCCGCAGGCTGTGGCTCGAAGCCAAGCACGCGCGTCTTCGTCCGGGTCGGACGGCGGCGCGGTCCGCTGTCGTCCTGCGCCATGGACGGGGATGCCGGCAGCGGATCGGCGGCCGTGTCTTCAAGGTCCCAGATGTTAAGCACTGGCTGCGGGCCGTCCTTGGCCACAGTGGCGCTGTTCGCGGTCTGAGTCAGGACCTCCGGGGCGCTGTCGGAAAGCTTTGGGAACCGGCCCGCGGCAGGGCCATCGCCCACAGCAACGGAATTGATCGCGGCCTTTGTTGCCTTGATCTGCTCTGTTTCCGAGCTGCGGGACTTGGTCCCGTAGCGACGACCCCTTGGCTTGCGGCGCAGAAGCCAATCAAAGAACCGCATTCCGCCTCTCTTCCCCTCCGCATCGCACAGCGGAGCCACATCTCGTACCAAGGACACCTAACCCGCCAAGCCCCAAGGCTTCATCCGGCCGGCCGTCCCTCTCCGGACACCCACCCGAGTGCACGGAAATTACATATGAAGTCACCCTTCGTGCCGTTCAAGCACACGAAGCAATTCTGTCTTATCACGTTCGCTGTGAGAATTCGTATACATAGACTTTGACCAAAAGGTGATGCCATTTCGGTCATTTCACGTTCGGCAAGCGTTGAATCCGTTCACAAAACCCGGTCCACGACGAAATCCACAAGCTCGAATAGCATTGCACGCAACGGATGCACGGGCAAGTTGTCCAGCGCCCGCTTGGCCTGTTCAGCCCATTTCAGCGAATCCTGACGTGCCGCCTCGACCGCGCCATGCCGGGCAAGGATCACCATCGCCTCGGCAAGGTCGCCATCGCGCTGGTCGCCCTTTTCGATCACCCGCTGCCAGAAGCTGCGCTCGGCCGGAGTGGCCTGCTGAACGGCCTTGATCACCGGCAAGGTCAGCTTGCGTTCGCGGAAATCGTCGCCGGTGTTCTTGCCGATCACCGCGTCCTGCCCGCCGTAGTCCAGAATATCGTCCACGATCTGAAACGCGATGCCCAGCGCATCGCCATAGTCCCGCAGGGCGCGCACCTGATCTTCGGGCGCGCCGGCGATCACGCCGCCAACCTCGGTCGCGGCCGCAAAGAGGGCTGCCGTCTTGCCCCGGATCACCTGAAGATAGACCGCCTCGTCCGTCGCCAGATCCTGCGCGGCCGTCAATTGCAGCACCTCGCCCTCGGCAATGGTCGCGCTGGCATCGGCCAGGATATCCAGCACCCGCAGGCTGCCGGTTTCCACCATCAACTGGAAACTGCGGGAAAAGAGGTAGTCCCCGACCAGCACCGAGGACTTGTTGTCCCACAGAAGATTGGCGGTCGGCCGCCCGCGCCGGCGCTGGCTTTCGTCAACCACGTCGTCATGCAGCAACGTGGCGGTGTGAATGAATTCCACCGTAGCCGCCAGCTTGCGGTGATCCGTCCCCGCATAGCCCAGCATCCGCGCGGCGGCGAGGGTCAGCATCGGTCGCAGCCGCTTGCCCCCCGCCTCGACCAGATGAGCCGTGACTTCCGGGATGCGCGGCGCATGACGCGAGGCCATCCGCTCGCGGATCAGAAGGTTTACCGCCGCCATGTCGTCGGCCAGCCAGTCCGCCAGCCGATCCTGTGGCGCCTTTGCCTGTGCTTCACCCACGCCGTCCATGCCCTTGTACCCTGCGCCTTTGATCCTGAAGCCTTGTCCCCGCCGGGGGGGCGAGGTTAACCTGCTGCCATGAAGGAACTTCTGCGCACGACCGACCCCACCCTGATCGCCTTTGCCACGCATCTTCTGACCGGCGAGGGTATAGCCACCTTTCCCCTCGACGTCCACATGAGCATCCTTGACGGCAGCCTTGGAATCCTGCCGCAAAGGTTGATGGTCGCGGACCGGGATCACTTTCGTGCCAGCGCGATTCTGCGCGACAACGACATCGGGACCGACCGCTGATGTTTGCAGCAAACGAGGTGTCGGAAGACGACTTTCTTGGCGGCAGATTGCGGCTCATGCAACCCTTGAAGGGTTACCGCGCCGCCACCGATCCGGTTTTTCTGGCGGCGGCTTGCCCGGCAAGGACGGGCGAAAGCGTGCTTGACCTTGGGTGCGGCGCGGCGGCCGCTGCCTTGTGCCTTGGCATTCGGGTGCCTGGACTGGCGCTGTGCGGGCTGGAGCTTCAGCCCGACTATGCCGACCTTGCGCAGCGCAACGCCGACCGGAACGGCATCTCGCTTGAGGTGCATGCAGGGGATATCGCGCGGATGCCGAAACCGCTGCGCCGGGACTTCGACCAGGTGATCGCCAACCCGCCCTATTACCCGCCGGGGGGCAGCCCCTCTCCCGAACCTGGCCGCGCCACCGCGATGCAGGTCGCGACACCGCTTGGCGACTGGGTTGCCGCCGCCGCACGCAGGCTTCGGCCCGGCGGCTGGCTGACCTTGATCTGCGGCCCCGACGCGCTTCCGGAAATCCTGACGGCGATGGGGTCACGGCTGGGCTCGGCCGCCGTCCTGCCCCTCGCCGCGCGCGAGGGTCGGGCAGCACTTCGGGTGCTGGTCCAGGCGCGCAAGGGTGGCCGCGCGCCGTTCCGGCTGCTGGTGCCCTTCGTCATCCATCAGGGTGCGGCGCATGTCGGCGACCGGGAAAGCTATACCGCCGCCGCCAACGCGGTGCTGCGCGATGGGGCGGACCTCTTGGCGCAATTTCGCTAATCCGACAGATTGGCCTGTCACGCGGCTGTAACAGTTGGTGACACGACTCGGGTTTCGTGGTGGACTTCCTCTAATAGGCAACTTGACAGGAGGACGACCATGACGATCGCATCGCATCTGGTGGAACTGCGCAGGAAGCACGACACCCTGTCCGAACAGGTTGAACAGGCCCAGCGCAATCCCGCGACGGATGCCCTGAAGATCGCCGACCTGAAAAAGCAGAAACTGCGGCTGAAGGAAGAAATCAACCGTCTCAGCCACTAGGCCCGGGGCGCTCGTCCCACCCTTGCGGACGGTCCTCGCTTGCGTTGGTGACCAGCGGTCTCAGGACGGTGCGCTTGCCCATGCCGCAAGTGCCGCGCCTCCGGCAATAAGCACCGCGGCGACGGCTATGGCCCAGGTCGGCGTCGCGATGCCTGCAACCACAAGAGCAAGTGTTGACAGAAGCGGCGCGGCATAGGATGCGACACCCAGAAGCTGGATGTCGCCCTGCTTCATGCCCACGTCCCAAGTGAAGAAAGCGGCTCCGACCGGCCCGATACCCAGCGCCAGCAGCGCCATCCAGCCCGAGGTGGCTTGGGGCCAGACGGTCTCCTCCAGCGTCAGATGCGCCGCCAGCGACAAAGCCGCCGTTGCCAGGCAGAACACCGTCACGCTTTCCGTCGGCACCGCGCCCAGGCGACGGGACAGCACCGAATAGCCGGCCCAAGTCAGCGCGCAAAGAAAAGCCAGCGCCAGGGCGGGCAAGCTTGTGCCGCCCGGACCGGACGACGCGGTCAGGACGATCACCGCCGCACCTGCCAGCGCAATCAGGGCCCCGAAAACATGCGCCTTGTGCAGACGTTCGCCCGGAAGCAGCCCCGAAAACAGCACGATGAACAAAGGCCACAGATAGGCTATCAGCCCGGTTGCGGCGTTCGGACCCAGGCGAAATGCGGTAAAATACAGCAGATGATAGCCAAAAAGACCAATCGTGCCAAAAACATAGACCTTCCAGCTGACACTGCGCAAAACGCCAAGACCCGTCCTTGCCGTCCAGGCCAAGCCGATGAGCCCACCAATGGCAAAGCATATCGCGTTCAGCTGCAAGGGTGGCACCGGAGCGCTGCCGATGGTAAACAGCGCCAGCAGCGACCACATCAGGACCGCAGAAAATCCGATGGCTGTGGCTTTGCTGCGCGTCATCGGTCCTCGCAAAGTCTGTTGAGAAAGCTTGCCGGAAATCCCCTGGGATCCAGGCCGGTTGCGCCCGCCTGCCGACCTGTGCCGAAAAAGAAAAGGCCCGCCGGAACGGGGCCTTTCCAGAAAACTGCGTTGCCCGGTCTAAACGACGAATTGTCCGCCGTTCGCGGAAATGGTCGAGCCGGTGATGAAACCTGCATCCGCACTGGCGAGGAACACCACGATCCGCGCGATCTCTTCCGGTTCACCCAGACGGCCGACCGGGATCTGCGGGATGATACGTTCGGCCAGCACCTTCTCGTCGATCGCCTTGACCATTTCAGTCGCGATGTAGCCCGGGCAGATCGCGTTCACCGTGATCCCGGCCCGCGCGCCTTCCTGAGCCAGCGCCTTGGTGAAGCCAAGGTCGCCCGACTTGGCCGCAGAGTAGTTCGCCTGCCCCGCCTGGCCCTTCTGCCCGTTGATCGACGAGATGTTGATCACCCGCCCGAACTTCCGGTCCCGCATGCCGCCCCACAACGGATGAGTCATGTTGAAAAGGCCGGTCAGGTTGGTGTCGATCACTTCCTTCCAGTGCTGCGGCGTCATCTTGTGAAACATCGCGTCCCGCGTGATCCCGGCGTTGTTCACCAGAACGTCGACCGGGCCAACCTCGGCCTCGACCCTGGCTATTCCGGCCACACAGGCGTCATATTCGGCGACAGACCATTTGAAGGTCGGGATCCCGGTCTCCTTGGTGAAGGCTGCTGCCGCCGCGTCGTTGCCGGCGTAGTTCGCGGCGACCTTGTAGCCTGCCGCCTTCAGCGCGACGGAAATGGCAGCGCCAATGCCGCGCGACCCGCCGGTGACCAGAGCAACTTTCGACATCTGTCTTCTCCTCCCTGTATGCAGCCGTATGCCTTTGAAATCCTGTTACCGAAAAGGAATATGGCGCGCAAGATTATTGCGCGCCAAAGCAGACTTTCCGGTGCGCGATGCGATCAGGCGCGTTCCAGACACATGGCGACACCCATGCCCCCGC
>JANOER010000253.1:0-8061 GCA_031441285.1 Rhodobacterales bacterium
ACCTCATCGCGAGCGTTGAAGATCGCCTGGTTCGTGTTCGTGACAGTGCCTTGCTCGGAGATCGAATAGACGAAATCCGCGGTGAAAATGTTCGTCTCGGTCTTCCGTCGGGCATTCCAATTCGTCCGGAAGTTGAACGACTCGGAGTTCCCGGTTGCGCCGTTCACACCGAGGTCCGCACTGCCGGACCAGATCTTCGGAGGCGGCTTGGGAATCAGTCCACCATCGGCCTGCTCGATCGTGATCAATGCCGCAGACGCAGCGGGGGCCGGTGCCGCTGGCGTCGGGAAAACGGCCGATGTGGTCGCCGTGCATGTGGGTCAGCACCACGACATCCACCATGTCGGCGGTCATTCCGGCAGCGGTCAGCGCGGCCAGGGTGCCGTCGGCGGCAAGGCCGGTGTCGAAGAGGACGACCTCGGCCCCGGTGTTCACCACGGTCGGGGTGAAGAACCCCTGATTGCGGTCCGCCGGGATGAAGTTGGCGGCGGACAGGGCGGCGAACTCTTCGGCTGTCGCGTTGGTGCCGAAGGTTTCCTGCGGCTTGTCGCCGGCGCGCGTGCCGGCAAGAAGGGTGGTCACCTCGAAACTGCCAAGCTTGAAGCGGGTCCAGGGCGCGAAGCCTGATCCCTGCAGGGCAGTCTCGGCCTCGGCGAGGCCGGGGCGAAGAGCAGCGGCGAAGGGCAGGGCGGCGGCGGCAGCAAGCGCTTGTCGGCGGGAAAGTCCGGTCATGGCATTCTCCTCGGTTTCGATGGGCGGAGAATAGTGCGTATCCGTCCCCGGTCCGGTCACGGCTTCGTCACCCGGAGTGCAGCCTTGCACAGCCAGTGTGCGTTGGCGCTATTCCCACCAGGGATCGACGGCTGCGATCTCGGCGTCGGACCAGCCGAAGTGATGCGCAAGTTCGTGGATCACCACATGGGTCACCAGATCGGCGATCGACACTGTGCCCCGTTCGGCCCATTCATCAAGGATCGGGCGGCGGAAGAGCCAGATCACGTCCGGCCGCGTTATCTGGTCAGAGGTGGATTTCTCGGTCAGGGGCACGCCCTCGTAAAGACCGGTCAGGTCGAACGGATCGTCGACGCCCAGATCCTCGACCATCTGGTCATCGGCGAAATCCTCGACCCTGAGGCGGATCAGGGCGGCCGGATCGCGGAAGGGCGCGGGAAGGGTTGCGATCGCCTCATGCGCCAGCTGTTCGATCAACGCGAGGGAGGGGGCGATGCTGTCTGGGGCGGGATCTGTCATGCAAATCAAGATAGGATCTGCCGGGCGCGGGGGAAAGGGCTTCAGTGCTATTGCCCATTGCCAAGGCACCAAAGGCGCGGTGCTTGAGGAGAGCAAGGATGGGGACGGAAAACAAGACCCGTGGCGCGCCCTTCGACCGTGCCGCCTATCTGGCGGGGGTGGAGGGCAAACGGCAGGCCGAGGTTGAGCGTCTGCTGGCGATCTTTGGCGAAGATACCGGCCGGGAGCCGCGGCTCTGGGGCGCGTCGATGGTCGGGTTCGGCCGGCACGAATACCGCTATGCCAGCGGGCATGGCGGCGAAAGTCTGGTCACCGGCTTTTCGGCCCGAACGACAGAGCTGTCGATCTACATCCTGCCGGGATATGCCGATTTCGGTGACATTCTTGCCCGGCTTGGACCTCACCGCGCGGGCAAATCCTGCCTCTACCTGCGGCGGCAGGAGGGCGTGGACGAGGCGGCGCTGCGCGCGCTGATCCGCGCAGGGCTGGCCGACCTTGCGCGGCAATGGCAGGTCCAGCCGGTCTGACCGTGAAACAGAGCGCCTTCGTGCGAGGGCGCCGGTCCCTGCGACGGCGTTGCCATGGCAGGCGGGCAAGGGGGCGTAAACTGGACAAAGCCGGGGGCATGTGACAGGGAGGAGCCTTCGAAGGAGCCCCGAGACATGACCGTCACCACCCGTTTTGCCCCCTCGCCCACCGGCTGGATCCATGTGGGCAATCTGCGCACGGCGCTGATGAACCACCTGATCTCCCGCAAGGCTGGCGGCCAGTTCATCCTGCGTCTGGACGATACCGACCAGGAACGGTCGAAGCAGGAATACATCGACGGGTTGAAGGAAGATCTGGCCTGGCTTGGGATCCACTATGACCGGATCGAACAGCAGTCCAAACGCATGGCGCGCTACGCCGAGGCGGCGGAGGCGCTGAAAGCCGCCGGCCGGTTCTACGAGTGCTTCGAGAGCCCGGTCGAGCTGGACCTTAAGCGCAAGAAGCAGCTGAACATGGGCAAGCCGCCGGTCTATGATCGCGCAGCACTGTCGCTGACAGAGCCTCAGAAGGACGCCTTGCGCGCGGAAGGGCGCCAGGGCTACTGGCGCTTCAAGCTTGACCAGGACCGGATCGAGTGGACGGACGGGATCATCGGCGACATCTCGATCGACGCGGCAAGCGTGTCGGATCCGGTGCTGATCAAGGCGGACGGGCAGGTGCTGTACACCTTCGCCTCGTCGGTCGATGACGTGGACATGGGGGTCACCCATATCGTGCGCGGCGCGGACCATGTGACCAACACCGCGACGCAGATCCAGATCATGAAGGCGCTGGGCGGAACGCCTCCGGTCTTTGCGCACCACAGCCTCTTGACCGGGCCGCAGGGCGAGGAGCTGTCCAAGCGCCTTGGCGTCTTGTCCTTGCGCGACCTTCGGGCGCGCGGGGTCGAGCCGATGGCGCTTTTGTCGCTGATGGCGCGGCTCGGTTCGTCAAAGCCGGTGGAACTGGTGGGCTCGATGGACGCGCTGATCGAAGGCTTCGATGTGGGGTCATTCGGCGCGGCTCCGACCAAGTTCGACGCCGAGGACCTGTTCCCGCTGACCCGCCACCATGTGCAGGCGCTGCCGTTCACCGCGGTGAAGGACCGGATCGCAGGCCTTGGCGTGCCCGAGGCCGAAGCCGAGACGTTCTGGGCGGTCGCCAAAGGCAACATCACCGTTCTTGACGATCTGGGAGCCTGGTGGACGCTGTTCCGCGACGGGGCCGAGCCGGTGCTCGACGCGGCGGACCGCGATTTCGTCGCACAGGCGCTGGCGCTGTTGCCCGCCAGACCCTGGACGTCGGCGACCTGGGGCGAATGGACTTCGGTGGTGAAAGAGGCGACGGGCCGCAAGGGCAAGGACCTGTTCCGCCCGCTGCGCCGGGCGCTGACCGGGCGGGAGGCGGGGCCGGAGATGGCGGACGTGATGCCGCTGTTGCGCAAGGTGCCATCGGTCTGAGATCGGGGCCGGCGCCGGAGGGTTTCACACCCTCCGGACCTCCCGTGGGATATTTGTGCAGAAAGGAACGGTGTGAAGCCTGACCTTTCAACAGGAGCAGGAATGGCAGGGTCGGGCGGGCAGGCGAAGTTTGTCGAGGGGAACCTCTTCCGGCATGTGTCGGTGATGGCGCTGACCTCGTCGGTCGGGCTGATGGCGGTCTTTGTCGTCGACCTGATCAACCTGCTTTACATCGCCATGCTGGGGCGCGAGGAACTGGCGGCCGCGATCGGCTATGCCGGGGCGATCCTGTTTTTCACCACAAGTTTCGGGATCGGGATGTCGATCGCCGTTGCGGCGCTGGTGGCGCGGGCGCTTGGCGCGCGCGATCCGGCATCGGCCAGGGCGCGGGCGACCACCGGGCTGATCCTGGGCTTTGTCTTCGGGTCGATCTTCGCGGCACTGGTCTGGTTGGCTCTGGCACCACTGGTCGGGCTTTTGGGGGCGACCGGCCCGACGGCCGAGCTAGCCGTGCAGTTCCTGCAGATCATCGTGCCGTCGCAGCCCTTGCTGATGGTCGGCATGATCGGCGCTGCGATCCTGCGCAGCCACGGCGATGCCCGGGCTGCGATGATGGCGACCGTCTGGGGCGCGCTTGCGACGGTGGTGCTGGACCCGATCCTGATCTTCGGCTTCGGCTGGGAGCTGACCGGGGCGGCCATCGCCAGCGTCGCGGCGCGGGTGGTGATTGCGGTGATGGCGCTGCGGCCGATCACGGCGAAATACGGCGGCTTCGACCGGCCGACGCCCGGCCAGGTGATCGCCGACATGGCGCCGGTCTGGGCCATCGCGGTCCCGGCGATCCTGACTCAGGTGGCAACGCCGATCGGCCAGGCCTTCGTCACCCGCGCGACCTCGAGCTATGGCGAGGCGGCGGTGGCGGGCATGGCCATCGCCGGGCGGCTGACCCCCGTGGCCTTCGGTGTGATCTTCGCCTTGTCCGGAGCGATCGGGCCGATCATCGGCCAGAACTTCGGTGCCGGGCGGATGGACCGGGTGCGGCGAACGTTCATCGACGGGTTGATCTTCACCGGGTTGGTGATCGCCCTCGTCTCGGCGCTTTTGTTCCTGTTGCGGGCGCAAATCGCGGACATGTTCAATGCCGAAGGGCTGACCCGTGATCTGGTCTATCTTTTCTGCGGGCCGCTTGCGCTGTTGTGGTTCTTCAACGGCGTGATCTTCGTGTCGAACGCGGTCTGCAACAATCTGGGCCGGCCTTTCTGGTCCACCGTGGTGAACTGGGGGCGGCACACGGTCGGAACCATCCCCCTGGCCTTGTGGCTGGGCGGGATCTGGGGGGCGGAGGGCGTCCTGATCGGGCAGTCCCTGGGTGGCGTGGTCTTTGGTCTTGCTGCGGCCTGGCTTGCGCTGCGGGCTATCGCGGCCCCGGTCTCTCCGGCGGAGCGCGGCCCGCATCCGGCCCCTGCGTCCGACGCCGAGGCGGTCGCAAGTCCGGGTGAGCGGCGGGCGTGAGCGGCGGGCCTGATCGGTCGCTGAAGGCGCCTGAAGCGCCGGTTTTCCGGTTTCGGGCTTGCCAGCCACCGGGCAGCCGCGCTAACCAAGGGGCGTCAGCTTCGGGAGAATCCGGAAGGCAGAAGTGCCCGACGGTGCCGAAGGAGCAACCGCCCCGGTAAACTCTCAGGCGCAAGGGACCCTAGCTGGCAAAGACACTCTGGAGAGTGCCCGGAACCATCGGGCCGCCGAAGGGATAACGATCTCAGGCGCACGCAACCGTCACGACGGGGGTGCAAGGACAGAGGGGGCATCGGGACGGCGGGATTGGCCCGCCGGACGATGCCGGTATGGTCCGGCCAGGAAGTGGGGAACGGCAATGGCCGACCTTGAGGATGGCAAGACCCGACGGCTTGGGCTGCATGATCTGCATCTGGAGCTTGGCGCCCGGCTGGTGCCCTTCGCCGGCTACGAGATGCCGGTCCAGTATGCCGACGGGGTTCTGAAAGAGCACCTGCATACCCGCAGCGCCGCCGGGCTTTTCGACGTCAGCCACATGGGGCAGGTGATCTTGCGTCCGAAGTCCTCCATGGAGGCACTGGGCCGGGCCTTCGAGGCGCTGATGCCGGTCGATGTGCTGGGACTTGCCGAAGGCCGGCAGCGCTATGGTCTCTTGACCGACGATGCGGGCGGCATTCTGGATGACCTGATGTTCGCGAACCGGGGCGATCACCTCTATGTCGTGGTGAATGCGTCCTGCAAGGCGGCCGATATCGCGCACCTGACCGCCGCGATGCCGGAAGTTGCCGTCGAACCCGTGACCGACCGCGCGCTTCTGGCGCTGCAGGGGCCGGCGGCCGAAGCGGTATTGGCGGCCGTGCTGCCCGGGGTCGCGGCGATGCGGTTCATGGACCACCGGGTGATCGGCGACATCTGGGTCAGCCGGTCGGGCTATACCGGCGAGGACGGGTTCGAGCTTTCGCTTCCGGACGCCAGGGCCGAGGCTTTCGCGCGCCGGCTTCTGGCCAGTCCGGGGGTGGCACCTATCGGCCTTGGCGCGCGGGATTCCCTGCGGCTTGAGGCGGGGCTTTGCCTTTACGGCCATGACATCGACCGCACGACCAGCCCGGTCGAGGCCAACCTCAACTGGGCGATCCAGAAATCCAGGCGGAGGGGTGGAGCGCGCGAAGGCGGGTTTCCCGGTGCCGCGCGCATCCTGCAGGAACTGGCCGAAGGGCCGGCCCGGCTTCGGGTCGGCCTTCAGCCCGAAGGCCGGGCGCCGATGCGCGAAGGCGTGGAGCTTTTCGCCGGGGACGGCACGCCGGTCGGGCGCATTACCTCGGGCGGGTTCGGCCCGTCGCTGAACGCCCCGGTCGCGATGGGCTACGTCGCCACCCCTTTCGCGGTCCCCGGCACAAGCCTTGCCGCCGACCTGCGCGGAAAACGCCTTCCGGTCACGGTCTGTGACCTTCCCTTCCAACCGACAACCTACAAACGCTGAAGGATGCATGATGAAGTTTACCAAGGATCATGAATGGCTGCGCGTCGAGGGCGATCTTGTCGTCGTCGGCATCACCGAACATGCCGCGACCCAGCTTGGCGACGTGGTCTTCGTCGAACTGCCCGAGGTCGATACCATGGTGGCCGAGGGCGACGAGATCTGCGTGATCGAAAGCGTCAAGGCGGCCTCGGACATCCTGGCCCCGGTCGACGGCGAGATCGTCGCGGTGAACCAGAAGCTTGTCGACAATCCGGCGCTGGTCAACCAGGACCCGACCGGCGCGGCCTGGTTTTTCAAGATGAAGCTCGATGATCCCGGAATTCTGGATCAGTTCATGGACGAGGACGAGTATCAGGATCTGATTGGCTAGCAGGGATTTTTCGCAGAAAAATCATGCACGAGTTTTCTGCGAAAACTCGGCGAGCCGTTGCACAAGGACGAGGTTCGATGACCTTTACCCCCACCGACTACAACCCGGACGATTTCGCCAACCGCCGCCATATCGGCCCCTCGCCGTCCGAGATGGAGGAGATGCTGGCCGCCGTCGGTGTCCGCTCGCTGGACGACCTGATCGACCAGACCGTGCCCGCGTCGATCCGGCAGGCACGGCCGCTGTCCTGGGCCCCTCTGGCCGAGCACGAGCTGCTGGCCCGGATGGGCGAGGTCGCCCGGAAAAACCGGGTGATGACCCAGCTGATCGGGCAGGGGTATTACGGGACGGTGACCCCCCCGGCAATCCAGCGCAACATTCTGGAAAATCCGGCCTGGTATACCGCCTACACGCCCTACCAGCCCGAAATCGCCCAAGGCCGGCTTGAGGCGCTTCTGAACTTCCAGACCATGGTCTGCGACCTGACGGGGCTTGATGTCGCCAACGCCTCGCTTCTGGACGAGGCGACAGCGGCGGCCGAGGCGATGACGATGGCCGAACGGGTCGCGAAGTCAAAGGCCGGGGCCTTCTTCGTCGACCGCTTCTGCCACCCGCAGACCATCGCGGTGATCCGGACGCGCGCGCTGCCTCTGGGCATCGAGATCATCGAGGACGAGGTGGATAACCTTGATCCGTCGAAGGTCTTTGGCGCGATCTTCCAGTATCCCGGCAGCTACGGCCATGTCCGCGACGTCAGCGCCGAGATCGCTGCCCTGCACGCGGCAGGTGCTGTCGCGGTGGTGGCGACCGACCTTCTGGCGCTGTGCCTTCTGAAGGAACCCGGCGCGATGGGGGCCGATATCGCGATCGGCTCGTCGCAGCGATTTGGCGTGCCGATGGGCTATGGCGGACCGCATGCCGCCTTCATGGCGGCGCGCGACGCGCACAAGCGGCAGATGCCGGGGCGGATTGTCGGTGTGTCGATCGACGCACAGGGCGGCAAGGCCTACCGGCTTGCGCTTCAGACCCGCGAGCAGCACATCCGGCGCGAGAAGGCCACGTCGAACGTCTGCACGGCGCAGGCGCTTCTGGCGGTGATGGCATCCATGTATGCGGTCTTTCACGGGCCGAAGGGCCTGCGCGCGATTGCCGAGAGGGTGCATTTCCTGACCAACCGGCTGGCGCGGGCGCTGAAGGCGGCGGGGGCCAGGGTGTCTCCGAAGGCGTTCTTCGACACGATCACCGTCGAGGTCGGTGTCGGGCAGGCGGGCATCCTTGCCGCCGCGCGGGCCGAAGGGCTGAACTTCCGCAAGATCGGTACCGACCGGGTCGGGATCAGTCTGGACGAGACGACCGACGTGAAAGTGCTGATCCGGATCCTGCGCGCCTTCGGCATCGACGGAGTGCCGCCGCACCGCGCAAGCCTTGGCTTTCCCGAATCCATGCTGCGCACCAGCGAT
>JANOER010000254.1:0-12100 GCA_031441285.1 Rhodobacterales bacterium
CGTTGGCAACCGCACCGGCATCAGTCCGGGCAAGGACGAAGCGGCCGTCGAACGCGCGGTCGAGGACAACGTGCCGGTCGAATACCAGACCCACGCGCACCATTGGCTTATCCTGCATGGCCGGTATATCTGCACCGCGCGCAAACCGCGCTGCGCGATCTGCCCGATCCGCGACTGGTGCCCATATGAGGAAAAGACCGCATGAAGTCCTATCAGGTTGTCGGCATCGGCAATGCCATCGTCGATGTGTTTTCTACTGCGGACGACAGTTTTCTGGACCTGATGGGCATCCAGAAGGGCATCATGCAACTGGTCGAGCGCGAACGCGGCGAACTTCTCTATGGCGCGATGACCAACCGTCAGCAGGCGCCGGGCGGGTCGGTGGCAAACACGCTGGCGGGATTGGGCCATCTGGGTCTCAAGACCGCCTTCATCGGCCGGGTCCATGATGACGCGCTGGGCCGGTTCTATGCCCGCAGCATGGCCGACGAGGGCACCGAATTCGTCAATGCGCCCGTCCCGGGGGGCGAGCTTCCGACCTCGCGCTCGATGATCTTCGTGGCGCCCGATGGCGAGCGGTCGATGAACACTTACCTTGGGATTTCCTCGGACCTTGGTCCCGAGGACGTTTCAGAACAGGTCGCGGGCAGTGCCGAGATCCTGTTTCTGGAAGGCTATCTTTACGACAAGCCCAAGGGCAAACAGGCCTTTGAACGCGCGGTAGAGCTTTGCCACAAGGCGGGTGGCAAGGCCGGGATCTCGCTGTCGGACCCGTTCTGCGTTGACCGGCATCGCGGCGATTTCCGCCGGTTGGTCAAGTCGCTCGACTATGTGATCGGCAACGAGCACGAATGGTGCTCGCTGTACCAGACCGACCTTTCGGCCGCGCTGGAACAGGCCGCTGCCGATGCCGACCTTGTCGCCTGCACCCGCTCGGGCGATGACGTGATCATCGTCCGGGGTGACGAAACCGCCCTTGCCCCGGTGCGCCGCGTGGTCCCGGTCGATGCCACCGGAGCGGGGGATCTTTTTGCTGCGGGGTTTCTGTACGGTTACGCAACCGGCCAGACGCTTGCGACGGCGGGGCGGATGGGATGCATCGCGGCGACGGAAGTCATTACCCATTTCGGCGCGCGCCCCGAGGCGGACCTGAAGGACCTGTTCCGCAAGGAAGGCCTGATCTGACCCTTCGGCTTCCGGCTCGCATTGGAATGGCAAACGCTGCGGCCCGGTGCTAGCTCTTCGACATGCTTACCCAACGCGCCCGATATGCCCTGCACGCAATGCTGTTTCTGGCGCGGCGGAACGACTCGGCCACCGTGGCCGAGATGGCCGCGGCCGAACACATCCCCCGCAAGTTCCTTGAGCAGATTCTTGCCGCGCTCAAGACCAGGGGGCTGGTGATCGGCAAGCGTGGTCCCGGCGGCGGCTACACCCTTGGCCGCGCCGCCGACGCGATCAGTTTTGCCGACATCCTGCGCTGCATTGACGGGCCTCTGGCCCTGGCCCCCTGTGCCAGCCTGACGGCCTACAGCCCGTGCCCCGACTGCAGTTCGGTTGACACCTGCCAGATCCGCCCGATTCTTCTGGCGGTCCGCGACACGACCTCGCTTCTTCTGGAAGGAATTTCCCTTTCCGAGGCCATCGGGGGCAAACAGGTGTCCTTCCTTTAGGCCGGACGCGCCGACATCCGCCCAAGGTTCAGGCTGTTTGCGCAACAGGGTTCCTATCGTGGTCCGCCGAAGATTTCCGGATTGATTACATACTAAGAAGATAGAGAATAGGGGTTATCAAAAAAGGGAGACCCTCATGGAAGACCTGTTCTATCTGTTCCTGATCGTCGGATTTCTGGCCCAACTTGTCGACGGTGCCCTTGGCATGGCTTACGGCGTCGTTTCGTCTTCGGTGCTTCTGGCCTTCGGGGTGCCGCCTGCCGCCGCCTCGGCCAGCGTCCACGCGGCCGAGCTTTTCACCACCGCCGCCTCGGCCGGATCGCACGCATGGCACCGAAATATCGATTGGCGCCTGTTCCGGCGGCTGGCACCCGTGGGCATCGCCGGCGGCGTGGTCGGCACCTATGTCGTCACCTCGATCGACGGGGCGGTTCTGCGGCCCTTCGTGGCGGCCTACCTCGGGCTGATGGGTGTCTACATCCTTTATCGCGGTCTGAAGGCCGTCCCGCCGCGCGTCGAACCGGCCAGCGGCATCGTCCTGCCCCTGGGCGCGGCCGGAGGCTTCATGGACGCGATCGGCGGAGGCGGCTGGGGGCCGGTGGTGACCACTGGCCTGATCGGATCAGGCGGCGCCCCGCGGCAGGTGATCGGCACCGTCAACACGGTCGAATTCTTCCTGACCGCTGCCATCTCTGTCACCTTCATCCTTGCCCTTGTGACCGGTCACTGGGAGGAGTCCGAAGGCCTGACCTCCTACCTTTGGCCAGTCCTTGGGCTGATCCTCGGCGGGGTAACCGCGGCACCTCTTGCGGGCTTTGTCACCCGGATCATCCCGGCGCAGCACCTGACGATCATCGTCGGAATCCTGATCACCGCCCTTGCGATCCACCAGACCTGGAGACTGCTTTAAGTCCCGGCGAAGGGCGGACGGGTATGCTTTCCGCCCGAAAAGGCCAAGTCCAGACTGACGCCCACATGCAAGCCACTGACATCACGCGGCTCGATACGGTGTCAATCGTGGTCCAAAAGACAACCGCCCCGCAGGAAGTCACCTGCGGGGCGTCCCATGACAGGTTGCGAAAACCTCAGTTCGTCAGCAGGTAATAGCTGTTGCGCACCCGGCCGATGTTTTCGACGGTGACGTAGAAATAGCCGTCCCAGGACGGGGTAAAGTCGCAATACAGCGAATCCGACCAGCTGACATCGTAGCAGAATACGTTGCCGTTCTCGTCGGTCACCACGACATCGAGGTTGGCATCGCCGTCGCCAACCACCGCGATTTCGGCGTAGGAGTTGCCGTAAAACGGGATCTCCCAGACATCGGTCTGGCCCGAGGGCAGCCGCGAGATCCATTGCACCGATCCGCCGATCCGTCCGCGCGAGCCCTCGGCTTCGGCGTCGGCGATCAGGCCAAGCAGCGCTTCGTCATCGGCGGCAAGCTCTTTGGCCTTGGCGAACATCGCATCCGCTGTGGGGGGTGCGTCGGCATCGCCTTCGGCGTCCGATGTCGCAGCGAAGAAGGTGGCCTTGGCGGCAGGGCGCGCTGTGCCATCATTCATCATCGGGGCCGGCGCGGCCGGAACCGCTGATGGCGCGGCCTTCTTGCGGAAACTGCCCTGATCCGCCTCGAAGGCAACGGTGGCGGGGTCAAGGGCTGCGGCCTCTGCCGCCGTCACCTCGACCGACCCGGCAAGCTTTGCCGCTGTCAGCACGGTCAGCGCGTCGCCCTGTGCAACGCCAAGGGCATACAGCTCTTGCGCAAGGCCCATGGTCGCGGCCCCGCCCGCCGGGCTGGCTGCGGCGTCGGGGTTGATGTTGGAGCCGGTCTTGTTCTGCGCGATGGCGGGCAGGGTCAGGCCGACCAGCGCGGTGGTGCAAAGGGCGATCGAAAGGGATTTGAATGTCATGGCAGCTTCCTATCCGCTGGCCACCCCAAGCCGGGGTGGAATGGGGCAAGTCTGCCAGCACCCGCCAGGTTTGAGAAGGGGACATGGTGTGACAAATGCCGTCACCGTCCCGGCGCGCAGCCGTCAGTTCCCGATCAGGCGGTAGCTGTTCACCGCCTCGCCAAGGTTGGTGACCGACACCACGAAAAACCCGTTCCGCGCCGGGGTCAGGCGGCAGAGCTCCGGGTCCGGGCTTGCCGGATGGGCGCAGACCGTGGCCCCTGCCTCATCGCGGACGGTCATCTGCAGCGGCGCGTCGCCGTCGCCGATCAGCGCGATCTCGGCTGCGACCTCACCGAACAGCGGCAGGCGCCAGTCGTCGGTCTGGCCGGGGCCAAGGTCCGACCGGGCCTCGACTGCGGTCAGCGTGCGACCGCGCGGCACCTGCGCGTCAAGGTCGAAGACCAGATCCTGCAGATCGGGGTCTTCGCCCGCAAGGTTCCGGGCGATGGTCAGCGCTGCCCCGCCCGCGGGATCAAGCGCGGCGGGCACGCCCTGGGGCGCATCGGCAGCGGCTTTGCCGGTCGTCGTCTTTTCCCACCCCGAGGCCGGACGCAGCGTGACGGCGCGGGCCAGATGGATCGCAGTCAGCAGGGGCAGCACCTCGCCCGTGGCCAGGGTGGTGGCGTAGGCCCTTTGCGCCCAGACCAGTTGCGAAGCACTGCCGGGCGTGCCTTGCGGGTTGGTCGAAAGGTTCGGCCCCTCGGCCCGGGCCGGGGCGGCAAGCAGGACAAGGATCAGGGCAAGCTGTCGGATCATGCGCGGACTGTCGCAAAGGCGGAAGGTGGCGGCAAGTCGGGAAACCTTCCCGCGCCCCGGCTTTCGCGGTAGCACGGGGGAAACGGAGGACAGGATGCGCGCGATACTCGACCGGCTGGTGGCGTTCGACACGGTCAGCTCACGGCCGAACCTCGCGCTGATGGAACATGTGCGGGATCTTCTGGAAAGCGCCGAGATCGCGGTGACGCTGATCCCCGACCCCAGCGGCGGCAAGGCGAACCTTTACGCATCCACCGGGCCGGACGGGCAGGGCGGGGTCATGCTGTCGGGGCATACCGACGTGGTCCCGGTCGAAGGCCAGGCCTGGACGCAGCCGCCATTCGCGCTGACCGAACGCGACGGGCGGCTTTTCGGGCGTGGCACGGCGGACATGAAGGGCTTTGTCGCCTGCGCCGTCGCGGCAATGCTGAAGGCCGCGCGCCGGCCGCTGAAGGTGCCGCTGCACCTTGCGCTGTCTTATGACGAGGAGATTGGCTGCATGGGGGTGCGCAGCCTGATCGACATGCTGGCGGCGGCACCGGTCAGACCCCGGTTCTGCATCGTCGGCGAGCCGACGGGCATGCAGGTTGCCACCGGGCACAAGGGCAAGGTCGCCCTGCGCGCCACCTGCACCGGCCGGGAAGGCCATTCTGCGCTGGCTCCGATGGCGTTGAACGCCCTGCATCTGGCAGCCGATTTCCTGGGCGCGGTGCGGCGGCTTCAGGCCGAGGTTGCGGCGACGGGCCTGCGCGACGGCGACTATGACGTGCCGTATTCCACCCTGCATGTCGGCAAGATGGCGGGCGGGGTGCAGGTCAACATCGTGCCGAACCATGCGGTGCTGGATTTCGAGATCCGCTCATTGGCGGGCGAGGATGTGGGCGCGCTGATCGCCCGGCTGGAGGCCGAGGCCGAGGCGATCATTCTGCCCTTGCGGGGAGAGTTTCCCGAGGCGGCGATCCGGATCGAACGGCTGTGGGACTACCCCGGACTTGGCACGCCCTCGGATGCGGCGGTGGTCAACTTCGTCAAGGGGCTGACCGGGGCGAACGGGACGATCAAGGTCGCCTTCGGCACCGAAGGCGGGTTGTTCGACCAGCGGCTTGGTATTCCCACGGTGATCTGCGGACCGGGGTCGATGATGCAGGGCCACAAGCCCGACGAGTTCGTGACCACCGAACAACTGGCGCGCTGCGAGGCGATGCTCGATGCCCTGCTTGACCGTCTGGGCGCAGGTTTCTAGCCGGTTTCCCTGGCCTCATGGGTTCGCCGTGATCACCTCGTTCAGCCAGGGCACGAATTTCGAGATGTTGGTATAGGCCGAAAACAGCGCCGTTTCCTCGCAGCCCTGGCCTTCCATCCCGGACAGGCCCCAGCTGACGATCCCGGCCTGGATATAGCTGCCGTCGTCAAGCGGCACGACCAGCGGGCCACCCGAATCGCCGTTGCACGAGGTCTTGCCGCCCTCGAACGTGCCCGAGCAGATCATGTTTTCCGAGACCGGCATCGGTGCGCGTGCCAGCATGTCCTCCCAGACCGCATAGGCGTCGTCCTCGGCGATGCCAAGCGCCTGGGCGGCATAGGTGAAGCCGCCGGCCGCGTCCTCGGCCCGGACGTCCATCATTGCGGTGTTGCACAGGTCGCGGTCCAGCATCTGGATCTCGGCCTGGCGCAGGTCGGCGGTCTGCACGGCGCCTTCGGTGAGGCCCCAGCCGGTGACGATGGTGGTCACGCCCTGCTGGTCCAGGATGTCACCATATTCGCCGTCCGGAACCCCGATCGTCTGGTAGGTCACCTGCGGCGGTCGCGACAGCTTGATCAGCGCGATGTCGAAGTCGAACAGCGAAGGGACGTAGGACGGGTGGGAAAAGATCGCCTCGACCGGGATCAGGTCGCCCGTGTCGGGCGCAAGGACATTGGTTCCGGCAAGAATTCCGATGTCCTGCGGCCAGAGCGCGCGGGAGGAACCGTCCTCGTTCAGAAGCACGACACAATGCGCTGCGGTCAGCACCCATCGGTCCATGACCAGCGAGCCGCCGCAGAACTGGCTGTCGGTCCCGGCCTCCATGCCGCCGACCAGAAGCGCCACCTGCCAGGGCCAGGCGCCATCCGCCGCAAGCTCACCGCCGATAACCTTGGCCCCGCTGTCTCCGGCGGCCTTGGCGCGAACGGCCTTCGCACCGGACTTTGCGTATTCGAAAGGTGAGCTGGTGGCGGTCCCGGCGGGCCGGTCAAAGCCGGTGGTCTTTTCCGCCGTGGCGGGGACGGCGGACAGCACGGCACAGAAGACCGCAAACGGGAAAACGCTGGTCGTCATTTCAATTCTCCATCGCAATACCGGGATCCGATGTCCCGAGGGTCAGGCGCACCACTTGTCGCAGCATGCTAAGCGGTGCGGGTTTCAAGGTGAAGCCGCGCGATGCGGTTTCGTCATCGGTCATGCGGTCCTCCAGCCAAAGCGCCATGGGACTGGAGGAACCGGCATAAGCACGGGTCATCTGCGGCGAGGCCAGGCGGGTCAGGTCGATGCGGGGCGCATCGGGGTCCACCGGCACCGCAAGCACCCAGATCTCCTCCAGTCCCGGCGAGCTGTCCGCTTCGACCTGAAGCCCGACCCGGACGCTTTCGCCGGGCGCCAGACGGTTCGACAGGTTCTGTGCGGGCCAGATCGGCTGCACCTCGAAGTCGGCGGTGAAGTAAAGGACGCTGACATCCTGCGCCTTGCCGCCAGAGTTTGTCAGGGTCAGCCAAAGCTGGTCGCAGGGGGCAACGCCGGCGGACGGGTCATAGGCGACGGGTGCCCCGGCGCGGTCGCAGCCGCCTTCCGCCGCGCGCCGTTCGATGGCCATCGTCACTGGCGCTGTCCCGGTCAGCGCGCGCCCGGTGGCCCCGGCCAGCACCTCTCGCAGGCGCAGGCCGTGGCTGGCCTGGTCCAGCATCCGCGCCACGGCATCCGCCGGGCTTTCGCCCGCTTCTGGCACGATCCGGGGCGACGAGCCGGGCCCCAGCGGGTCAAGGACGCCGTCTGCTCCGGCCAGGGCAACCAGGCCATCGGTCAGGATCGGCACCAGATCGGGATCGGAACCGGCAGCGGGCAGCGCCGCAAGCCAGCCGGCATAGTCGATCCCGTCGCCGGGGTCCGCGCGGACCGGCAGCGCAAGGCTTAGCGGCAGCGGGGGCGGTGCGCTGACCAGATCGGCCCAGGCGGCCCCGTCGGGCAGCGGGTCGGGCAGCGGGTCGGGCAGCGGGCCGGCAAGTGTGGCCGCGCGCGCGGTCACCTTGCCAAGGGTCCGCACCGCCAGCGCCTCGCCCCCGGTTGCGCCGGCATAAAGCGCGACCTCGGCCCCTTCGGCCAGACCATCCAGAAGCCCCGCCGACAGCGCGCCGTCCTTGACCGGCCAGCGGGCCGCGCCCTGGCCTTCGCCGAACACCTGCGCCTCCAGAAGCGGGCCTTCGCCATCAGGCATCTGCCGAGCCGGGCCTTGCACCATCGCCGCGCGGGTGGCCGCCAGAACCTGAGCCCAACTGGCGTCAGGCGCGTCGCGCAGCACCTGGGTCAGCCGCAAGGTGAACTCGCCTTGCCAGGTCGTGCCATCGGCAAGCGGGTATTCGAACGACCGCTGGTCCGATTGCGACGAATAGAGAAAGACGAAATCGCCCGACAGCGGTGCCACCGGAACGCCCGGTGCCGAGGCCGCATCCTCGGGGATCCCCAGAAGACTTTCGTCCACCACCCGCGCCACACCCAGCCCGCCCATCGCGCGAAAGCCGGTGGCGGAATGGCAGGCGTCGATCAAGCCGACAACCTTCACGCCCCGGTCCAGCACGCCCTGCGCCCAGGCCTGCAATTCGTCATCCAGAATCGCGTTCTCGACGGCCTGGGTGGACCCTTTCCAGCCCGCAGCATCGGCGGGAAGCAGGATTTCGTCATAGCCGCCGCCCTCGTCACCTGACAGGTCTGGCGCCTGCGCGCCGTGACCGGAGAAATAGAAAACCAGCGTGTCACCGGGGGCCGAGGCTGCGGCCCCCGCGTCCAGCGCGCCAAGGATCGCGGCCCGGTCGGCGCGGCCGGTCGCGACACCTGCGGGCAAGCCCGAACTGTCGGTGGACAGGACCGTGATCCCGGCCACCGGCACACCGCGACCAATCAGCGTTTCCGCCATCAGCCGCACATCATTGGCCGGGCCGCGCAGATCGGCATCCAGCACCGCATAATCGGACACGCCGATCAGGACCGCGCGCACCTCTGCCCCCGCGGGCAGGGTCACAAGGCAGGACAGGGTCAGGGCAAGGACAGTTGCGCGAAAGGTCATCGCGGCAGGATACCGGGCGGGTGGACCCGGGCAAGTCCCGCCACGCAGATGACCGAATTTGTCACCCGCGGTTGCGGGCCTGTGCCAAACTTTTGGCGCAAGCTTGCCGGCCTTCCGGTCCCGCAGGTCGGGAAGGCCGGGATCACTCCGCCGGGGCGGCTTCAGGCCAATGCGGCGGGGGTGTCGATTGCTGCCCGCAGGGCGCTTTCCTGCGCGTCCGAGAGCGAGGTCTGAACCACCCGGCCCTTGGCATGGAACGCAGAGAGGCCGGCAAGCACCTTGTCTCCGGTCATCTGGCGCACCAGCACGCAAACCGCGGCTCCGCCCTCGGTCAATGCCGCGCCGATGTCCTTCATCTTCTGGTCGTTGATGCCGATGTCGGAAAACTTGCCCGACAGCGCCCCGGCCCCGGCCCCAACCGCAGCGCCCAGAAGCGGGTTCAGGAACAAAAGCCCGACCAATGCGCCCCACATGCCGCCACCGGCAGCACCTGCCGCGGTCAGGTTTACCGCCTGATGCAGCACCACCTTGCCATCTGCCGACTTGGCCACGACGACGATATCTTCCATCTGCAACAGGTAATCGCCCTGCATCTTCACCAGAGCCGCGCGCATTTCAAACGCGGTCGCTTCATCATCGAACGCAACGACGATCAGATCCGACATGATACCTTCTCCATTCAAGCCAAGTGCCGCAAAACACGGCGGAACGACGCAGAGTGCTGCCGTTTCATGACAGGCGCAAGACGGGGCTCCGTCCCGGTCGTCCCAGCCCTTCAGTCAGCCTTTCAGCTCGTCCGAAATCCGGACCGGGCCCGCCTCGCCCTTCAGTTTTGCCCGGTAGATCACCACGCCTTCGGCCACCCGCATGATGTAGGTGCGGGTCTCGGTAAAGGGGACCGACTCGATCCAGTCCACCACATCGATATCCGGGCTGCGGGGATCGCCGAATTCGTCGATCCAGCGTCGCGGACGGCCGGGGCCAGCGTTGTAGCCCGACGCGATAAGGGCGACCGACGCGCCGAACTCTTCTGCCATCTCGGCAAGGTAGGCAGCACCCATGGCGACGTTGTAGGCGGGGTCGGTGGTCAGCTTGCTTGCGTCGAAGGGCTTGCCCAGCTTTCCTGCCATCAGCTTTGCCGTGCCGGGCAGAACCTGCATCAAGCCGCGCGCGTCCGCCGTGGACCGGGCCGCTGGGTCGAATTCGCTTTCCCGCCGGGCAATCGCCAACGCCAGCGCCCGGCTGACCGACAGCCCGTCCGGCACGAAATCCGGGACCGGGTAATACGCGGCGGGCAGGATCAGCCCGCGTTCCGCCGCCGCCTTGCCGATCAGGACGGCCAGATGCGGCTCGTTCCAGTCCAGCACCATCGCCGCCATCTGCGAAAGCCCGGTGTCGTCCTGACTTTCGGCAAGGTGAAGCACAAAGCGCTTGGCAAGGGTCAGATCGCCAGCCTGCAACAGCAGCCGCGAGGCTTCCAGCACCGGGGACTGCGCGAAGGCCGCAGTGCGCCAGTCGGGAACCGGTGCCGCCGAAAGTAGAGATGTGTCCAGCGTCAGCCCAAGCCGTTCGGCGGCCAGAAGCCCGTAGAATGCCGTCTGGTGTGCCGCCGCGGCCTGATAACTTGTCGTGCCGTCCTGCCCCGCGGCTTCCTCTGCCCGGCCAATCCAGTAGTTCGCCCGGGCAAGGCTGATCGGGGTCGAGACGGCAGCAAGAAGGTTGCGGAAGTGCCCAAGGGCGGTGGCCGGGTCATCCAGCCGCCGCAAAGCGATGAAGCCGGCCAGAAACTCAAGGTCGGCCTGATCCGAAGCCCCGCCCCCGCCCGGCGCGATCCGGTGATCCGCGGCCACCCGGTAGGCCTCGGCCGGACGGCCCCGGCGCATCAGCCAGCGGGTCAGGATCGCCCGGCGTTCGGCCCAGGCCTCGGGGCGGCCCAGGGCTTCGGCGCTGCCAGAGCGGGCAAGGATCAGCTCAAGCGCCTCGTCATAGAGGTCGCGCTTCATGCGCCAGATGAACCGGTCATGGGCAAGGCCCGCATCGCCCGCCCGCGTCTTCGGCACGGCGTCGATCAGACCGTTCACGCCCTTGGCGTCCTGCTGAACTGCGATCCGGGCCCGCGCCACCGCGCGCAGGTCTTCAGGAACCCGGGCCAGCATCCGCTCGGCCTCGCGGAGGCGACCGTCCCAAAGCAGCGTTTCAAGCCGCAGCTCGTGGACGAAGGCCACGGCTTCGGGCTGAAGCGCCAGCAGCGCGTCTTCCTCGTCGGACGAGAACGAAAGCTCGGCCCAGGCGCGCATCGCCTCGGTCTCGGCCTTGGCCACCTGACCTGTGGCCACCAGGGCCGCGACATGGGCCAGGGCGCCTTCGCCCGTCTCGGGCAGGCCACCGGCAAACCAGGCAATCACCCGGGCGGGATCGTCGGACCGCGCCACCGCCGCTTCCCCCTTTTCGCGCAAAAGCGGCAGTCCGGGCCAATCAGGATGGCGTTTTACGAACCCCTCATAGTCCGCAAGCCTGCCGTCGCCCGCCCGCAGGCGCTGCCATTCGATCACGTCGCGCCCAACCCCGGCGGGCACGACCGCAAGGGCGCCATCCCAGTCCTCGCCGGCTGCAAGCTCCAGCGCCGTGCGCAGGGCCTGCACGCTGTCTGCCCGAACCGGGGCAGGCGCGATGGCAAGGGCCGCGGCAAGCAAACCGGGCAGGGCAACGAGGCGAAAGAAGGCTGTCATGGGTCCGAGTCTGCCTCAGGCCACCGGGGGCCACAACCCACAGTTCCGTCAGTGGGCCAAGACTTGGCTTTGCGGGAGCTTGGCGATATGACGGGCGCGGTTGCAACCGGGCGGAATACGCCCACGACAAGGAGATGCGTCATGATCAGAGGGTCCCTTCCTGCCCTGGTGACGCCGTTCAAGAACGGCGAGCTGGATCTCGGCGCACTGAAGAAACTTGTCGACTGGCATATCGCCGAAGGCTCGCACGGTCTGGTGCCGGTGGGCACGACCGGCGAAAGCCCGACGCTTTCCCACGCCGAACACCAGCGGGTGATCGAAGAGGTGGTCGCCGCCGCCGCCGGCCGGGTGCCGGTCATCGCGGGGGCCGGATCGAACAACACGGTCGAGGGGATTTCCCTCATCCGCCATGCAGAACGGGTCGGAGCGACCGCAGCCCTGGTGGTGACGCCCTATTACAACAAGCCCACCCAGGCCGGCCTGATCGCGCATTACACCGCATTACATGATTGCTGCCAGCTGCCGATCGTCATCTACAACATCCCCGGACGGTCGGTGGTGGACATGATGCCCGAGACGATGGGCAAGCTTGCAGACCTGCCCCGGATCATCGGGGTCAAGGATGCGACCGGCAAGATCGAACGCGTCAGCCAGCAGCGTGCCGCTTGCGGGGCGGACTT
>JANOER010000255.1:0-12126 GCA_031441285.1 Rhodobacterales bacterium
GGCTGATCCTGCTCCTGCTCGCCCCCATCGGGACCGGGGTCGCCCTCGTGGGCTTCTCGCTCGTCTCGCTGATGCTGATCGTCGGGCTGAAAGTCCTGGCAATGCTTGCGGCGCTCAAGGATCAGCCTCCCGGCCCGGAACCGCAGGGGGCCGGAGACGACCCCGCAGTGTCGATCCTTGTCGCACTTTACCGCGAAAGCGACATCGCCGGGCGGCTGGTGCGTCGCCTGGCCCGGCTGGACTATCCGGCCGAGCTTCTGGATGTGATCCTTGCAGTCGAGGCAAGCGATCACCTGACGCGGGACGCCCTGTCGGCCGCCGAATTGCCGCCCTGGATGCGGATCATCGTCGTCCCGGAAGGCGAGGTCAGAACCAAACCCCGCGCGCTGAACCACGCGCTGGACCACGCCCGCGGGGTGATCGTCGGGGTCTATGACGCCGAAGACGCCCCGGAACCCGACCAGATCCGCAAGGTCGTGGCGCATTTCCGGGCTGCGGGGCCAGAGGTCGCCTGCCTGCAGGGGGTGCTGGACTACTACAATCCCCGCACCAACTGGCTCTCGCGCTGCTTCACCATCGAATATGCCGGCTGGTTTCGGTTGATCCTGCCCGGAATTGCCCGCCTGGGCCTGGTGGTGCCGCTGGGCGGAACAACCCTCTTCTTCCGCCGCGACCTGCTTGAGGCGCTTGGCGGATGGGACGCCCACAACGTGACCGAGGACGCCGACCTTGGCATTCGCCTGGCGCGCCACGGCTACCGGACTGAGCTTATCGCCACCGTCACCGCCGAAGAAGCCAATTGCCGGCTCTTTCCCTGGATCAAGCAGCGGTCGCGCTGGATCAAGGGCTACGTGATGACCTGGGCGGTGCACATGCGCGATCCGGGTCTCTTGTGGCGCCAGCTTGGCCCGCGGGCCTTCCTTGGCTTCCAGATCATGTTTCTCGGGACAATTGCGCAGTTCCTGCTTGCGCCGCTGATGTGGACGCTGCTTTTGGTGCCCTTCGGCCTTGAGCACCCCTTGCTGTCGGTCTTGCCGGCAGGGGCATTCTGGATCATGGCGGCGGTGTTCGTCCTGTCGGAAGCCGCAAATCTGGCGGTTGGCATCGTCGGGCTCAGGCGGACCAGGCACCGGATGTCGGCCTGGTGGGTGCTGGCGATGAAGCTGTACTTTCCGCTGGCCACGCTGGCCGCCTACAAGGCGTTGATCGAGCTGGTGACCCACCCCTTCTACTGGGACAAGACCACGCACGGCCTCTTCGACCAGACGATTGACCTTCGAGGCTGATCCGCCTTGGCGGCCTCATCCCTCGCTTGCGGGCGGTCTTCGGCGAAACGAGAAGCGTCCGTGAGGAAGCGCCGGGCGGCCCGCGCACGATCTGCGCCAGACCGGCGTCAGCGCAACCGCAGCTCGCCCGCCTCCACCCGCAACCGTGTCTCGAAGGCTCGGCTGATATGCATCCGCAGCGCCCGATAGGCCGCATCACCATCCCCCGCCTCGATCGCAGCGACGATCTGGTCATGCTCGACCAGCGCCACTTCGTCACGGCCTTCGGCGGCAAATGAGGTGTTCGCCATCAGGGCCATCGACCGATGCACCAGGTCCAGTTGCTGGACCAGAAACCGGTTGTGGCTGGCAAGGTGGATCTGCTTGTGAAACCGCTTGTTGGCCCGGCTCAACAGCCTCGGATCGCCGCCAAGCAGGCCGCGATCCTCGGTGACCATGCTGCGCAGAACCCGCACCTCTTCCGGAGTTGCATGGCGTGCGGCCAGCCGCGCGGCCAGCCCCTCAAGCTCGGTCCGCACCGTGTAAAGATCGGCAAGCTGGTTGTGGTCCAGACTTGCCACGATCAGGCTGCGCCCGTCGCGGGTCAGCATGGACTGGGTCTCCAGTCGCTGCAGCGCCTCGCGCACCGGGGTGCGGCTGACCCCCAGCCGTTCGGCAAGCTCGCTTTCCTCCAGCCGGTCGCCCGGCTTGTAGACCCCGGCCTCGATCGCCTCCAACACCAGCGAATAGGCGTCCTTCTGCACAGTCGCGACCTTTCGTCATTCCATCTGCCAGACTAGCCCGCCCCCCTGCCTGCTTTCAACCCTTCCAAAGGCAAGGTCCCGGCGCTAGATGATCCGCATGCCACATCCCGCCTTCCAAGCCATCACCACCTGGGTCTTCGACCTCGACAACACGCTTTACCCGCCGCACATGCGCCTCTTCGACCAGATCGAGATCAGGATGACCGACTGGGTGATGTCTGCCCTTCAGGTGGACCGCGCCCGCGCTGACCATCTGCGCGCGCATTACTGGCAGACCTACGGCACCACGCTGGCGGGGCTTATGGCCGAACACGGCGTCGATCCCGGCCCCTACCTGACCGAGGTCCACGACATCGACTTCAGCGTCCTTGCGCCGGACCCGGACCTTGCGGCAGCAATCGCCGCCCTGCCGGGTCGCAAGATCGTCTACACCAACGGCTGCGCCCCCTATGCCGAGCGTGTCATCGCCGCGCGCGGGCTTTCGGGCCGGTTCGACGCGGTCTACGGCGTTGAACACGCCCGGTTCCATCCCAAGCCCGATGCGCTGGCCTTTGCCACGGTCTTCCAGCAGGACGGGCTTGATCCCGCGTCCTCCGCCATGTTCGAGGACGACAGCCGCAACCTTGTGGTGCCGCATGCGCTGGGGATGCGTACGGTCCATGTCGCCCCGTCCCCGGACCCGGCCCCGCATATCCAGCACCACACCGATGACCTCGCCGCCTTTCTTGCCCGGCTGGCCGGGTGACGAAACGCCACAGCCCCTGATCTTTCGCGCGATGTGCTCCATGTTCTGTCCAACAGCAGACAGGAGCCGCCGATGGCCGAACTTGCCGCCACCAGGTCCCCCTCACCCGCAGGCCGCATCCTCAGGACGCTGCCGATCATCGGGCGCGTGATCCGCGAGATCGAGCGCGAGACCGACACGGTCTTCTACCTGATCGTGATCCTGTTGACCGCGCTGGTGCTGGCCCTCATGGTCTGGGGCCTGCCGGCGCTGGTCCTGACCGCCGTGGCGCTGGTTCCGGTGATCTTCGTGCTTCTGATCATGGTAACCCTGCCCTGACCAAGCCGTCCGGCCGCTTGATTTTTCGCAGAAAAATCGTGCATTGGCCAGATCGGGACTGGAACAACCTGCCCGCTGGCCCTTCGCCGGCGCCTGGCCTAAGGTCACGAAAACGGAAGCTTTCATGCGCGAAACGACAGACATCCTGATTTCAGGCGGCGGGGTTGCGGGGCTCGCTGCTGCCGCTGCGCTGGGAACGGCCGGCTTTCGTGTCGTCTGTGTCGACCCCGCACCACCGGTCACCGATGCAGGGGACGAGGGCGCCGATCTTCGCACTACCGCCTTTCTGCAACCGTCGGTCCGGGTGCTTGCCGAGGCCGGCCTCTGGGACCGTCTTGCCCCGCATGCCGCAGCCCTCCAGGTGATGCGGATCATCGACGCCGGAGGCGCCGATCCCGTGGCGCGACTGGTCAAGGATTTCGACGTCGCCGAAATCTCGGATCAGCCGTTCGGCTGGAACCTGCCGAACTGGCTGTTGCGCCGCGAGATGGTGGCGCGGCTGGCTGAATTGCCGACCGTCAGCTTCCGCCCCGGAACCGGTTTTGCCCGCATGCTGGTCCGTGACGCCGAATCGCTGGTGACCCTGACCGATGGCAGCCAGCTTGCCGCGCGTCTGGTGATCGGCGCCGACGGCCGGACCTCGCCGGTGCGCGAGGCGCTGGGGATCGGCGTGCGCACCTTGCGCTACGGCCAGAAGGCGCTGGCTTTTGCCGTCGGCCACGACGTGCCCCATGACAACGTCTCGACCGAGGTGCACCGCTCCGGCGGGCCCTTCACGCTGGTGCCGCTGCCCGACCGCGACGGCCGGCCCGCCTCGGCCTTGGTTTGGATGGAGACCGGCCCCGAGGTTGCCCGCCTGGCCGCACTCGATGTCGCCGGGTTCGAAGCCGAGATGACCGTCCGCTCATCCGGACTGCTTGGCCCGTTGACCCTTCTCACCCGGCGCACGGTCTGGCCGATCATCAGCCAGATTGCCCATGCCATGTCCGGCCCTCGCGCGGTCCTGATGGCCGAGGCGGCCCATGTCCTGCCGCCGATTGGTGCCCAGGGCCTGAACATGAGCCTCGCGGACCTGGCCTGCCTGCTTGACCTTGTCCGAGAGCATCGCGCCGATCCGGGCGCGGACGCCGTCACCAGAACCTACCACCGGCGCCGTCACCTCGAGGTTCAGGCCCGCGTCACCGGCGTAGACCTTCTGAACCGCGCGGCCATGGCAAGGGCTCCGACGCTTCGCGACCTGCGATCCCAGGTGCTGGACGCGCTCTATTCGACACGGCAGGTGCGTCAGATGTTGATGCACGCCGGGCTTGGCCTTGCCGGAAAGCCCGACAGCTAGCCATCTGGTCAGTCTGATGTGCAACAGCGCACATAGCGGACGCCGCGCGGTCGAAATCCGTGATCCGGTTGAAATCTGTGATTGCCCGGCGGGAACTTCCCCTACGGAAACCCTGCAAACCACGCTGTTTCCAGCGCAAGACCCACCGGACCTCACATCTGTGCGATCCGGCGCGATCAAGCAGTGATTTCACATCCGTCGGCACAGGGATCATTTTGCTCATACCGGCTCAGTATCGGGGCGGAAGAACGAAATATCAAAGGAACACAATATGAAACGCATCATTCTTGCATCCGCCCTGATTGCCGCCTCGGCCCTTGGCGCGAATGCGCAGCAAGCTTCCCTTCCGCTGTCGGCGGCCATTCAGGCGCAAGTCCTGACCATGGTTCCGACCGCGGACCTGTCCAACCTGTCCAACGCGCAATACGCGCAGCTTGTGACGCTGTTCTCGGATTCCAAGAACCTGCGCGCCGGGGAAAATCCGGTTGGTGCGGTCAAGGTGATCCTGAACGCCCAGTGATCTGATCAGATCCTAGCAGAAACGCACAGGTCGGAAGCTCTCTTCCGGCCTGTCGGCGTCACAAGACGGCGTCGACCGCACGCCGCAGCCGAGCCACCGTCGCGTCCACGTCCCGCAGCTTGTCCAACCCGAAGAGACCCAGACGGAAGGTCCGGAACTCGGCACCCTCGCCCACCTGCAACGGGACGCCAGCGGCAATCTGCAACCCTTCGGCACGGAACTTCGCGCCAGACTGGATGTCCGGATCGCCAGTGTAGCTGACGACGACGCCGGGGGCCTGAAACCCTTCCGCCGCAACCGAAGCCACGCCCTTTTCCGCCATCAGCCCGCGCACGGCCCGGCCCAGCGCCCATTGGGCGGCTTTCGCGGCCTCGAAGCCCATCGCCTTCGTCTCCAGCATCGCGTCGCGGAACCCGACTATCGCATCGGTCGGCATCGTGGCGTGATAGGCATGCCCGCCGCCTTCATAGGCCGCCATGATCGCGCGCCATTTCTTCAGGTCGATGGCAAAGCTGTTCGAAGCCGTCTCGGCCAGCCGCACTTCCGCTTTCGGCGACAGCACCACGACCCCGGCGGAAGGCGAAGCCGACCACCCCTTCTGCGGCGCCGAGATCAGCACGTCGACCCCCGTCGCCGCCATGTCCACCCAGATGCAGCCCGAGGCAATGCAATCCAGCACCATCAGCGCGCCGACCTCGTGCGCGGCCGCGGCGATTGCCGCGATGTAGTCATCGGGCAGGATGATCCCTGCGCTGGTCTCGACATGGGGGGCGAAGACCGCCTCTGGCCGGGTCTCGCGGATGCGGGCGACGACCTCCTCGACCGGAGGCGGTGCAAAGGCCGCCTGCGCCCCATTGCCGGTCTGCCGCGCCATCACCACCGTCGTCTCGGTGGCAAATGCGCCCGCCTCGAAGATCTGCGTCCATCGGTAGCTGAACCAGCCGTTGCGCACGATCAGGACCCGCCCCTGCCCGAACTGCCGCGCGACCGCTTCCATCGCGTAGGTCCCGCCGCCCGGCACCAGCGCCACGGCGCTGCCCCGGTAGACATCTTTCAGAAGGCCCGACACCTCGCGCATCACCCCCTGAAACCTGACCGACATGTGGTTCAGGCTGCGGTCGGTGAAGACGACCGAAAATTCCTCAAGACCTTCAGGGTCGATATCGGCGTGTGGCAGCGGCATGGCATTTCCTCCCGGTTGCCGGTCAGGATAGCGCTGGCCCGGGCAAGCGCCAGCCCAAGCTGCAGTTTTCGTCCGCAAAAATCCTCCGGGGGTCCGGGGGTGGACACCCCGGAGGTCTACCCAAGCGGCCCCGGCCGGCGTTCCTCGGTCAGAAGGACATTGGCCTCGACCCCACCCACCCCGGGCAGGGTCATGATCCGACGCCGCAGCACCCGTTCGAAATCCGCCAGATCGCGCGCGACCACCCGCAGCCGGTAGTCGAACAGGCCCAGCACATGCTGCACCACCTGCACCTCGGGGATCGCCGTCACCGCGCGTTCGAAATCCTCCAGGCTGACCCGCCCCTTGGTGGCGAGCTTCACCCCCAGGAACACGGTCACGCCAAAGCCCAGGGCCGCCCGGTCCACCTCGATGCGACGCCCGGCCAGCACGCCTGCCTCCTCCAGCCGCCGCACCCGGCGCCAGGCCGCCGGCTGCGACAGGCCGAAGCGGCGCCCCAACTCGCCCGCCGACACCAGCCCATCCGCCGACAGCTCCCGCAGGATCGCCCGGTCAGTGTCGTCCAGATCGAGGCTCACAGCGGCAGCCCTCCGCTGTCCTTGATCGTCGCGACCAGCATCAACGCCTCCACTTCAGCGATATGCGGCAGCACCAGGATCCGGTCGCGGTAGATGCCGGTCCAGTGCCCCATGTCGCGCGCGATGACGTTCAGGCGCACATCGACCCGGCCAAGGAACGTCTCGATCCCGGTCACCTCCGGCACCTCACGCGCCGCCGTGATGAATTCGTCAAAGGCGCGCGGATTGGTCTTGTCCAGCGTGAACCGCAAGCTGACCTCGACCGCGTAGCCCAGCGCCCGCCAGTCGATCACCACCGCCTCGGCCCGGATCACCCCGGCCGCGCGCAACCGCTCCAGCCGCCGCCAAAGCGTGGCCCCGGTCACCCCGGCCCGCTCGGCCAGCGCCGCCCGGTCCATTCCCGGTTCGGCCAGCGCGTGGCGCAGGATGCGCCGGTCGGTATCGTCAATCTGCATGTATTTTTCACCAGACAAGTCTATCGCGCATGAGTTTTCGCAGAAAACTCGTAATCTGTCAAAGATTGCACGGTATGACGGCGAAGATTCCCTATCTTTCCGCCATCAACCAGATGGAGGACGCCATGCGCGTTTACTACGACCGCGACTGCGATGTGAATCTGATCAAGGACCGCAAGGTCGCCATCCTCGGCTATGGCAGCCAGGGTCATGCCCATGCGCTGAACCTGCGCGACTCAGGCGCCAAGAACGTGGTCGTCGCCCTCCGCCCCGGCTCTGCGTCGGCCAAGAAGTGCGAGGCCGAGGGTCTCAAGGTCATGGACATCGCCGAAGCGGCAAAGTGGTGCGACCTGATCATGTTCACCATGCCGGATGAGCTGCAAGCCGCGACCTACAAGGCCTATGTCCACGACAACCTGCGCGAAGGCGCAGCCATTGCCTTCGCCCATGGCCTGAACGTCCACTTCGGCCTGATCGAGCCGAAGAAGGGCGTCGACGTCATCATGATGGCCCCCAAGGGCCCCGGCCACACCGTGCGCGGCGAATACACCAAGGGCGGCGGCGTGCCCTGCCTGGTCGCCGTGCATCAAGACGCCACCGGCAAGGCCATGGAGCTTGGCCTGTCCTACTGCTCTGCCATTGGTGGCGGGCGGTCGGGCATCATCGAGACCAACTTCCGTCAGGAATGCGAAACCGACCTTTTCGGCGAACAGGCGGTCCTCTGCGGTGGCCTTGTCGAACTGATCCGCATGGGCTTCGAGACTCTGGTCGAGGCCGGGTATGAACCCGAAATGGCATATTTCGAATGCCTGCACGAGGTGAAACTGATCGTGGACCTGATCTATGAGGGCGGCATTGCCAACATGGATTACTCGATTTCGAATACCGCCGAGTATGGCCAGTATGTCTCGGGCCCGCGCATCCTGCCTTACGTCGAGACCAAGGCCCGGATGAAAGCCGTCCTGTCCGACATCCAGTCCGGCAAGTTCGTTCGTGACTTCATGCTGGAAAACGCCGTTGGCCAACCGACGATCAAGGCCTCGCGCCGGTCGAACGACGAACACCAGATCGAGCTGGTCGGCAAGAAACTGCGCGACATGATGCCGTGGATTTCCAAGGGCAAGATGGTGGACAAGGCCCGGAACTGACCCAAACGGCCGGACGGGCGATCTCGCCCGTCCCGCCCCTACACGGCGCCCGAGACTGCGGACACGATCTCGTCCACGATCGCAACCAGAAGCGCCTCGTCCTCGCATTCCGCCATCACGCGGATCAGGGGCTCAGTCCCCGACTTGCGGATCAGGATCCGCCCCCGGCCTTCGATCCGCGCCTCGCTGACGGCGATCACCCGGCGGACGGCGTCTGCCTCGAGCGGCCGGGCACCATCGGCAAAGCGGACATTTTTCAAAAGCTGCGGCACCGTCGCGAAGCTGCGGGTCAGGTCTGACGCCGGTCGTCCGGTCCGCACCATCTCGGCCAGAAACTGCAAACCCGCGATCAGACCGTCGCCAGTGGTGGCATAGTCGGTCATCACGATATGCCCGGACTGTTCGCCCCCCAGATTGAAGCCCCCTTCGCGCATCCGTTCCACGACATAGCGGTCGCCGACGGCCGTGCGCTCCAGCCGCAGGCCCCGGCCTTCAAGGAAGCGCTCCAGCCCCAGGTTCGACATCACCGTCGCGACCAGCGCCCCGCCCTGAAGCCGTCCGTCCTCGGCCCAGCGCGCGGCCAGAAGCGCCATCACCTGATCCCCGTCCGCGACATGGCCCGCCTCGTCCAGGATCATCACCCGGTCGGCATCGCCATCTAGGCTGATGCCGACATGGGCGCCATGTGCGACAACCGCCTCGGCCGTCGTTTCGGTGTGAGTCGACCCGCAGCGGTGGTTGATGTTGGTGCCATTCGGAGTGACCCCGACCGGGATCACCTCGGCCCCCAGCTCCCACAGCACTTCGGGCGCGGCCTTGTAGGCTGCCCCGTTGGCGCAGTCGATCACCACCTTCAGGCCGTCGAGCCGCAGGCCGGTTGGAAAGCTGGTTTTCACGAACTCCTGATACCGACCCCGTCCGTCGTCAATCCGCTTGGCCCGGCCGATGTTCTCGGGTCTTGCCGGCACGATGTCGCCTGCAAGCATCGCCTCGATCTCGGCCTCGGCGGCATCGGAAAGCTTGAAGCCGTCCGGCCCGAAGAACTTGATCCCGTTGTCCTGATGCGGATTGTGCGACGCGCTGATCATCACGCCAAGATCGGCCCGCATGCTGCGCGTAAGATATCCCACCGCCGGTGTCGGCACCGGTCCCAGCAAGAGCACGTTCATTCCCGTCGAGGTCAATCCCGCCGTAAGTGCGTTTTCCAGCATGTAGCCCGAAAGCCGGGTGTCCTTGCCGATCACCACCCGGTGCGCGGCAGACCCGTCGCGGCGGAAGTAGCGCCCGGCCGCCGCGCCAAGCCTCAGGGCCAGGTCGGCGGTCATTGGCCAGCTGTTCGCCTGCCCCCGCACACCGTCGGTGCCAAACAGCCGCCGGGTCATGCCGGAACCTCGGCCCGGTTGATATGTACCGCCTGCCACAGTCGCAGTGCCTGCCGAGTCTCGGCCACATCATGCACCCGCGTGATCTGCACACCCTGGGCAAAACCCGCGATCGCCACGGACAGCGAGCCGGGCATCCGGGCGTCGGGCGCATCGGCCTGACCGATCGACCCGATGAAGCGCTTTCGCGATGCGCCAAGCAGGATCGGACAGCCAAGGCCATGCAGAAGCGAAAGCCGCCGGATCAGGGCAAGGTTGTGCACTGCCGTCTTGCCGAAGCCGATGCCGGGATCGACCGCGATCCTCGCGCGTGGAATGCCCATGGCTTCGGCCCGGACCAGCCGCGCCGACAGATCGTCATAAACATCCAAGAGAACATCGCCGTATGAAGGGTCTTCCTGCATGGACTGCGGCAGGCCCTTGGCGTGCATCATGACCAGGGGCACACCTTCCTGCGCCACCAGCGATCCGAGTGCGGGATCGAAATCCAGTCCGGAGACATCGTTGACCAGCGTGGCACCGGCCCGCAAAGCCATCATCGCAACCATCGACTTGCGCGTGTCGATCGAGATCGGACCGCGGATTCCGCCTGCACGCAGCGCCTCGATCACCGGCGCGGTCCGGGCGATTTCGGTGGCAACCGGCACCTCCTGCGCCCCGGGCCGGGTGCTTTCGCCGCCGATGTCCAGAATCTCGGCCGCCCGGGCGATCTGACGGCCCTGCTTGGTCGCCGCATCGGCAGAACTGAACCGGCCGCCGTCGGAAAAGCTGTCCGGCGTCACGTTCAGGATGCCCATCAGACGCGGACGATCCATTTCGAGACCGGCAAAGGCGGCTCTGGGGGCGGTCAGGCGCGCCAGCACGTCATCGGGGCAAAGCGTGGCGGCAACGACCTTTGGCGCGGCGCTGCGCGACAGCACCTCGACCCGGTCGAACCAGCACCAGCCCCCGGCCAGCGTCAGTGCCTTGGCCGGACGGGCCGGATCGGTCATCACGATGGGTCTGAAATACTCCATGTCACCGGATTGGCCCAAGCCCGGACACTTGGCAAGAGGGAAGCCTCAGACCTGGGTCACCGGAACGCGGCTTCCTGCCGGAACTGCTGCATTTCCGTGAACGATCAGGCTGGTGGCCCCCACCGTTTCGGCAAGCCACAAGGCCAGCGCGACCGGGGCGGTGCCTTGCGGCCCGTCCACCGCGTCCAGCACCAGTTTTGACGGCGTCCAGACCACGGTCTGCCCGCGCCGCATCGCCCAGTCGATCTCGGTGCGGGTCGCCACCGCCACACAGCGCGGGTCGCGGGCGGCCAGGGTCCAGGCGTTCTGCTCGATCGCCAGCAGGTCGATCCGCCGCTGTGTCGGCCGGTGACCCGTCACCGGGCGGGCCGTGTCCGGCAGGCCGACGGTCAGGATCAGCGGCTGGCCCCCGGACTGAAGCGCATCGAGCCGCGCCGAAAGCCCCGGATCGGCGATGGCCGCGTTGTCAAGGAACACGACCACCGGGCTGATCGCCGCTTCGCTGTCGGGGCTGGTCCGCTGCGGCTCATCCCCGGCCCGCGAGCGCACGATCTCGACCCCAAGGGCGTAGGGGCCGACGTCAAGCTTTTCGATCCGGACGAAGGCCCGCATCGCCGCGGGTTCGGCAAGCACCCGGTCGGCCACGCGTTCAGCCAGCGTTTCCAGAAGGTTAAGCCTTTCCGCCGCCAGTTCGGCGGCAATTGCCTCGGTGATCCGGTCATAGCTCAGGATCCGGTCGACATCATCCAGCAAAGGTTCGGTGACCGGGCGGACCTCGACCACGACATTGAAGCGCAGCCGCTGCTTGTGGCCGCGTTCCTGTTGGAAAGCGCCGATGTCGGCTTCAACCAGATGGTCACGCAGCGAAATCCGGTCGCGGGGATCGCCGCTGGCCGAGGCTTCCGCCCGATCCTCGGGATAAGCGAAGGCAAGCTCGATGTCATTGGTGATCATTCTGCCCTCGTGCAGCCCGCCACACGGGATGGCGCTTCATACCATGGTCACGGCGAAGGCCAAGGGCGAAGGCGGCAGGCCGTCGGTTCAGTGCGACATCAGCCGCTTAAGCCGGCCTGCCGGTAGAAGGCATGCGCGCCGATCGTGGTGGTGTGGGCAAAGCGCTTGGTCCAGCCCGGACGCACTGCGCGGGTATGGAAGTGCGAGGCCCCATCCGTCAGAACCCGCGGTGCGCCGTCCAGCATGGCCCGGGCAATCCGGCCGGCAAGGTCCGCGGCGGCCTGATCGCGCATCCGGTCAGCGCGGCCGTCGCAGGTGTACGAGAACTGGCACCCGCCGCCGCCGCGCTGCTTGACCACGCCACAGACCGAGCGCGGATACAGCGGGCTGTCCGCCCGGTTCAGGATCACCTCGGACACCGCGATCTGGCCTTGCAGGCTTTCGCCCCGCGCCTCGAAATAC
>JANOER010000256.1:0-7639 GCA_031441285.1 Rhodobacterales bacterium
AACCACAGAAGCAGGCCTGCGCCCAGAACCGCCCGCAGGACGCGATCAAGAGTGCCAACATTGGTTGCGAACATGGGATACCCTCCGTTATGGCGCGGCGGGGGCCGCGCTATGCCCAATTCTGCCACGTCGCGCGGCTGCTTGCTCTGATCTGGCGCAAACCGCATGACAAAGGCCGCCCAGGGGGCGGCCTTTGTCTGGATTTCTGATGCGATCAGTCCAGCGCCTTGAAGTTCAGGCTGGCCCCGTCCTTGATCCCCGAGAACCAGCGCGCGGTGACGGTCTTGGTCTTGGTGTAGAACTTGAACGCATCCGGCCCGTATTGGTTCAGGTCACCAAAGGCCGACTTCTTCCAGCCGCCGAAGCTGAAGTAGGACAGCGGCACCGGGATCGGGAAGTTGATCCCGACCATGCCGACGTTCACCCGGCTGGCGAAGTCCCGCGCGGTATCGCCGTCGGCGGTGTATATCGCGGTGCCGTTGCCGTATTCGTTGTCCATCACCAGCTTCAGCGCGTCTTCGTAGCTACTTGCACGGACGGTGGTCAGGACCGGCCCGAAGATCTCTTGTTTGTAGATCTCCATGTCCGGGGTGACGTGGTCGAAGAGGGACGGCCCGACGAAGAAGCCGGTCTCGTAGCCCTGCAGCTTGAAGCCACGGCCATCAATGACCAGCTTCGCGCCCTGTTCGACGCCCGAGTTGACCAGCCCGAGGATCCGGTCCTTCGCACCTTGCGTGATCACCGGGCCGAAATCCACATCGTTTCCAGCGGTATAGGGGCCGACCTTCAGCTTTTCGATTCGGGGGATCAGCCGCTCGATCAGCGCATCGGCCGTTGCCTCGCCCACCGGCACCGCGACCGAGATCGCCATGCAGCGTTCGCCCGCAGCGCCGTAGCCCGCACCCACCAGCGCATCGGCGGCCTTGTCGAGGTCGGCGTCCGGCATGATGATCATGTGGTTCTTGGCACCGCCAAAGCATTGCGCGCGCTTGCCGTTGGTGGCGGCGCGGCCGTAGATGTATTGCGCGATCGGGGTCGAGCCGACAAAGCCGACGCCCTGGATCAGCGGGTGGTCAAGGATGCCGTCCACCGCCTCCTTGTCGCCGTTCACCACTTGCAGCACGCCATCCGGCAGTCCTGCCTCTTGCAGAAGCTGCGCGAGGTAAAGCGAGGTCGACGGCACCCGCTCGGACGGTTTCAGGATCATCGCATTGCCGCAGGACAGCGCCGGGGCCATCTTCCACAAGGGGATCATTGCGGGGAAGTTGAAGGGGGTGATCCCAGCCACAACGCCCAAGGGCTGGCGCATGGCATAGAGGTCGATGCCGGGGCCGGCCGAATCCATCATCTCGCCCTTCAGCAGCGCCGGAGCGCCCATGCAGACCTCGACGACCTCAAGCCCGCGCTGCACGTCGCCCTTGGCGTCGGGGATGGTCTTGCCATGTTCACGGGCGACGAGTTCCGCCAGCTTGTCCATGTCCCGGTTGATCAGCGCGCCAAAGGCCATCATCACCCGCGCGCGGCGCTGCGGGTTGGTGGCGGCCCAGCCGACCTGAGCCTTGGCGGCCTCCTGGATGGCAAAATCAAGCTCTGTTTTGCTGGCCAGCGCCACGCGGGCCTGAACCTCACCGGTCGCGGGGTTGAAGACTTCGCTAAAGCGGCCCGACGTGCCCGCAACCAGTGTGCCGTTGATCCAATGACCGATGTCCTGCATGGCATCCTCCCGAATGTGCTATCTGGCTTTTACTCTTGCACAAACGCCAGACAAAGCGGCAAATCATCAAAAGCATTTTGCGAAAGCGCAAAGATGGACTGGGATGACCTGCGCGTGTTCCTGGCGGTGGCCCGGACGGAAAGCCTGTCGGCGGCTGGACGGCGGCTGAAGATCGATCCTGCCACCGTTGGCCGCCGCATCGCCAGACTGGAAGAGGTGACCGGCGCGCGGCTCTTTGCCAAGTCGCCACAGGGCTACGCGCTGACCGAAACAGGCGCGCGACTTCTTCCCCACGCCGAACAGGCCGAGCGGGCGGCCCTTGGTGCGACCGAAAGCCTGTCCGGCCCCGGCGGGCTGACCGGCCTTGTCCGCCTTGGCGCGCCGGACGGCTGCGCCAATTACCTGCTGCCGCAGGTGCTGGCGCGGATATGTGACGCCAATCCGGGGCTTGAGGTGCAGATCGTTGCGCTGCCCCGGGTCTTCAACCTGTCGAAACGCGAAGCCGACCTTGCGATTGCGGTATCACGCCCCGAAGCCGGGCGACTGACGGTGCAGAAGCTGACCGACTACAAGCTGCACCTCGCGGCAAGCGGCGACTACCTGGCGAAGCATCCTCTGGACCAGCCCGAGGATCTGCGCCGGCACCGCTTTGTCGGCTATATCCCGGACATGATCTTCGACAAGGAACTGGACTACCTGGCCGAAATCGGGGCCGGTCCGGCGGTGCTGACCTCGAATTCGGTGTCGGTGCAACTGAACTGGCTGCGCCACGGGGCAGGGGTCGGCATCGTGCATGACTTTGCGCTGCCGGCTGCGCCCGAACTTCGGCGCGCCTTGCCTGACCGGATCAGCCTCACCCGCGCGTTCTGGCTGATCCGCCATCAGGACGACGCGCGGCTTGACCGGCTGAACCGGTTTGCCGACCAGCTGGTCCGCGAAGCCCGGGCCGAAATGGCGCGGCTTGAAGCTGCGGTGGCCGGATCCGAACAGCGCGCTTGACAGACTCACCCCCCCGGTCCGACCCTGACCCACCTTTCAAGGGGAGGACCGTGCCATGACCGTCCAGCAAATCCTGAAACTCAAGGGCGACGCCGCCGTCGTGACCGTGCCCTCGACCGCGTCCCTGTCCGAGGTCGCCCAGGTCCTGTCCGCGCGCCGGATCGGGGCGGTGATCGTCTCGGACGACGGCCAGCGCCCGCTGGGCATCCTGTCCGAACGCGACATCGTGCGGGAACTTGGCCGGCGCGGGGTCAGTTGCCTGTCGGACCCGGTGACACGGGTGATGACGGCCAAGCTGGTCACCTGCCAGCGCGGCGACCGCGCCACCGAAGTCATGCAGAAAATGACCGACGGCCGGTTTCGCCACATGCCGGTGATGGACGGCGAGGTGATGGTCGGCTTCATCTCGATCGGGGACGTGGTGAAATCGCGGTTGTCGGAACTTTCCATGGAAAAAGACGCGCTGGAAGGCATGATCAAAGGATTTTGATCCGCAGGGCATCGGGCCGCTCTTCCGCCGTGACCGGCGTCATCGCTGCCAGCGGGCCCAGCGAAGAGCGCCCGGAGGGAGCGATGAGCGGCGGCTTGCCCCTTGCGCGGGGCGGTCCGATATTGTTGCCTGCGCCAGACGAGGGGCTTTCCGGGGGACATCCATGCGCATCGGGCTTTATCCGGGGACCTTCGATCCGGTCACGCTGGGCCACGTCGACATCATCCAGCGCGCGATGGCGCTGGTCGACCGTCTGGTGATCGGGGTTGCGATCAACCGTGACAAGGGTCCGCTTTTCACCCTGGAAGAACGTGTCGCCATGGTCGAGGCGGAATGCGCCGCGATCATCGCCAGGACCGGGGGCGAGATCGTGGTCCACCCGTTCGAGAACCTCTTGATCGATTGCGCCCGCGATGTCGGTGCCAGCATCATCATCCGCGGCCTGCGGGCGGTTGCGGATTTCGAGTATGAATTCCAGATGGTGGGGATGAACCGCGCGCTCGACGCCTCGATCGAGACGGTGTTCATGATGGCCGACGCCAGACGGCAGGCAATCGCCTCGAAGCTGGTGAAGGAAATCGCCCGGCTTGGGGGGGATGTGTCGAAGTTCGTCACGCCGCCGGTCGTGGAGGCCCTGAAGGGCAAATACGCCTGACATGCATAGGGGGCCCATGGGCCCCCCGGATCGTCGTGTCTTGCGTCGTTAGGCCTGCGCTCAGGCGGCCTTGCCGTAGACCGCTTCACGCGCAATGCGTTCGGCGTCGCCGCGGTAGATGCCCAGGTCCAGCGCCACGTCGAGCGGCAGGTTGGCAATCTCGTCCCGGGTTGTGCGGTAGGTCGCATAATTGCGGGCAGCGGTCTTCAGCATGTCGATCACGGTAATCATCTTCGTCTTCCTTTCAGATCGCGAGGGTCTGCTTCATCTCCTCGCTTGCCTTCAAGATAGACGCTCTGTTAGCGCCAACAACTGCCAATGCTGCGCTGCGGCTATGCACGGAATGCATGGCTTAATATACGCAAAGGGCGCCCGAGGGCGCCCTTCCATCAGCAATTTCAACAGGTTCAGATCAGCTTGCCCATCGCCACGGCTGTGTCAGCCATGCGGTTGGAGAAGCCCCATTCGTTGTCATACCATGACAGGACCGACACGAAGGTTCCGTCCATCACCTTGGTCTGGTCCATGTGGAAGATGCTGGAATGCGGATCGTGGTTGAAATCCGAGCTGACCAGCTTTTCGGTGGTGTAGCCCAGAATGCCCTTGAGCCGACCGTCCGCCGCCGCGGTGATCGCGCCGTTCACTTCCTCGACGCTGGTGGCCCGCTTGGCGATGAACTTCAGGTCCACGACCGAAACGTTCGGCGTCGGCACCCGCATCGCGAAGCCGTCAAGCTTGCCCTTCAGTTCGGGCAGCACCAGTCCCACCGCCTTGGCCGCCCCGGTCGATGTCGGGATCATGCTCAGCGCCGCGGCGCGGCCGCGGTAAAGGTCCTTGTGCATCGTGTCCAGCGTCGGCTGGTCGCCGGTGTAGGAATGGATCGTGGTCATCATGCCCTTTTCGATCCCGATCGCCTGATGCAGGACCTGTGCCACCGGCGACAGGCAGTTCGTGGTGCAGGAGGCGTTCGAGACGATGATGTCGTCGCGGGTCAGCGTGTCATGGTTGACGCCGTAGACGATGGTCTTGTCCGCGCCCTCGCCTGGGGCCGAGATCAGGACGCGCTTCGAGCCGTTCTCAAGATGCGCCTGGCATTTTTCCTTCGAGGTGAAGATGCCGGTGCATTCCAGGACGATGTCGACGTTGGACCACGGCAGGTCGGCCGGGTTCTTCAGCGCCGTCACCAGCATGTGACCGCGACCGACATCGATCCAGTCAGCACCCGTGGTCACAGTGGCCGGGAAGCGCCCGTGCACCGAATCATAGCGCAGAAGATGCGCGTTGGTCTCGACCGGACCAAGATCGTTGATCGCCACGACCTCGATGTCGGTGCGCCCCGATTCCACGATAGCCCGAAGCACGTTGCGGCCGATGCGGCCGAATCCGTTGATGGCAACCTTCACCGTCATGATCTTTCCTCCGTCGGTGCGCGACTCACGTCGCTGATAGCGGTAACATCCGCAGATACCCGCCGATTACAACCACAGTTTGACGCTGTCAGCGCCAGAACGCCACCCATTCCACCAGGCCGACCAGCTTGCGCATCAGAAACACCAGGGCCGCACCGTCGCTGACGACAACGTCAAGCCCGACGCAAATCAGGATCACGACGCCGATGTAAAATGCTATGGTGTTGGTCATCTGGCCCTTTCCCGCCATGGGGTCCGTCCGGTCTATACGTCAAATCCGAATGCGTCGTGAAGGGTTTGCCGCACCGGCTATGAATTCCCGCGCGGCCGAGGTCTAATGGCCCGGCCTTGCGCGTGGGAGCCTTTGCATGAGCGGACTGCTTGCCCTTCTGGATGACGTGGCCGCCATTGCCAAGGTGGCTGCCGCCTCGATCGACGACATTGCCGCCGCTGCCGCCAAGGCCGGCGCCAAGGCTGCGGGCGTGGTGATCGACGATGCTGCCGTCACCCCGAAATATGTCCACGGTTTTTCAGCGGACCGAGAACTGCCGATCATCTGGCGGATCGCGCGCGGATCGCTGTTCAACAAGCTGATCGTGCTTATGCCCGCGCTATTGGCGCTTGACCATTTCCTACCGCAGGCGATCACCCCGCTTTTGATGCTGGGCGGGGCCTACCTGTGTTTCGAGGGCGCCGAGAAGGTCGTCCACGCCCTGGCACCCCATGCCGATCCTGCGGTCGAGGCGGATCTCGACACCGGGGATCCCGCCCATCTGGAAGAGGCAAAGGTCGCGGGCGCGATCAAGACCGATTTCATTCTGTCGGCCGAGATCATGACCATTGCCCTGGCCACCATCGAAAGCCCCAGCTTCTGGTTGCAGGCGGCAACGCTGGCCGTGGTCGGGGCCTTCATCACCTTTGCGGTCTACGGCGCGGTCGCGCTGATCGTGAAGATGGATGACGTCGGCCTGCACTTGGCTGCCACGGGACGCACCTCCGGGGGGCGGGCGCTAGGGCGCGGGCTGGTCAAGGCGATGCCGAAGCTGATGGCGTTTCTCTCGACCGTCGGGACCGCCGCAATGCTGTGGGTCGGCGGCAACATCGTGCTGCACGGGCTGGAGGCAACTCATATTTGGGCCTGGCCCTATGACGCCATCCACCACATCGCGCAAGCCGTGGCCCATGCTGTTCCCGCGGCGCAGGGCTTCGTCGAGTGGATGGTGACCGCCACGCTGGACGGGATCTTCGGGCTTGCGCTTGGGGTGCTGCTGATCCCGCTGGCCACCCGGATGATCGGCCCGGCCATTGCCGCTGTCTGGCCGAAGAAAGCGGCCGGCTGATGCGCGGCGCCGGCGACCTTGCCACATTGGCCGGGCGCATCCTGATTGCGGCGCTGTTCCTGCTTGCCGCCCTGCAGAAAGGCAGCAATCCCCTGCCGGTCGAGGTGCTGCTGGCCGCGCGCGGCTGGCCGATCTGGCTGGTCTGGCCCGCGCTGGCCTTCAACCTGCTGGCCGGGTTGGCGCTGGTTCTTGGTGTCTGGGTGCGACAGGCAGCCCTTCTGCTCGCGGCATATTGCGCGGTCACAAGCATCTTTCACCTGATCCCCGGCGATGCCTGGCAAATGTCGATCTTCGTCAAGAACTGGGCCATCGCCGGCGGCTGTCTGGTGCTGGCCGCGCACGGGGCAGGGCGCTATGCCCTGCGCCCGTAAGGATCAAAGGAGCGACTTCGCTTTCGCCACCGCAGCTTCGGCGGTGATCCCGAACTCGGCGTACAGCCGTTCGATCGGGGCACTTGCGCCGAAGGAGGACATGCCGATGAAGCCGGCCTTCGCCTCGCGCCCGCGCTCGCCCAGAAGCCAGCGGTCCCAGCCTTGGCGCACGCCCGCCTCGATCGCCACCCGAACCGGTCCTGCGGGCAGGACGCGCTTGCGCCAGGCTTCGTCCTGACCTGCGAACAGCTCCATCGACGGCATCGACACGACCCGGGTGCCGATCCCCTCGGCTTCAAGCGCCGCGCGGGCTTTCAGTGCGATCTCAATCTCTGACCCGGTGGCGATCAGGATCACCTGCCGCTTGCCCGTCGCCTCGGCCAGCACATAAGCCCCTTTGGCGACCATGTTCTGCGCGGTATGCACCTTGCGGACTGCAGGCAGGTTCTGTCGGCTAAGTGCCAGAACCGTGGGCCGGGTCTTTTCGGTCAGCGCGATTTCCCAGGCCTCGGCGACCTCGACCAGATCGGCGGGGCGGATCACCAGCATGTTCGGCGTCGCGCGCGAGATCGCCAGATGTTCGACCGGCTGGTGGGTCGGCCCATCCTCGCCCAGACCGATGCTGTCATGCGTCATCACATAGACCACCGGCACGCCCATC
>JANOER010000257.1:0-6693 GCA_031441285.1 Rhodobacterales bacterium
CAGCCCCGCCCGGCGGTAGGCTTGCAGGAAAGTCTCGGACGGCTCCAGCCGCAGATCGAGGTAGGCGCGCAGGATGCGTTCGATCGCGGGGACGATCTCGGTATAGGCAAAGCCCGGCCCGGTCTTGTCACCGATCACCGCGGTCTCGGTGCCGTCGCCGCCCAGCGTGATCTGGTAGTTCTCCACCCCGGCGCGGTCGAGGCCAAGGATGCCGATGTGGCCGACATGGTGATGCCCGCAGGCGTTGATGCAGCCCGAGATCTTGATCTTCAGGGGGCCGATCTCATGCTCCAGCTTCAGCGCGTCGAAATGCATGGCCAGGTCCTGCGCCACCGGGATCGACCGGGCGGTGGCCAGCGCGCAATAATCCATGCCGGGGCAGGCGATGATATCCGACAGCAAGCCGACGTTGGCGGTGCCAAGGCCGGCTTGCAGCAGGGCCGCATGCAGGGTCGGCAGGTCGGATTTGTGGACATGAGGCAGGATGACGTTCTGCTCGTGGCTGATCCGCAGGTCGCCGTGACCGTAGCGTTCGGCGAGATCGGCCAGCAGGCGCATCTGGTCGGACGAGGCGTCGCCCGGCGTTGCCCCATGCGCCTTCAGGCTGATGGTCACGATGGCGTACTCGGCGTGGCGATGCGCGGTCAGGTTGGTGTCGGCCCATGCGCGGAACACCGGATCGGCCTTGTGGAAGGCGTCATAGGCGTCGATGGGAGCGCGGCGGAAGGCGGGGGGCGCGAAAGCCTCGCGGATTTCGGCCAGAAGCTTCTGGTCGTTGCCACCGAAAAGCGGGCGAAGCTCGGCAAACCGGGTCTCGATCATCCGGGTGATTTCGGCGGCGCCGGTCTCGTGGACGGTGATCTTGATCCGCGCCTTGTACTTGTTGTCGCGCCGGCCAAGCGTGTTGTAAACCGACAGGACCGCCTCGACGTAAGGCAGAAGGTCGGCCTCGGGCAGGAAGTTGCGGACGGTGACGCCGATCATCGGGGTACGGCCAAGCCCGCCGCCGACCATGACCTCGAAGCCGGCCTCTCCGGCGCCATTGCGGACCATGCGCAGGCCGATGTCGTGGGCTTTGGTGACCGCGCGGTCATTGGGCGAGCCGGTGACGGCGATCTTGAACTTGCGGGGCAGGAACTGAAACTCCGGGTGGTCGGTGGACCATTGGCGCAGAAGCTCGGCGTAGGGGCGGGGGTCGGCGATCTCGTCGGCGGCGGCCCCGGCGAAATGGTCGGCGGTGACGTTGCGGACGCAGTTGCCCGAGGTCTGGATCGCGTGCATTTCCACATCCGCCAACGCGCCAAGAATGGCCGGCACGTCCGGCAGTTTCGGCCAGTTGAACTGAATGTTCTGCCGCGTGGTGAAGTGGCCATAGCCCTTGTCCCAGGTGTCGGCGATCAGCGCCAGCTGCCGCATCTGGCGCGGGCTGACGGTGCCGTAGGGAATGGCCACGCGCAGCATGTAGGCATGCAGCTGCAGATAAAGCCCGTTCATCAGCCGCAGCGGGCGGAATTCGTCTTCGGTCAGGCTGCCGTCAAGGCGGCGGTCCACCTGGGCGGTAAACTGGGCGACGCGGGCACGGACGAAGGCTTCGTCGAAGTCGGAATAGCTGTACATGCGCGCTCTCAGTTTGCCAGGTCGGCTTGCTTGCCGTGGTTGTAGTTCGACGGGCCGCGGGTGCGGAATTCCTCGCGGAAATGCGTCGGCTCGGGACCGTTCGGGCCGGGCCTTGCATCGGCCAGATAGGCGCCGACCACCAGCAGTTTCTGCGCTGACGCGTGCAGAAGGCGCATCTGGGCGTGGGCTTCATCCTCGATCAGCTCGGCTTCGTTGTGGTGCTGCGACCAGCGGTCATCGTCGGTCAGGTAGACGACGTCGCCTTCGCGCAGAAGGTTGGCGGTCACGATCTTGGCGGTGAAGCGACGGCTCATCGGGCGCCTCCTGAGGCAGGGTTTCGCCATCAAATATAGGACATTTTCCCATGTCTGGGCCATAGCCCCTTGCAGATAAGGACGAACGTTCCGATACTGCCCGGTGCCGGAACGGGTGTTCCGTCGAAAAGGGAATTGATGGAATGGCTGCCCCGCTGGACGATCTTGACCGGAAAATCCTGTCCGAACTGCAACAGGATGCCGAGCAATCGCTGGACGAAATCGCCCGCAAGGTAGGGTCGTCGAAGACCCCGGTCTGGAACCGGATCCGGCGGATGCGCGAGCAGGGGGTGATCACCCGGACGACCGCGATCCTGGATGCGGAATCGCTTGGGCTTGAGGCCTGCTTCTTTGTCCTGATCCGCACCTCGGAGCACGAGGCCGACTGGCAGCGCAAGTTCCTGAAGGCCCTGCGCGAACGCCCCGAAGTGCTGGAGGCGCACCGGCTTGCGGGCGACATCGACTATATCCTGAAAGTGCGGGTGAAGAACGCGCGGGCCTATGACACGTTCTATCAGGCGCTGATTTCGGAGGTGCGGATCTACAATGTGACCGCCCTTCTGAGCATGGAAGAGATCAAGTCGACGACCGTGCTGCCGCTTTGAAGCCGGGGCCTCCGGCGGGGATATTTGCGCAAAGATGAATGGCTTAGCCGGTGTGGACCGCCAGCTCTTTCAGCCCGTGGAAGTGGTAGACATCGCCGTAGGCAGGTGTGCCGATCAGGCGCAGGTCCGGGTGGCGGCGGAAAAGGATCGGCAGGGCGATCTGCAGCTCCAGCCGGGCAAGGGGCGCTCCGACGCAGAAATGCAGGCCAGCGCCGAAGCTGGCATGGGGCTTGGCCGGGCGCGAGGCCAGGAAACGGTCGGGCTGGTCCCAGATGCCGGGGTCTCGGTTGGCTGCGGCCAGAAGGAGACCGACCTGATCGCCGCGCCGGAACATGTGGCCCATCACCTCGATATCGTCATAGGCCCAGCGGGTGAACATGTGGAGCGCTGGATCGAAGCGCAGAATTTCCTCGACCGTCGCCTCGACCGCGTCCGGGGCAAGCGATGTGGCCGGGGTGGCGGTCTCCAACAGCGTTTTCACCCCGTTGCCGATGGTATGGACCGTCGCTTCGTGACCTGCGTTCAGCAAGAGGATGCAGGTGGTGATCAGCTCGTCGGTCGTAAGCTTTTCGCCTTCCATCTCGGCGGAGATAAGCTGGGTGATCAGGTCATCAGCCGGCCGGGCGCGACGTTCTTCGACATAGGCGCGCAGGAAGGCGCTGAAGTCCTCGGCCGCGGCGACGGCCTTGTCTTCGGTCTCGCGGGTGCGGCCGGCCATGTACATGCCGACCATGGCATTGGACCAGCGCAGAAGGTCGGTGGCCATCTCCTCGGGCACGCCCAGAAGGCGCGCGATGATGCGGACGGGCAGGGGTTGGGCAAAGGCCTGCAAGAGATCACAGCGGCCTGCGGGCAGGGCGTCGGCCAGGCTTTCGGACAGGGCGGCGATTTCGGGGCCCAGCGCCGCGATCCGGCGCGAGGTGAAGGCGCGCAGCACCAGCATCCGCAGCCGGGTGTGGCGCGGTGGTTCCAGCTCCAGCATCGAATGGGCTTCGATCGCGTAGAACGGGGCCAGATGCGGCGGGATCTTGCGGGCAAGCTCGGCCGGTGCTTCGCGCCCGAAGCGGCGATCGCGGAAGATGGCATTTACCGCCGAGGCGTTGCCGGTGCAGACCAGACCGTAGTCCGACCAGCGAAAGAACGGGCCTTGCGCGCGGGCGCGTTCGTAAAACGGGTAGGGGTTCTGGACGAAGCCGGCGTCGGTTGGTGATTGCAGGAGTGTCTGCATCAGTCGCCCCGCCCGATCAGCCCTTGCGCGATGAGCGCGCCGGTGACGACGATCACCGCACCAAGGGTTTGCAGCCAGCTGAACGGTCCGCCCAGCGCAAAGACCATCAGCATCACATAAAACGGCACGGCGTTCATGTGCATGCTGGCGGCCCCGATCCCGATCCGGCCGACCGAGATGATCCAGAGCAGCTGGCTGACCGCCATCGAGCCGATCCCGAAAATCGCGAGGCCCCCGAACTCGGCCCAGCCAATGGCGCTCCAATCCGGCCAGGCCCCGCGCAGCAGCCCGTCACCGACAGCGGCGACCAGCATCACCCCGGCGCAGCCCGCCACGGTCACCGTGCAACGACCAAGCGGGCTGAGGTCGGGCAACGCCTTCACCGTCTCGCGCGAGCCCCAGGTGTAGCACAGGACCGAGGCCAGGGCGGCAAGGACGCCGATCCCGAAATCGAGCTTTCCCTCGCTGCCGCTGACCGCGATGATCCCGCCGGCCACGGACAGGACCAGCCCCAGCACCAGCGCCCGGGTCAGGGGCCGCTTGTCGGCCACGCATTCCAGCAGGATCCCCGCAACCGGCATCACCGCCGTGACAATGGCCACGGTCACCGGATCGTTGAAGCGAAGCGCCAGAATGACGAAGAACGAGGCAAGGCCAAGCGCCACGAAGCCGACCCCGGCCCCCCGAAGCCAGTTGGCCCCGATGACCGCCGAGCGGCCTTCAAGCAGCCACCAGACCGGCAGGAGGACCGCTGCCGCAAGGCTGGCGCGGGCAGCGGTCAGGGCCACGGCGGGCATGTGCGGGATGATCAGGTCGGCGGCGGGCAGGCCGGCCGCCCAGATCACCATCGACGCAAGGCAGATCAGGTTCGCTGTCAGAAGCGACCGGCGGGTGGTGAGGGAAAGGTCAGTCATCTTGTCAACCTAGGCGAGGCGCGCCAGCCGGGCAGGCCTGTCTGCGACGCGCCGATGTCGTCAGGCCGAAAGGGCCGCGACGATCGCCCCGAAATCGGCGGCCTTCAGGCTGGCCCCGCCGACCAGCGCCCCATCGACATGCGGCACGGCAAAGATCTCGACCGCGTTCGACGGCTTGACCGATCCGCCGTACAGCAGACGCACACCGTCGGCTTGCCCCCCGATCAGGCCGCGCAGCCGGTCGCGCAGGAAGGCGTGGACCTCGGCGATCTCGTCCAGCGTCGGGGTCCGGCCGGTGCCGATGGCCCAGACGGGTTCATAGGCGATCGCTGTGTTGGCAGCCGTTGACCCGGCGGGAAGCGATCCGTCCAGTTGGCGGCCGATGACGGCAAGGGTCTGGCCCGCGTCACGCTCGGCCTCGGTCTCGCCGATGCAGACAACGGCGATCAGCCCGGCAGACAGCGCCGCCTCGGCCTTTGACTTCACCAGACCGTCCGTCTCGCCATGATCGGTGCGGCGTTCGGAATGGCCGACGATCACATGCGTCGCCCCCGCATCCGCCAGCATCGCCGCCGAGATGTCGCCGGTATGCGGGCCCGAGGCCTTCGGGTGGCAATCCTGCCCGCCGACGGCAAGCGCGCTGCCTTTGGCCGCCCAGGCCATCTGGGCGACCAGGGTCGCGGGCGGGCAGAGCAGCATCTCGCAGGATGGGGCCAGATGGGCGGCGATCAGCGCCTTCACCTCGGCCAAGGCGGCGGCAGAGCCGTTCATCTTCCAGTTCCCGGCGGCAAGCTTTTTCATGCGCTGTCTCTCCTGATCGCAGGCCAAGGCCTAGCGTCTTGGGCGCGAAAGGAAAAGCCCTTCCGGAGGGAAGGGCTTTGAAGACAAGCGCAGTGCCCGGTCCATCACGCGGCGGGCTGGTCCTTGAACTTGATCGATTCGCCGCAGCCGCAGGCCTCGGCGACGTTCGGATTGCGGAAGGTGAACTTCGATTCCAGAAGCCCGGTCTCGTAGTCGATCTCGGTGCCGATCAGGAACATCTGCGCCATGGGCGCGATCATCACCCGGGCGCCGTCCAACTCGACAACCTCATCCAGCGGGTTGACCGAGGTGACATAGTCCATGGTGTATTCCATGCCCGCGCAGCCGCCCTTCTTGACGCCGATGCGCAAGCCCGAGGATGCTTCACGCTCCATCAACCGCGCGATCTGGCGGGTGGCGGCGGGGGTAAGACTGACGGCGGCCTTGCCGGGAATGCCGAACATGAGCGATCTCCTTGCGCTGCAATCTAGGGTATGGCGGCCGGGATTCCAAGCGGCGGCAGCGCGGTCAGGCCGGAAAGCGTGGCAAAGCCTACCAGAATCGCCCAGGCGAAGGATGCCAGCGTGCCGATGATCACGTATTCCGACAGCGCCCGGTCGTCCTTCAGCGCGCCAAACCGCAAGATCGACTTGGCCGCGATCAGCAGGCCGACCCCGGCCGGCTGGCCCAGCAGGATCAGTGCGAAGATCAGGCCGCGTTCCAGAAGGCCGATGACCCGCCCCGCGCCGGGAAGGCTTTCGGCGGTGACATCTGCGGGCAGGCGGGCGGCAAAGGGCTCCATCAGGTGGCCGACCGCAAAGCCACCCACGCGGGTGGCCATGATGGCTCCGGCGGCAAGAAACATGAGGGCGGGGAGGGCGGTCTGGTCGGCCCAAAGGCCCTGCGCCCAGATCATCGGTTGCCAAAGCGCCAGGGCCGCGATGGTCGCAAGATGGGCGGCCTGATCCAAAAGAAACGGCCCAAGCGTCTGCCTTGCGTGCGCCTTCACGGCATCGATGCCAATGTGCAGGGCGGTGAGCCACAGCAGACCAAGGCCGATCGTTCCCGTCACGGCGACAGCGGTGGCAAGGACAACCAGCCCATGCAGGGCAAGCCCCTCTGGTCGCCGCTTGTTCGCCACCATCCAGTTGGTCTGAAATACGAAATCGGCCAGAACATGGGCGAGGAGGAGGGCGGCGAGGGTTTCAGTCATT
>JANOER010000258.1:0-3933 GCA_031441285.1 Rhodobacterales bacterium
CCGGCCAAGCGCCCGGCCAATCCGCGCTTCTCGTCCGGCCCTTGCGCCAAGATCCCCGGTTATTCCCTTGAAATGCTGGCCGACGCCCCCTTGGGCCGTTCGCACCGCGCCGCTGTCGGCAAGGCCAAGCTGAAAGAGGCGATCGACCTTACCCGCGAGATCCTGAACGTCCCCGAGGACTACCGGATCGGGATCGTCCCCGCCTCGGACACCGGCGCGGTCGAAATGGCGATGTGGTCGCTTCTGGGCGCCCGCCCGGTCGAGATGCTGGCCTGGGAAAGCTTCGGCGAAGGCTGGGTCACCGATGCGGTGAAACAGCTGAAACTGGATGCCACCGTGCGGATTGCCCTTTACGGCCAGATCGTGGACTTCGGGCTTGTCGATTTCGACCGCGACGTGGTTTTCACCTGGAACGGCACCACCTCGGGCGTGCGGCTGCCGAACGGTGACGCGATCCCCGCGAACCGCGCGGGCCTTACGATCTGTGACGCGACCAGCGCGGCCTTTGCGATGGACCTGCCTTGGGCTAAACTCGACGTCACTACCTTCTCCTGGCAGAAGGTGCTGGGCGGCGAGGGCGCGCATGGCGTGATCATCCTGTCGCCCCGTGCCGTCGAACGGCTGGAAACCTACACGCCGACATGGCCGCTGCCGAAGATCTTCCGGCTGACTGCCAAGGGCAAGCTGATCGAAGGCATCTTCGCCGGTGAGACGATCAACACCCCATCCATGCTGGCGAACGAGGATTACCTTGTTGCGCTGAAATGGGCCAAAGCCATCGGCGGGCTGCCCGCGCTGATCGCCCGCGCCACGGCAAACGCACAGGCGGTCCACGACTTCTGCGCCGCGAACCCGTGGATCGCCAATCTGGCGGCAGACCCGGCCACGGCCTCGACCACCAGCGTTTGTCTCAAGTTCGCCGATCCCCGGATCACCGACGGCGAGGCTTTCGCCAAGGCCGTCGCCAAGCGAATCGAAAAGGCCGGCGCGGGCTTTGATATGGGCGCATACCGCGACGCGCCCCCGGGCCTTCGGATCTGGTGCGGATCAACGGTCGAGACCTCGGATGTTCAGGCGCTGATGCCCTGGATCGCCCACGCCTTCCACGCCGAGATCGCGGCGCTGGCGCAGGCTGCCTGAACAAGAGCGGTGCGCCATGAATGCGCACCCTACCCCCATCCGTAGGTTGCGCATTATTGGCGCACCATCCACGCCCCAAAGGATCATTGCCATGCCCCGCGTCCTCGTATCCGACGAACTTTCCGAAACCGCCGTCCAGATCTTTCGCGACCGCGGGGTCGAGGTGGATTACCTGCCAAAACTCGGCAAGGACAAGGACGCCCTCCTTGCCGTCATTGACCAGTATGACGGCCTTGCGATCCGGTCGGCCACCAAGGCTACCGAGAAGCTGCTGGAGAAGGCCACCCGCCTGAAAGTCATTGGCCGCGCCGGGATCGGCGTCGACAACGTCGACATTCCGGCGGCGTCGAAGAAAGGCGTCATCGTGATGAACACGCCCTTCGGCAACTCCATCACCACGGCGGAACATGCCATCGCGATGATGTTTGCCGTCGCTCGGCAACTGCCCGAGGCCAACGCCTCGACCCAGGCCGGAAAGTGGGAAAAGTCGCGCTTCATGGGGGTGGAGCTGTTCAACAAGACCCTCGGCGTGATTGGTGCCGGCAACATCGGTGGCATCGTCTGCGACCGGGCCGTGGGCCTGCACATGAAGGTCGTGGCCTACGACCCCTTCCTGAGCGAGGAACGCGCCAAACAGATCGGCGTCACCAAGGTCGACCTTGACGAGCTTCTGGCCCGCGCCGATTTCATCACGCTGCATGTCCCCCTGACCGACAAGACCCGCAATATCCTGTCGGCCGAGAACCTTGCCAAAACCAAGCGCGGCGTCCGCATCATCAACTGCGCCCGGGGCGGGCTGATCGACGAGGCAGCGCTGGCCGAGGCGCTCAAATCCGGCCAGGTCGCCGGGGCGGCGCTGGACGTGTTCGAGACTGAACCTGCCACCGAAAACCCGCTGTTCAACCTGCCGAACGTGGTCTGCACCCCGCACCTTGGCGCCTCCACCACCGAAGCGCAGGAGAACGTGGCGCTGCAGGTGGCCGAGCAGATGGCCGATTACCTTCTGACCGGGGCCGTCCAGAACGCGCTGAACATGCCGAACGTCACGGCGGAAGAGGCCGCGGTCATGGGCCCCTGGATCAAGCTTGCCGGCCATCTTGGCAGCTTCATCGGGCAGATGACGGACGAGCCGATCAAGGCGATCAACATCCTGTATGACGGCACGGTTGCGGGGATGAACCTTGCAGCCCTCAACTCGGCCGTCATCGCGGGCGTGCTGAAGGCGCAGAACCCGGATGTGAACCTTGTTTCCGCGCCGGTCGTTGCCAAGGACAAGGGCATCCAGATCTCGACCACAAGTCAGGACAAGACCGGAGTTTTCGACGCCTACATCAAGGTCACGATGGTCACCGACAAGCGGGAACGCTCGGTCGCCGGGACGTGCTTCAGCGACGGCAAGCCGCGCTTCATCCAGATCAAGGGCATCAACATCGACGCCGAAATCGGCGCCCACATGCTTTACACCACGAACGAGGACGTGCCGGGCATCATCGGCCTTCTGGGCATGACCATGGGCCGCAACAACGTCAACATCGCCAACTTCACGCTGGGCCGTTCCGGCGTCGGGCAGGATGCGATCGCAATCCTTTATCTTGACCAGCCGATCGACCCACGCGTGATCGACACGCTGGAAAACACCGGCCTTTTCAGCCAGGTGAAGGCCCTGCAGTTCGAAGTTGCCTGACCCGCAAGCCGCGCCTTGCGACTTGCTCTTTTCGGAAATACTCCAAGGGGGTCCGGGGGTGTGAGACCCCCGGACTTTTCCATCAGGACCGGCCCATGCAGATTTATGCGATCGGCGACATTCACGGACAGCTTGGCTTGCTGCAGGCAGCACATGCCCTGATTGCCGACGACATGGCCCGGCACGGTCCGGGTCAGGTGATCCATGTCGGAGACCTTGTCGATCGCGGACCCGACAGCAGCGGCGTGATCGATTTCCTGATCGCAGGACAGGCAGCCGGGCGGGATTGGGTGACGCTGAAAGGCAATCACGACCGCCTGTTCTCGCGCTTTCTGGCCGACCCGAAAGACCACGATACCCGCCTCTGGCCCGAGCTTTCCTGGCTGCATCCCCGCCTTGGCGGCGCCGAGACCCTGCGCTCCTACGGGGTCGCCAACGCAGCAGACCGCCCGGTTGCCAAGGTCCATGCCGAAGCCGGGGCTGCCGTCCCCAGCGCGCACCGCGACTTTCTGGCCGGTTGTCCGACACTTCACCTTGCCGGGCATTGCGCCTTCGTCCACGCGGGAATCCGGCCGGGGGTGCCGCTGGATCGGCAGACCGAAACCGACCTGGTCTGGATCCGCGATCCCTTTCTCAGTGAAACGGCCAGCTTCGGCCCGCTGATCGTGCATGGCCACACCACGATCGACCAAGCCACCCACTACGGCAACCGGCTGAACCTCGATTCCGGCGCCGCTTACGGAGGCCACCTCTCGGCCGTGGTGATCGAAGGCCGCGAGGCGGCCCTGCTGACGCCGTCCGGACGCCGGAAGCTGACCGTGCATGGCCTGCGCTGACGGACATCCCGGCAGCGGGGCGCAAGGCTGACACCCTCTAAGGTAATCCCCCATTGCTTACGGGGTGCAGTGGTAGAACTCATGCGGCCATTTTCAGTCTCTGGGGGGATTACCCTGATGTCTTACCTTCTGAGGGCGTTGTTGCGCAACTCACGCTTGAGGCGTGACGCACCTTGCCCCATTGAGTTCATGCCACGCGGACGATCTCGGCGGTGCCGCGTGCGTTGAAGCGGTTGATGAGGGCGACGCGGATCTGGAGTTCGGCGGTTTGGC
>JANOER010000259.1:0-3248 GCA_031441285.1 Rhodobacterales bacterium
TTGACCGGGGCGGCATCGCCAACCTTTATGCCCGCTGGGGCAAGGCCGGGGCGAACCGGTCCTTCGGGTTCAACGGGCATACCGATGTGGTCCCCGTCGGCGATGCGGCGGCCTGGACGCATGACCCGTTCGGGGCCGACATCACCGACGGCGTGATGTATGGCCGGGGCGCCTGCGACATGAAGTCGGGCGTCGCGGCCTTTGTCGCGGCGGCGGTGGATTTCGTGCGCGACACTCCTCCGGACGGGGCGGTGATCCTTGCGATCACCGGGGACGAGGAAGGCGAAGGCCGCGACGGCACCATCGCCATCCTGGACTGGATGGCCTTCAACGGCGAGCGGATGACGGATTGCCTGGTCGGTGAACCCACCTGCCCGCACGAGATGGGCGACATGATGAAGATCGGTCGCCGGGGCTCGATGACGGCACAGATCACCGCGACCGGAGTGCAGGGCCATTCGGCCTATCCGCACCGGGCGAAAAACCCGCTTACGGCGCTGGTCAGGCTGCTTGCCCGGCTGGACGCCGAACCGCTGGACCGCGGCACCCCGCATTTCGATCCCTCGACGCTGGCGATTACCACGATCGACACCGGCAATACCGTGTCGAACATCATCCCGGCGCGGGCGACCGCCGCGGTCAACATCCGCTTCAACGACATGCACACCGGCGACAGCCTGTCGGACTGGCTGCGCGGCGAGGCGGCGGCGGCAGCCGAGGCGACAGGGGTGGACATCGCGCTGAAGCTCTCGGTCTCGGGCGAAAGCTTCCTGACCCCGCCGGGAGAGCTTTCGGCGCTGGTGTCGCGCGCGGTTCAGGCCGAAACGGGGCGCAAGCCGGTGGCCTCGACCAGCGGCGGGACATCGGACGCGCGCTTCGTCAAGGATCATTGCCCGGTGGTGGAATTCGGGCTGGTCGGCAAGACCATGCATCAGGTCGACGAACGGGTAGACGTCGCCCATATCCAGACGCTGAAAGCGATCTACGGGCGCATCCTGCGGGGTTACTTCGCGTGATGCGCATCCTGGTCACCCGCGACATCGACACCTGCCGCGCCTTGCGCCGGACAGTGTTCATCGAAGAGCAAGGCGTCAGCGAGACCGACGAGGTCGACGGGCTGGACGATCGGGCGATCCATCTTCTGGCGGTCCTTGATGATCGCCCGGTCGGCACGGCACGGATCCTGCTGAAGGGGGCTGTGGGCAAGATCGGCCGGGTCTGCGTGCTGCCCGAGGCGCGCGGCACCGGCCTTGGCGTGGCGCTGATCCAGGCCGCGCTGGACAGCCTGCGCGCCCTGCCGGGACTGACCGAGGCCGAACTTGGCGCACAGACCCGCGCGACCGCGTTCTATGACAAGCTGGGTTTCGTCGCAGAGGGCGACGAATTCCTTGACGCCGGCATCGCGCACCGCCACATGCGCCGCGCCCTCTGACCGGCGGCAGTTGCAATGAGCGCGTTCCGCGCGAAGGCCTTTTGTCTCGCCTTCTGCGCGGGAAGACCGCGCAAAAGGCTTTGTGCAAGAGCCTCCGGCGGGGATATTTGCGCAAATGTGAACCGGCCTGTCGGGTAGTCTTCCCCGCACCGGCGTGCTAGGTCAGGCAGCATGAAGAACCTGCCCTCCAAGGACCAGATCCGCCAATGGATCAGCGACAATCCCGGTCTTGTCGCCAAGCGCGACATTGCCAAGGCCTTTGGCATCAAAGGGGATGGCCGGATCGAGTTGAAGCGCATCCTGCGGGAGCTTGAAGGCGAAGGCGTGGTCCAGAAGACCGCCCGGCGCTTCCACGAGGCCGGGACCTTGCCGCCCGTCGCCCTGTTGCAGGTGCTGGCGCCCGACAACGCCGGGGATCTTTATGCCCGGCCGCTGGAGGAAGGCGTCGACGACAGTCTGCGGATCCTGATCATTCCAAAGAAGGGCGACCCTGCCCTTGGCGACGGGGACAAGATCCTTGCGCGGCTGACCAAGGTGGATCTTGACGACTACGTCTATGAGGCCCGGCTGATCCGCAAGCTGGGGTCTAACCCCGCTAAGGTACTTGGCGTCTTCCGCGTCACGTCCGAGGGCGGGCGGATTCAGCCGATCGACAAGGGGTCCGACAAGGAATGGCGCGTCTCTGCCGACATGGCGCTGGGAGCCAGGGAGGGCGAGCTGGTCGAGGCCGAGGCCATCGGTGGCCGCCGTCTGGGCCTGCCGCAGGCGCGGGTTCTGGCGCGGCTGGGCGACCCTTCTGGTCCGCGCGCGGCCAGCCTGATCGCGATCCATCAGCACGGCATCCCTGACCAGTTCCCCGATGCGGTGATCCTTGAGGCTGATCGGGGCGACCCGGTTGGGCTGAAAGGGCGCGAGGATCTGCGCGCGCTTCCGTTGGTCACCATCGACCCCGTCGATGCCCGCGACCGCGATGATGCGGTGCTGGCCGAGCCGGACCCCGATCCCGGTAACCCGGACGGGTTCATCCTTTGGGTCGCCATCGCCGACGTCGCGCATTACGTCACGCCGGGGTCGGCGCTTGACCGCGAGGCCCGGCGACGGGGCAACTCGACCTATTTCCCCGACCGGGTGGTTCCGATGCTGCCCGACATCCTGTCGGGCGACTTGTGTTCGCTGCACGAAGCCGTCGACCGCGCCTGTCTTGCGGTGCGGATGGTGATCGACCGGGACGGCCACAAGCTGTCGCACCGGTTCGTGCGCGGGATGATGCGGTCGGCCGCGTCGCTGCATTACGCGCAGGTTCAGGACGCGGTGGACGGCAACCCGGACGCAGCGACCGCGCCGCTTGTCCAGCCGGTGCTGACGCCGCTTTACGCCGCCTACGCCGCCCTGACCCGCGCGCGTGAAGCGCGCCAGCCGCTGGATCTTGACCTGCCGGAACGCAAGATCGTTCTGGATGACGCGGGCCGTGTCACCTCGGTTGCGTTCAAGGAGCGGCTGGATGCGCACCGCTTGATCGAAGAGTTGATGGTGCTGGCCAACGTCGCTGCGGCCGAAGAGTTGATCCGGCTGAAGCGGCCGCTGTTGTTCCGCGTCCATGAGGAACCCTCACCGATGAAGCTGGACAGCTTACGCGAGGTGGCCGAGGGCGCCGGGCTGACTCTGGCCAAAGGGCAGGTGCTGAAGACCCAGCACCTCAACCGGCTGTTGCGGCAGGCCGAGGGGACAGAGTTTGACGAGCTGATCAACATTTCGACCTTGCGGTCGATGACCCAGGCCTATTACCACCCGGAAAATTTCGGGCATTTCGGTCTGG
>JANOER010000260.1:0-19771 GCA_031441285.1 Rhodobacterales bacterium
CCAACCTCGGTGAATTTAGTCGCCTCGACCTTGAGGAACGGAGCCTTGGCTAGCTTGGCCAGACGGCGGCTGATCTCGGTCTTGCCGACGCCGGTCGGGCCGATCATCAGGATGTTCTTGGGGTAGACCTCATCCCGCAGATCATCGCCCAGGCGTTTGCGGCGCCAGCGGTTGCGCAGGGCGACGGCGACGGCGCGCTTGGCCTCGGCCTGGCCGATGATGAAGCGGTCAAGCTCGTGCACGATCTCACGCGGGGTCAGGTCGGTCATTCGGTGCTCCCGTAGGGCGGCAAGCGGGACTTGCCGGGGAAATCGGGCAACACGCCCATTACCCAGGCGCGCAGCTGCACCCACCAGGTGCCGATGCCGGTGATGACAGCGCCAAGGACGATCAGGATGGAGATCCACTGCGTGCCGCTGCCGCCACCCATGACCCAGCCGATGACCAGCGCGATATAGACGATGGCCGCCGTCAGGAACGACCGCCGGTCGATGACCAGCGCCAGCACGGTGATCGCCAGCAGTGCCAGCGACAGAAGGCCAAGCCCGCTGCCGTTCAAGAGGGTCAGCGCGACGGTGTTGACCAGCGCGGGTGCCGCCAGAAGATGGCACCAGAAGGCGGTGGCGGAATGGCGGCCCAGCCGGTGCGGATCGCGCGTGTCAAACCACATGCCGACGATGAAGGCCCCGACCCCGAAGATCAGCGTGGCAGTTGCGAAGGCCGGGCTTTCGTTCAGATCGAAAAGCGAGTCATAGCCCCCCGCCATGAACAGGCCCGAGACATTGGCCGCCGTGGCCGTCAGCGCATAGATCGCGGCAAGCACGAACCCCCCTGCCAGGAAGGCCGAGAACGGCAGCCGGAACCGGCGATACCACACCACCATGCCAAGCGCTGCGCAGGCAAAGCCCAGAATGGCGATCAGGCGCTCTTCGACCCCCGCGTTTTCCAGAACCGCGAAGCAGAAGATGACCAGCCCCGCGCCAAAGGCCGTGGCCAGAACCATAGACGGCAGCGTCATCCGGCGTTTCAGCGTGAAGTATCCTGCCCACCACCAGGCAACCGCCGCCGACACCAGCGGCACCAGCGTCAGGATGGTGAAGCCGCCGATGATCGTCAGCAAGGCGATCACGCCGGACAACAGGATGATCAGCCCGATCGAGATGAAGATCTCGGAAAAGCCCTTGAAGAACTCGAAAGGTTCATCCTCGGCCGGCAGTGTGGCGCGACGTCCTGCGCGGCTTTCGGCCAGCGTCTTGACGGACGCCGCCTGCGCCTCGGTCAGGATCCCGGAGGCAACGGCAGCGCGAAGGTCATCGAGGGTCATCTGCGGTGTTTTCCTTGACAGGGTGAACAGGTGCTGGGCTCATGCCGGCCTGTGCAGGGGCGGGTGATGGCGAAAAAGGCGATCGTTCTGGGCATCACGGCGGACCACGCCTTTGCCGCCGGAACGGTTCTGGCGTCGATCCTGGCCCATGACGCGGCTTTCGACGCGGATGTGGTGATCTTCCACGACGGCTTGCCCGAGGACCAGAAAGCGGCATTCCGGACGCTTTGGCCGCGCTGCCTGTTCCGAACCTTCACACGGGCCAGCGTTTCGGTGCAGCTTCGGGTGACAGGTGACGATGCCCGCCTGTCGCGCTTCCTTGCCAAGTATTCGCCGCTGGTCATGGCAAAGCTGGATCTGCCGGACCTTCTTGACGCCTACACGAAGGTTGTCTGGCTTGACGCCGACATCCTCGTGCAAGGGTCGCTGGGTCCGATCTGGGATTTCGACTGCCTTGCCTGGCGCCCCCTGCCGAAGGGAGCCTTTGCCCGGCGGGAATCGGCGATCTCTGCGTTTTCCGATCGCCAGCTTGACCCCGAAGTGCCGCTTCTGAACGGCGGCGTGATTGGTGTTGCGCGGGGATTCATCGAAAGCGGCGGTTCGGCAGCGATCGTCCGCGATCTCGCGCGGGAGTTCGTGGACAGAGCGCCGCCCTTCCAGTTCGACGAGATGCCCTGGTATCTGGCGGCCGCGAGCCTTGGGTTGCCGGTTACCCGCCTGCCGATTCGGTTCAATCATCCGGCTGCCTCTGCCGGAGCGGAAGATGCCGTCGTGATCCACGCGATTGGCGCCCAGAAGTTCTGGAATGCCGCGCCGCTGCTTCGGCGCTTTCCGGACTGGTCCCTGCATCAGGCGCGATGGGTTGCCTGCGGCGGAAAAGCCTATGCCGGCAAGGTTCTTTTTGCCGATGATCCCGGGGAACCCTAAGCCTCCGCAATCGGTCATGCGGGAATCCGCTCCACGGTCAGGTTGCCATTGGTGTAGACGCAGATGTCCGCCGCGATCGCCATGGCGCGTCGGGCGATGTCCTCGGCCGATAGGTCGGTCGCCATCAGCCCGCGCGCGGCCGCCAGGGCAAAGTTCCCGCCCGACCCGATCGCGGCGACATCATGCTCCGGCTCCAGCACATCGCCTGCGCCGGTCAGTACAAACAGAAGCTGGCCGTCGGTCACGATCAGCATGGCTTCAAGGTTGCGCAGGTACTTGTCCATCCGCCAGTCCTTAGCAAGGTCCACGCAAGCGCGCGCCAACTGGCCGGGGGCGGCCTCCAGCTTCTTTTCCAGCCGTTCCAAAAGGGTGAAAGCATCCGCCGTCGATCCGGCAAAGCCGCAGACCACGTCCTTGCCGCCGGGCGACAGCCTGCGCACCTTGCGTGCCGTGCCCTTGATGACCGTCTGGCCCAGCGACACCTGCCCGTCACCGGCGACGACAACTTCACCCCCGCGCCTTACGGCCAGGATCGTCGTGCCATGCCAGCCGGGAAATCTGTCCTCTGCCATCGGGCTCTCCGTTTGCTTGCCTCTATATGGCGACGGTGACCGAAGGCCGCAAATGAAAACGCCCGCAACCTTTCGGCGCGGGCGCATCGATTTGCCGGGGGCGTGCCTTAGCGGCGCAGGCCAAGGCGGGAGATAAGCGCACTATACCGCGGCTCAGCATTTTTCTTCAGGTAGTCCAGCAGCTTGCGGCGCTGGGCGACCATCATCAGAAGGCCACGACGCGAGTGGTTGTCCTTCTTGTGGCTCTTGAAGTGTTCGGTCAGCGTGGCAATGCGTGACGACAGGATCGCAACCTGAACTTCCGGTGACCCGGTGTCATGCTCTTTGGTCGCGTATTCCTTGATAAGCCGTGCTTTTTCTTCAACAGTGATCGACATCGTGGTCTCCTTGCAAAAGGGTTATGGCGCAGGCCGGGATGTCGTCCAGCAAGGCCCTTGGAGGGTCCGCGTCAGGCGGATGCGCGTCCTTATGCGGATTCGCCGGGTTTGGAAAGGGGGGGACTGCGACCTCCACCCCGAAAGCCTTTGTTAACCAGCCCTTCAGAAACCCGGACGGTAAGGCCGGCCACCGCTTTTTCGAATGCCCGAACTGTGCTATCAACAGAAAGTAATCCATATGTCTTTCAATGGGTTAACGGAAGTTGTGGTTAACAGCGGGTTGCCGCACGGTTCAGGGTGACGATGTGCTTTCCTTGCTTGGGCTTCTGGGTCTGATGGTTGCCGGGGTGGCGGCCGACGCCGTTTTGTCGGTCAAGGACGATCAGGCAGAAGATGACGACGCGCCACCGGAACCCCGGTCCGAAGCCGATCCGGATGCCAGGTCCTTGCTGGATGAACCCGAAGCACCGAACGCTGACGGGATCATCCGGTCGAACGACATCGATGCCCCCCAGTTCGAAGGTCAGGACGTCACCGGCACCGACGCCGAAGATGTGCTTTCGGGCGACAACGCGGATGACACGGTCACCGGGTTTGGGGGCGACGATCTGATTGACGGTCGCGACGGCGACGACACGATTGACGCCGGGGCCGGGGATGACGCGGTCTGGGCTGGCGACGGTGACGATACCGTGCTTGGCGGCGCGGGTGACGACTCACTGGTCGGGCAGGGCGGCAATGACGATCTGTCCGGCGCAGATGGCGACGACCAGCTTGCCGGGCACCTTGGTGACGACCAGCTTGCCGGGGGTGGCGGGGCCGACACGTTGCTGGGCGGTGCCGGGCAGGACAGTCTGGACGGCGGCAGTGGCGCCGACTGGCTTGCCGGAGGCGAGGGTGATGATCGCCTGGTCGCCGGCTTGGGCGCAGATACGCTGGACGGCAATGCCGGGGATGACCGGCTCTCGGGCCTTGATGGCGACGCTGACGACGCCAGCCGGGACTTCCTCAATGGCGGCAGTGGGAATGATGTGCTGGATCTGGGCGCGGGCGACCATGGCTTTGGCGACACCGGCGCGGATGATTTCATCGTGCATGACTGGATGATCGAAGGCGGCGTTGCCCATGTCGCCGACTACTCTGCGGCGCAGGACAAGCTGATCATCGTCTACGATCCTGCCGTTCACCCCGATCCGGTGCTGGACCTGGAGGTGAATTCGGAAAGCGGGGAATCGACCCTGTTTCTTGACGGGGCCGCCATTGCGACCGTGCGGGGCGATCCGGTCGATCTGTCCGATATCGACCTGCGCGCCGCCTGATCCTTACCAGGGCTCCGGCTGCCGGTCGTACCCGATGTAAAGCGGGTGCTTTGGCTGGCCCCGACCGGTCAGCCCCAACTGGTGCAGCATTGCCCCGGACCCGCGCAGCATCGCCTCAACCTCTGCGCCGCGATCCCGGTGCAGTCCGTGATTTCCCCAGGCGCAGATGACCGCATCGGCCCAGGTCAGGCTGTCGCGGATAGCCGCATCGTTCGCCGGCCCGACCGGATCATCGGCTGACCGCATCACCTTCGGGTCGGTCGCGCGGAAGGCAAAGATGTTCGTCACCCGAAACGCGCCAAAGCCCAGCGCCCGCGCCCGTCGCTCGCAGCGTTCCACCGTGGGGTCGTTCTGCACCTCCGTCGCGGTTGAGGGGTTCAGCATGATGAACAGCACGCGCGACCCCGGACCCCAGATCCGCGTCAGAAGATAGCGGTACCTCTCGCAGTCCGAATAGACCGCTTCCGACTCGGCATCGCCCTTTGTGAACGCTTTCGTGATCATGCTGCCCCCCCACCCCGGTCCAGCATTACCGCAGCGCGGGCCCTTGCGAAACCCGCCCCGCTTGCATCGCGGGGCCTTCCCCGCTAGCACGGGGCCGACTTCCAGAGGGAAAGACGATGGACGCGATCGACACGCTGAAGGGCAAGTACCTTGCCGCCGTCGCCAAGGCCGCCGACGAGGCTGGCCTTGAAGAGGTGCGCCTTGCCGCGCTTGGCAAGAAGGGCGAGATCAGCGCCCTGATGGCCACCCTCGGCAAGATGGAGCCCGAGGCCCGCAAGACCGCCGGGGCCGGGCTGAACGCGCTGAAGGACGAGATCGACGCTGCACTGCGCGCCCGCAAGGCGGGGCTGGCCGACGCCGCCCTGGACGAGCGGCTGAAAACCGAATGGCTGGATGTGACCCTTCCGGGCCGCCCCCGGCCGCGCGGCACCGTCCACCCGGTCAGTCAGGTGATGGAAGAGCTGACAGCCATCTTCGCCGACATGGGCTTTGCCGTCGCCGAAGGCCCGCAGGTCGAAAGCGACTGGTACAACTTCGACGCGCTCAACATCCCGCCGGAACACCCGGCGCGGCAAGAGCATGACACCTTCTTCATGCACCGCGCGGAAGGCGACAACCGCCCGCCGCATGTCCTGCGCACCCATACCAGCCCGGTTCAGATCCGCGCGCTGATGGACCAGGGCGCCCCGATCCGCGTCATCGCCCCCGGCCGCGTCTACCGGATGGACATGGACCAGACCCACACCCCGATGTTCCACCAGGTCGAAGGCCTGGCGATCGACCGCGACATCTCGATGGCCAACCTCAAGTGGACGCTGGAAGAGTTCTGCCGCGCCTTCTTCGAGGTTGACCAGGTAGAGCTGCGCTTCCGCGCCAGCCATTTCCCCTTCACCGAACCCTCGGCCGAAGTCGACATCCGCTACTCGAGTGTCGGCGGCCAGCTGAAGATCGGCGAGGGCGACAAGTGGATGGAAATCCTCGGCTCCGGCATGGTCCACCCCAAGGTTCTGCAAGCCGCCGGAGTCGACCCGACCCAGTGGCAGGGCTTCGCTTTCGGCATGGGCATCGACCGCATCGCCATGCTGAAATACGGCATTCCAGACCTGCGCGCCTTCTTCGAGGCCGACCTGCGCTGGCTGCGCCACTACGGCTTTTCGGCGCTGGATGTCCCGGATCTGGCGGGCGGCCTTTCCGTATGACCGGGATCGGCGATGTCTGATCCGCATGACGAAGACCTCGCCGCCCGCAAGCACACCGCCGCGCATGACCCGGCCTTTCCGGCCCGGCGCGAGGCGGCCCATGCCGCCATTATCGCAGCTCTTGGCCAGGCTCTCGAACCGCTCGGCTACGCGCTGAAAGGCAGCACCTTCAGCCGCGCTACCCCACAGGGCAGATCCGCCGTCCATCTTCAGCGCAGCCGCTATGGATGGGACGCGCAGATCGTGCTGCGCTTCGTTACCCCCGAAGGCGGTGCCCCGGATCACCCCGACTGGCCCGAGGACGACGACCTTACCCTCCGGGACTTCGCCGAAGACCTGCCCGGCGATCCCGGCACTCTGGCTTTCGTCGATGTGCTGGATGACCCTGCGACCCTCGCGCGGGCGCTTGATGTCCTGACGACGCAAGCCCTTCCCTGGCTTGAAGCCCTGCACAAGCCCTAGCGGCGTTCATCTTTGCCCAAATATCCCCGCCGGAGGCTCTGCTTTTCAGGCACAACTGCCTGTTGCCTCGCGCCACCCCGCCCCCTAGCCTGCCCGGCAACCGGAAAGGCGCACCGATGACCGATCATGTCTCACCCCATCAGGCGGAAGAAGATGCCCGCAACGACGCGATCCTGATCTGGGTGAACGGCAAGCTTGCTCCTAAGGCAGAGGCTACGGTCAGCGTCTATGATTCCGGCTTCATGCTGGGCGACGGGGTGTGGGAAGGCATCCGCCTCTACAACGGCCGCTGGACCTTTCTGGACGAACATATCGACCGGCTGTTCGAGGCGGCGAAAGCCATCGATCTCGACATCGCCCGCACGAAGGCCGAGGTGATGTCCGCCGTGTCCGACACGCAAGCCGCCAATGGCATGACCACCGACGCCCACGCCCGCCTGATGGTGACGCGCGGGGTCAAGACCCGGCCGTTCCAGAACCCCCGACTGTCGCAGCAAGGGCCGACCATGGTCATTATCATGGAACACTCGCGCCCCAGTCTTCCGCGCCCGATCACCCTTGCCACGGTTCCCCACCTGCGCGGTCTGCCGATGACGCAGGACCCCAAGCTCAATTCGCACAGCAAGCTGAACTGCATTCTGGCCTGCATCGCAGCACAGAAGGCCGGCGCGGACGAGGCCCTGATGCTGGACGTCCATGGCTTCGTGAACACCACCAACGCCTGCAACTTCTTCATCGTGCGGAAGGGCCAGGTCTGGACCAGCACCGGCGACTATTGCATGAACGGGATCACACGCCAGAAGGTCATCGACCTCTGCCGCGTCAACGGCATACCGGTATTCGAGCGCAACTTCTCGCTTGTCGACACCTACAATGCGGATGAGGCGTTTCTCACCGGCACGTTCGGCGCGCAGTCCCCGGTCGGCACGATCGATGGCCGCGTGATCGGCACGGGCAGGATCGGTCCGGTGACGGAACGGCTGCGCGGGCTTTACAAAGACCTCGTGGGGGCCTGAGCCGTGCAGACAAAAAACCCTTCGGCACAACGGCTTCGTCGCGGCTTCCTTCGGGCGGACGAGTGCGACCTTGCGGAATTTGCCGCCCTTTGCGCCACCCCGACCGATCCGGCGGAGTATCCCCATGCTGCCCGGGTGGAAAAGGGCGTCCTCGTCTACGACTGCCCCGCCCTTGCCGGGCACCTGCACGACCCGGCTTTCCGGGATGCGGTGATGGCCGAATGGGCGGATGCCTTTGCCTCCGGCCCCGGCGCGATCGTGCTGCAAGGCGCCGAGCCGGACCTTGCGATGCTGGACCGCGCATCCGACATCTTCCGCGATCTGATCGACCGGCAGAACCGCGCCGGCACCGGCGGCGGCGACCATTTCGCCAAGCCCGGCGCAAATGACCGGCTGTGGAACTCTCTGGAAAAGCATTGTCTGGCAGATCCGCTGAACTTTGCCCGCTACTACGCCAACCCCTTCCTTGCGCTGGTTTCCCAGGCCTGGCTTGGCCCGTTCTACCAGATGACCGCCCAGCTGAACGTGGTGAACCCCGGTGGCGCCGCCCAGTCGCCGCACCGCGACTATCACCTGGGCTTTCAGTCCGCCGAGGCCGTGGCCCGCTATCCGGCCCATGTCCACCTCATGTCGCCGATGCTGACGCTGCAAGGCGCGCTTGCCCATGTCGATGCAAGCCTCGAGGCAGGCCCGACGCTGCTTTTGCCGCAAAGCCAGCTTTATCCGGCCGGCTATCTTGCCACCGGGCGCGCCGATATCCGCAGCTACTTCGACGCCCATGCCGTGCAGCTTCCGCTGAAAAAGGGCGACATGCTGTTCTTCTCGCCCGCCCTGTTTCATGCCGCCGGCACCAACCGCACCACGGACGTCAAGCGCATGGTCAACCTCTTTCAGGTCTCGTCCGCCTATGGCCGCGCCATGGAATCGATCGACCGGACGGCGATGTGCAAGGCGCTCTATCCGGCCCTGCTTGAGGCTTCGGACCTGACCGGGGGCCAGATCGCCAATGCCGTCGCCGCCACGGCCGAGGGCTATTCTTTCCCGACCAATCTTGACCGCGATCCCCCCGTCGGCGGGCTTGCTCCAAAATCGCAAGCCGCCCTGATGCACGAGGCGCTGGCCGGGCGCTGGTCGCAGGATCAGCTCGGCGCGGCACTTGATGTGCAGGCTGCAAAGCGCCTGCCATGAAAGCCGTCCGATGAAGATTGCCATGTGGTCCGGACCGCGGAACCTGTCGACCGCGCTGATGTATGCCTTTGCCAGCCGGCCGGATTGTGTGGTCTGGGACGAACCCTTCTATGCGGCCTATCTTGCCGCCACCGGTATCGACCACCCGATGCGCGACGCGGTTATCGCCGCCGGCATCGCCGACCCGGGCCTTGTCGCGGCGCGCTGCACCGGTCCGGTTCCCGGCGGGCGGCCGCTTTGGTACCAAAAGCACATGACGATGCACATGATCCCCGGCTTCGACCGAGGCTTTCTGGGATCGCTCACCAACGCGTTCCTGATCCGCCACCCGGCCCGGGTCGTTGACAGCTATGTCAGGAAGCGCGAGGCCCCGACGCTGGCCGACCTTGGCTTTCTGCAGCAGGCCAGTCTTTTCGACCAGGTCGCCGATCTGACCGGTGCTGCCCCGCCGGTCGTCTCGGCCGAGGCGATCCGCCAGGATCCGCGCGGGACGCTGGACCGCTTGTGCCAGGCCCTGCGAATTCCCTTCACTGACGCCATGCTTGGCTGGCCCCCCGGCCCAAAAGCCCATGACGGGGTCTGGGCGCCGCACTGGTACAACGCCGTTCACCTGTCCACCGGATTCGGGGATCCAGAAGGCCGGCTGCCGGATCTATCGTCCGACGGCCAGCGTCTGGTCGATCTCGCACTTCCTGCCTACACCCGCCTTGCAGCACTTGCCATATGATCGGAACCATGCGCGCACCAGTTCTTTGCCTTGGCCTTCTGGCCTTCCCGGCCACGGCCGAAACCTCGCTGTTCGAGGCCACCCGAGGCCTTGAGCTTTTCCCGTGCGAATTGTCGGCGCTTAGCTGCACGACGATGACCCTGCCACTGGATCACCGCGCGAACGATCCGTCGCAAACCATCGACATCACGTTCGCGATGTCTTTCGCCAGCGTCGAAAGCCGTGGCATCCTGTTCTATTTTGTTGGCGGGCCGGGAGCCTCGGGGCTGGCTTCGGCGGAAAGCTATCTGGCGTCATTCGACGAAAGCCTGATCCAGTACCTTGACGTTGTCTTCGTTGACCAGCGGGGAACCGGCCCGGTTCATGGGCTGGCCTGCCCCGTGGCGCAGGCGGTGTTCGAACTCGCCCCGGTTTCGGTCGATCTTCCCGACGTCGCGAAAGCCGTGGCGCGCACTTATGTCGAAGACTGCACGGCCGAGTTGGGTCGCGACGATCTTCTGCCCTTTGTGAGTTCGGATCAGGCGATCCGCGACATCGAGGCGTTCCGCATCGCGATCGGGTCGCCCAGGGTCTGGATGTATGGCGAAAGCTACGGCACCCAGTTCGTGCAGGGCTACGCCACCCAGTTTCCGCAGGCAGTGGGCGGTGTGGTCCTTGATGGCGTGGTCGACCTTCACCTTGACGCTGAAGGCTTCTACCGGCGGTATGTCACTGCATCCGAAGAGATTCTTTCCGAAACCCTCGCCGCCTGCAGCTCGATTTCCGCCTGTGCCGAAGACATGGGCGGCGATGCGGCCCAGGTTTACGACGCCCTGGCCGCGCGCCTTTCGCAAGCGCCGGCGTCAGTCCCCTTCACCCTTGCCGACGGGTCGACCGAAGACCGCACCCTGACCCTTGGCCTTCTTGAAACCAGCGCCTTTTATGCACTCTACTCCCCGGACGGGCGCTCCACGTTTTTGCGGGTGCTGGCGGCAGCGAACCGTGGAAACCTGGTACCCCTGCTGCAACTTGGCTATTCCAACATGTATATCGACCCGGAGAACGAAGCCGGGCTGGAAGACGCCGGATGGTTTTCCGCTGCCTACTACGCCATCACCTGCACGGACTATGCCAGCGGCGCCGGGACGGTTGACGAGCGCGCCGACGCGATCATGGCCGAGGCCCGCGCATTCGCTCCGCAAGCACCGCGTCTGCTGCGGTCCTATTTCATGGAACGGCTTGCCTGCGCCTACTGGCCGCATCAGGGCCCGGAAACCCGACCCGACCCCTTTGCGGGCGGAGACTGGCCGACGCTGATCCTGAATGCCGATGCCGATCCGATCACGCCGATCTCGATGGCCTACTCCGTGCTGGACAGTGCTAGAAACGCCTATGGGGTGTTCCTTGCCGGCGGACCACACGTGATCTGGGCGCGCGGGCTCGCCTGCCCGGACGGCGTCGTCTACGACCTGGTGATTGAAGGGACGCTGCCCAAGGCAAAAGAGCAGCAATGCCAGCAGGAACTGACAGGCGAGTATGCCCCGTTGACCCTGACCGACGCTTCCCGGATGGCCGATCCGGTGGCGGTGGCACAGGCCGTGGACGCCGAGCTTTTCCAGATGATGCCGCTTGGCAACTGGAGCGGCACTGATCCCCTGTCGATCGGCTGCGACTTTGGCGGCACCCTGACGGCGACCGCAACTGACCGGGGAACGGAGTACCGGTTCGGTGGCTGCCGTTTCTGGCCCGATCTTGCGATCAGCGGTTCAGGGTTCGAGATCAGCACCGGCGAGGGCGACGACAGTTTCACCCTGGCTCTTGTGGTCACCGGCGCCCAGACCGGCGACATCGTCTACCGATTCAGCCAGCGTGACGAAGCCTGGAGCATTTCCGGAACCTGGAACGGCAAGCCCGCCGCCCTGCCGCGCGGCGAAAACTAGGGTCCGCCCGACACGCTCAGCAGCGTCAGCGCTTGGCTACCCGCGCGTTCCGGGTCGCGATCAGCCGCAGCCGCAGGCCGTTCAGCCGGATGAAGCCTTCGGCATCCTTCTGGTCATAGGCCCCGGCGTCGTCCTCGAACGTGACGTGCTTTTCGGAATACAGGCTGTGATCTGACCAGCGCGCCACCGTCGCGGCCCGCCCCTTGTACAGCTTGACCCGCACCGTTCCTGTGACATGCTCCTGGCTTTTGTCGATCAGGGCCTGCAGCATCTCGCGCTCCGGGCTGAACCAGAACCCGTTGTAGATCAGTTCCGCATAGCGCGGCATGATGCTGTCCTTCAGGTGGCCCGCACCGGCATCCAGCGTGATCTGTTCGATCCCGCGATGCGCCTCCAGCAGGATCGTGCCGCCCGGAGTCTCGTAGACCCCGCGGCTTTTCATGCCGACGAAGCGGTTTTCCACCAGATCCAGCACCCCGATCCCGTGCTTTCCGCCGATCTCGTTCAGGCGGGCCAGGATCGTGGCCGGGCTTAGCCTCTCGCCGTTGATCGACATGGCGTCGCCGGCCTCGAAGCCGATTTCGACCATTTCGGCCTGATCGGGAGCTTCTTCCACCGGCACGACCCGTTGCAGGACGTAGTTCGGGAATTCCTCGGCCGGGTTCTCAAGCACCCGACCCTCGGACGAGGTGTGCAAGAGGTTCGCATCGACCGAAAACGGCGCGTCGCCGCGCTTGTCGCGGGCCACCGGGATCTGGTTCGCCTCGGCAAACTCCAGCAGCTTCGTGCGGCTGGTCAGATCCCACAACCGCCAAGGTGCGATCACCTTGATTGCAGGATCCAGCGCGGCCGCCGAAAGTTCGAACCGCACCTGGTCATTGCCCTTGCCCGTCGCGCCATGCGCCACGGCATCCGCCCCGGTTTCGTGGGCGATCCGCACCAGATGCTGGCTGATCAGCGGGCGGGCAATCGAGGTGCCCAGAAGATAAAGCCCCTCGTAAAGCGCATTGGCGCGGAACATCGGGAACACGAAATCCCGCACGAATTCTTCGCGCACATCGACGATGTGGATGTTCTCGGGCTTGATCCCCAGCAGGACCGCCTTCGCCCGCGCCGGCTCCAGTTCCTCGCCCTGACCAAGGTCGGCGGTGAAGGTCACCACCTCGCAGCCGTATTCGGTCTGCAACCATTTCAGGATGATCGAGGTATCCAGCCCGCCCGAATAGGCAAGGACAACTTTCTTCGGCTTGAACATCTGACGGCTCCACCCCGGTTTTGCAGGCGATTAAAGGGAAACGGGGTCAAGGGCAAGGACACCCCACACCCACTGGTTTTCTTGCCATTCTCGCGCCCTTCCGGCATCTGAAAGCCATGAGTCGATTTTCCGACACCGCCCATGCCGCGACAACCGCCATTCGCGGCCTGTTTCCGGAAACGCCACTTCAGCGCAACGATCATCTGTCCGCGCGCTATCAGGCCGAGATCTGGCTGAAGCGCGAGGACCTGTCGCCGGTCCGCAGCTACAAGCTGCGCGGGGCATTCAACGCCATGCGCAAGGTGCGTGAGCGGGATCCGGGCCAGCAGGACTTTGTCTGCGCCAGTGCCGGCAATCATGCCCAGGGCGTGGCTTACGCCTGCCGTCATTTCGGAGTGCGTGGCACGATCTTCATGCCGGTGACGACCCCGCAGCAGAAGATCGACAAGACCCGGATCTTCGGCGGCGACCATGTTGATATCCGGCTGAGCGGTGACTATTTCGACCAGACCCTTGCCGCGGCGCAGGCCTATTGCGCCGAAAGGTCCGCGCATTTCCTGTCGCCGTTCGATGATGCGGACGTGATCGAAGGCCAGGCCTCGGTCGCGGTCGAGATCCTGGACCAATTGGGCCGCGCGCCGGATCTGGTGATCCTGCCGGTCGGTGGTGGCGGGCTTGCGTCCGGTGTGACCGGCTACCTGCGCGAGGTGGCGCCGACGGTCGGGTTTCACTTCGTCGAGCCGCTGGGTGGCGCCAGCCTGACGGCGGCCCTGCGCGAGGGTGCACCGGTCAAGCTGTCGCGGGTGAACAGTTTCGTCGACGGTGCGGCCGTGGCGCGGATCGGCGAAACCAACTTTGCGCGCCTTGCCTGGGTTCCGCATGACCGGGTTCACCTGGCCCCCGAAGACCGCATCTGCGTGACCATGCTGGAGATGCTCAACGTCGAGGGCATCGTGCTGGAGCCCGCGGGCGCCCTGTCGGTGGATGTGTTGCCGGAACTGGCCGACCAGATCCGGGGCAAGACGGTGGTCTGCGTCACCTCTGGCGGGAATTTCGATTTCGAACGTCTGCCCGAGGTGAAAGAGCGCGCCCAGCGTCATGCCGGGCTGAAGAAATACTTCATCCTGCGGATGCCCCAGCGTCCCGGCGCGCTGCGCGAGTTTCTGAACCTGCTTGGGCCGGACGATGACATTTCCCGGTTCGAATACCTCAAGAAGTCGGCACGCAACTTCGGGTCAGTCCTGATCGGGATCGAAACCCGCGACCCCGAAGGCTTCCGCCGCTTCACCGACAGGATGGACGCGGCCGGGTTGGCCTTCCGCGACATCACATCGGACGAAGCACTTGCCGAGTTTCTGATCTGACCGGCGGTCAGGCCGCCGTGTCGGCTGACCGAAATGCGGCTGCAAGCCCGTCCAGAAGCGCCCCGCGCGACACGCGGTAAACCGCGGCAACCGCCGAGGTATCGACCGCGGCCCCGTGTCCGGCCGCAGCCAGGCGTTCCCCGTCCTGACAGATCGCTGCCAGATCGGCGAGGCCAAGGTTCAGCGCGCTGCCCTTCAGGAAATGCAGCTGTCCCTCGACATCGCCCGGTTCGGGTCCGGACAGAAGGGTTTGCACGGTCTGTTCCGCTTCTTCCAGAAACATCTCGGCAACTTCGGCAAAGCCGTCGGCACCGATTTCTGTTTGCAATTCTTCAACCCTTTTCCAGTCGATCATGACCCGGCTTCCCCTGAACACCCATGGCCCACTGTCGTCCTTCAGCCTTAACATTTGTTGCCACCAATCCGGGCAAGGCTGCGGCAATCGCCGTCAATTTTAGCGTTCACCAAGCGTTAAGCGCCCTGCGCCAAGGATGCCGGTCACAGTCGAAAGGGACCAGACGTGCCTGCCAGCGCCACGACCGAAGACCCGGGCCTTTCCGGCCCCAAGGCCGCACGTCATGTGCTGGTTGTCGACGACAGCCGGGCGCAGCGTCACATGTTGTCGATGCAGTTGCGGCGTTGGGGGTATCAGGTCAGCGACTGTGAAACCGCGCAGGCGGCGCTGGACATCTGCGCCCGCGAGGAGGTCGAGATCATCATCAGCGACTGGATGATGCCGGGCCTGACAGGCATCGAATTCTGCCGCAAGTTCAGGGGCCTTGCGCGTGAAAGCTATGGCTATTTCATCCTGCTGACCTCGAAATCCGAAAAGACCGAAATCGCCGACGGGCTTGAAGCCGGGGCCGACGATTTTCTGGCCAAACCGGTCTCGGGCAGCGAGCTGCGCGCCCGGCTTCGCGCGGGTGAACGAATGCTGGCCATGCAGGCCGAACTCTTGGCCAAGAACCGGATGGTCGCCCAGACCCTGTCCGAACTGCAGAAACTGTATGATTCGCTTGACCGCGACCTGATCGAGGCGCGCAAGCTGCAGCAGACCCTGATCCGCGACCGGGTGCGCGACTATGGCTGGGCGCGCGCCGCACTCATGCTGCGAAACTCGGGCCGCGTCGGGGGCGATCTGGTTGGCAGCTTTCGCGTCGATGATGACCGGGTGGCGATCTATTCGATCGACGTCTCGGGTCACGGGGTCGCGTCGGCGATGATGACGGCACGGCTGGCGGGATTCCTGACCGGATCCTCGCCGGAGCAGAACCTTGCCTATCAAATGGGACCGGACGGGGCGCATGTCCTGCTTCCCCCCAATGAGGTGGCCGGGCGCTTCAATCGCCTCATGCTGGAAGAAATTCAGGCCGAACAATATTTTACCATGGTGTTTGCGGTCATTGACCGGGCCCTTGGTCGCATCAGCCTGGTCCAGGCCGGCCACCCGCATCCAATGCTTGTCCGCCCGACGGGACAGGTCTTGCGGCTTGGCGACGGCGGCCTGCCGATCGGCCTTGTTCCGGGTGCGGACTACGAGACGTGTGAAATCGTCATCGGACCGGGTGACCGGCTGGTACTGGTGTCCGACGGCTTTACCGAATGCCCGCTTCCTGGTGGCGCCGACTTTGGCGAGGACGGACTGATCCGCAGCCTGACCGCCTCGGCACATCTGAACGGAGCCGACCTGCTGGAGGCGCTGGTCTGGGATCTGACCCAACAGGCGGGCGACGGGTCGTTTCCGGATGACGTGTCGGGAATCGTGTTCGACCTGTCACAGGACTGAGGCCAGCATCGCCCGGTCCCCGTCGTTGCCAAGAAGGGCCAGCGCCTCGGGTGCCGGCAACCAGACGGCGGTGTGCCCGGATTCGGACGGCGGGCCAAGGCGCAGGACGGGGCGGGCAAGGTAAACCGAACACAGTTTTTCGGCCCAGAGGTCGTATTCCGGCATGTAGGTGAACCGGCGGAACGTACCCAGCCGGCGCGTTATGGCGATCTTCCAGCCGGTTTCCTCGCGCACTTCGCGGTGCAGGGCCGGGATCGGGTGTTCGCCCTTGTCGATCCCGCCGCCGGGCAGCTGAAACTCCGGGATCGGGCGGGCCTGATGGGTGACAAGGATCTGCGGTCCTTGCAGCAGGATTGCGTAGACGCCCGGGCGGCGGATGTAATGTTGACCTGGTTTCACCGGCTCGCCGTGGCGTCGGATCATGGAAAGCCCCTTGGACCTGCGGTTGCTCTGCCTATATAGGCGCGGTATGCCAGCACTGGCAGTTTCAGGAAATCCCAAATGACCATTGGTTCTCAAATCGCCTGGGACGATACCGTCCTGCCGTTTCAGCTTGATGCCTCGGGCATCCGTGGCCGTGTTGCGCGGCTGGATGGGGTTCTGGACCAGGTTCTGAGCCAGCACGCCTATCCCCCGGTGATCGAGGCGCTGGTGGCGGAAACCGCGCTTTTGACCGCGATGATCGGCCAGACGATCAAGCTGCGCTGGAAGCTTTCCCTGCAGGTGCGGGGCAAAGGACCGGCCCGGCTGATCGCGACCGACTACTACGGCCCGACCGCCGAGGGCGAGCCCGCGCGGGTGCGCGCTTATGCCAGCTATGACGCCGACCGTCTGGATGCCGACGCCAACCCCTTCAGCCAGATCGGCGAGGGTTATTTTGCCGTCATGCTGGACCAGGGCGAAGGCATGGTGCCTTACCAAGGTTTCACGCCCATCTCCGGTGGGTCGCTTTCCGCCTGTGCCGAGACCTATTTCGCCCAGTCCGAACAGATCCCGACCCGGTTCCATGTCGCCTATGGGCAAAGCACCGAACCGGGCCGTGGCACGCATTGGCGGGCTGGCGGCGTGATGCTGCAACACATGCCGGCGGTTGACGGGGTCGCCGCCGAAGCCGGCAGCGGCGAGGGCGGCCTTCTGACCCATGCCGACATCCTGTCCGGCGCGGATTCGGAAAACTGGACACGGGCGAACCTGCTGCTCGACACGGTCGAAACGCTGGAGATGATCGGCCCCACGGTCGCCCCGACCGACCTGCTGGTGCGGCTGTTCCACGAGGAAGGCCCCCGCGTGTTCGATCCCCAGCCGGTCCGGTTCGGCTGTTCGTGCAACGCGGACAAGGTGCGCTCGACCATGTCGATCTACAGCCAGAAAGACATCGCCTCGATGACGACCGAGGCGGGCATCGTCACCGCAGACTGCCAGTTCTGCGGTGCGCATTACGAACTGGACCCGAAGACGCTGGGCTTCGAAGCGGTCAGACCGGAATGACCGGTCAGGTCGAGGCGGGGCTGCGCCGCGCGCTTTCCCGCCCGGCCGGGCCGTCCTCGGATTTTGACCTCAACCCCGGCATCCGGCCAAAGCCGGGTGTCGAATTGCGTCCGGCGGCGGTGCTTGCCTTGGTCTGGCTTGGGCCAGCCGGACCGTCGATGATCCTGACCAAGCGCGCATCGCATCTTAAGCACCATCCGGGCCAGATCGCCTTTCCCGGCGGCAAGGTCGATCCTGCCGACGCCGGGCCCGAGGCCGCCGCATTGCGCGAGGCGCAGGAGGAGATCGGCCTTGACCCCGGCCAGGTCGAGGTCATCGGGGCCCTCCCGGTGCATGAAACGGTGACCGGCTTTGCCGTAACCCCCTTCGTGGGACTGATCCGGGGCGAATTCATCCCAGTCCCCGAAGCGGGCGAGGTTGAAGAGGTCTTTGCCGTGCCGCTAAGCCATGTTCTTGATCCGGAACGGTTCTTTGTCGAGCAGCGGCTGTGGCTGGGCGTCTGGCGGCGCTACTATGCCGTGCCGTGGGGGCCCTATTACATCTGGGGTGCCACTGCGCGTATCCTGCGCGGGTTGGCGGATCGGGCGCAAGAATGAAAATCACCGGTGACTGGCTGGACCATCCCGGAACCCAGGGCCTTTGTCTGGCGCTGGAGGCTGCGGGCCATCAGGCTTTGCTGGTCGGCGGCTGTGTTCGCAATGCGTTGATCCATCGTCCCGTCACCGACATCGACATTGCCTCGGACGCGTCACCCGAAACAGTCACCAGAATTGCGGAAAACGCCGGTTTCAAGGTGATTCCGACCGGCTTTGACCACGGCACGGTCACGGTCGTCGCGGGTGGCAAGCCGCATGAGGTGACCACCTTCCGCCGCGATGTCGAAACCGATGGCCGCCGGGCCGTCGTGGCCTATTCCGCCCGGATCGAGGATGACGCTGCGCGCCGCGACTTCACGATGAACGCGCTTTATGCCGACCGGCTGGGCAGGGTTCTTGACCCGTTGAACGGCCTGCCGGATCTGCAGGCCGGTCGCGTCCGCTTTGTCGGCGACCCTGAAACCCGGATCCGCGAGGACTTTTTGCGGATCCTGCGGTTCTTTCGTTTTCACGCCATCTACGGCAGCCCCGATGCGGGAATAGACGCCGACGGTCTAGCCGCCTGCGCCGCCTTTTCCGCCGGATTAGAGACAATTTCCCGCGAACGCATCGGCGCCGAGATGCGCAAGCTTCTGGCCGCCGCAGACCCGGCGCCCGCGCTTGCCGCGATGGCGCAGGCCGGAATCCTCGGCCAAGTCCTGCCGGGGGCTGACCCCCGGCCGCTTGGCCCGCTGGTGCATCTGGAAGGCGGCCTTGCCCCTGACTGGCTGCGCCGCCTTGCTGCGATCGGGGGCGAGGATGCCGCCGACCGCCTGCGCCTGTCCCGCGCCGAGGCCCGCGATCTTGCCGCCTTGCGCGACGCCATCGGCAGCATGGTGCCTCCCGCCGCGCTGGGCTGGCAACTTGGCCGGGTCCGTGGGGCCGACGCCGTGCTCTTGCGCGCCGCTGTGCTTGAACTGCCTCAGGCGCAGGATGCCATGGCCGAGGTGACCCGAGGCGCTGCGGCCACGTTCCCCGTCACCGCCGCCGACCTGATGCCCGGCCTGATCGGCGAGGCGCTTGGCCGCCGCCTGAAGGATCTGGAAGCGTGCTGGCTGGCGTCGAACCTGGCGGCGACGCGCGACGATCTGCTGAAATCCTGAACGCGACAGGGTGACAACCGGGGCAATCTGCGCTAATGAAAGCGAACCCAAAGATGGAGGCTTGGCATGGACCACGGGATTTCGCTTCGACTCGCCTGAGTTGACCGGTCCCGTTGTGGCGGTCGCCATCAGGCCCCGCCTCACCCCATCGCTGAACTTTGCTTCGGGCCTTTCCAGATGTTCCGCTTCTTCGAAAACCTCGTTGATCCCTATCAGTCCTACACGGAAAACGACGCCCCGCCGACGCGGCTTTGGCCGTTCCTGAAGGACTACATCCGCCCGTTCCGGGGTGTGTTCGCTGTTACAGCGGTGTTTTCCGTGGGCAACGCAGTGCTGGATGTCGGGCTGATCTGGTATCTTGGCCGCCTCGTCGATCTGATGTCCGGCCAGACCCCCGCAGCCTTCATGGCGGCGCATTGGACCGAACTGCTGACCGTCGCTTTCGTGATTCTGTTTGTCCGGCCGCTGGTCGCGGGTGGCTCGGTCGGGCTTTTGCACAACACGATCCTCACGAACTTCGGCACGATGATGCGCTGGCGGGCGCACCGGCATGTCCTGCGCCAGCCGGTCGGTTGGTTCGAAAGCGATTTCGCCGGCCGCATCGCC
>JANOER010000261.1:0-18086 GCA_031441285.1 Rhodobacterales bacterium
TACTGGACGCGCTGGCCGTTCACATAGATCTCGAAGCCCGGTTTCGCTTCGATCTTCGAGGTCAGCTCGTCCGGGTTCGCCCCCGGAGCCATGAAGGCACCCATCATCATCCGGGCCCCCATCGCGTCTTCCTGCGTCACCATTCCGGTGGCGATCAGCCCGTCGATCAGCGCGTTCGCGCCGGTCACTGTTACGTTCGCCTCGCCCAGCGGCATTGGAATCCCGGCGGTGTTGTCAAAGGTGAACGCCCCGGTCCCGGCAAGCGCCGCGCCGGCGACCTTCAGCGCCATCTCCTTGATGTCCAGCGTCTCGATCGCGGGGATCGGCGGCTCGGCGCCGGTTTCATCGGCCTGCAGCATGGCGATGAAATCCAGCTTGGTCTTGCCCGAAATGTCGATCGCAAGGTCTGCCGGATCGCGTTTCAGTGCAGCACCCGGGTCAAACATCGCCCAGGCTTCCTCGTTTACGGAAAGCTGGCTCAGCTTCAGGGTAAACCCGAAGTCCCCCGCCGCTTCGGTCGCGATGACCGGAGAGGTCAGCCCGACAACCACCGGCCCCGAGGTGATCTTGATCGGCGCCGGCATCATCGCCGAGGTCGATTCGATCTCAAGGCCCGACCCGGTGGACTGGATGCTGAAGGTATCCTTGTTGAACACTCCGGTCGCCTCGCCGCCACCGGCCTTGATCGCCACGTTCATCGGGAAGATGGCGCTTTCCTGGGCCATCGTGCCATTGGACTCGCCCTGGCTGGTCGAAAAGGTGACGGCCAGGCCTTCCTGCAGCGCGGTGCCGAAATCGGCCGGCGCGGCCAGTGCGGCCAGCGCAATCGTCGTCGGCAGCGCGAAATCAAAGGACATCGCGACATCTGCCGTCGTGCTGGTGGTGCTTTGTTTCATTTCCATGCCGGGATCATCCAGCTTGGTGTCGTAGGCCAGCGTCCCGGCCTTGATATCCAGCCCGAAGGTCCGGTTTGTGCCGGGGGTGTCGGAATAGGTGCCAGACAGATCCGCAAAGCCGACGGTGCCGCTTGACGCCACCTCGGGGGCGGCCGTGCCGTCGAAGGACACGCCGGGATAGGCCGCGTCGTAGACCACATCCAGCTTGGCGGCCGCGAAGTCATAGGCCAGCCCGCCGTCCGCCTCGCGCGCGGTGATGGTCAGCCCGTCATGCACGACCTTGGCCGAGCCCTTGGTCTCGCCGCTGAGCGAAAGTCCGATGTCGGCCCCCGGCACGATCGTGACCGATCCGTCCGAGCCTTCGGTCATCACCATGTCCGAGATGGTAACCCCCGCCATGCCTGCCGGTCCGACCGACACGCCGTTCAGCGTCAGGGTTCCGCCGTCGCTGTTCTCGGTCGCGGCCTTGACCTCAAGCCCGACCACCGCGCCGGCGTCCTTCCAGGACTGCCAGACCTGATCCGAGGTCAGTGCGGCATGGGCGGTTCCGCCCATAAGCATGACAATTGCGGGTGCTGCGAAATGCGTTGTCATCCGAAACATGTGGTTCTCCTCAAAGCGGACACTGCGACCGCAACACAGAACCCTGTCTCAGGCGGAACCGCAAGTGACGGTTTCTTTACCCGCCGCCTTCCCCTCGGGGTCAGGATCCGCGATAGGTCGCGTATCCGAAAGGCGAAAGCAGAAGCGGGACATGGTAATGCGCGTCCGCATCCGGCACGCCAAAGCGGATCGGGATCTCGTCCAGGAAGAGGACGCCGTCGCCCGCCTGTCCGCTGGCCCGCAGGTAGTCTCCGACGGCAAAGACCAGCTCATACTGCCCCGCCGTCAGGGCCTTGCCCTCCAGCAGCGGGGCGTCGGTGCGCCCGTCCGCGTTGGTTGCGACCTCGCCAAGCTTGCGGTGGCTTTGCCCCGAGACCCGGTAAAGTGTGATCCGGACTCCGGCGGCGGGTCTGCCTTTCGCCGTATCCAGCACATGCGTCGAAAGCCGTCCCATTCGAGTCTCCCTTGTCCGCAGATCGATCGCCTTGCCCCATCCAATCACGAAAGCCGTTCCCGCGCGACCCGGCGTTGCATCCATATGACCTTTCGTGAAATCCTGAAAATCGAAGCGGCAATTCCCGCTTAGTCTCGACCAAATGGAGTCCGACTTGCACCGTTACCCCCGCGATTTCCGAGGCCATGGCCCAAACCCGCCCGACGCCCGCTGGCCCGGCGGCGCGAAGATCGCCGTCTCGTTCGTCCTGAACTACGAAGAAGGCGGCGAGAACAGCATCCTGCATGGCGATGCCCAGTCCGAGGCGTTCCTGTCCGACATCGCCGGGGCGCAACCCTGGCCGGGCCAGCGGCACTGGAACATGGAATCGCTTTACGACTATGGCGCGCGGGCCGGGTTCTGGCGGCTGCACCGGCTGTTCACCGCGCGCGACATCCCGGTCACGGTCTATGGTGTGACCTCGGCCCTTGCCCGCAATCCAGAACAGGTGGCCGCGATGAGATCCGCCGGCTGGGAGATCGCCAGCCACGGCCTGAAATGGATCGACCACCGCGACATGGCCGCGGCGGACGAGGCCGCCTTGATCGACGAAAGCTTCCGGCTGCACGGCGAAGTGGTCGGCGAGCCGCCGCAGGGCTGGTATACCGGGCGCGCGTCGGTCAACACTGTGCGGCTGACCGCCGAGACCCGCCGCCTGGCCTGGATCTCGGACACCTACGACGACGACCTGCCCTACTGGCGCGAATTCGGCGACCATGATCAGCTGGTGATCCCCTATACCCTGGAAGCCAACGACATGCGTTTTGCCACGGCTCCGGGCTATGTGACGGGCGAGGATTTCTTCACCTATCTGCGCGACAGTTTCGACACGCTTTACGCCGAAGGCGCGGCGGGGGCGGCGAAGATGTTCTCGATCGGCCTGCATTGCCGCCTGATCGGGCGACCGGGCAAGATCGCCGGGCTGATCCGGTTTCTTGACCATGCCGCCAGCCATGACGGCGTCTGGTTTCCGCGCCGCATCGATATCGCCCGCCACTGGGCGGCCACCCATCCGCACCAACGGACCGACCGCCCCAGCCAGATGCCCCGCGACCGGTTCGTCGCGCGCTTCGGCGGCGTGTTCGAACATTCGCCCTGGATCGCCGACCGCGCCTTCGATCTGGAGCTTGGCCCGGCGCATGACAGTGCCGCGGGCCTGCACAATGCGCTGGCCAGGATTTTCCGCAGCGCCCCGACCGAAGACCGCCTTGCCGTCCTGCGCGCCCATCCCGACCTTGCGGGAAAACTGGCGGCGGCGCGGCGCCTGACCCCCGAATCGACCTCCGAACAGGCCTCGGCAGCGCTGGACGCCCTGACCGACGCCGACCGCGAGACCTTCCAGCGCCTGAACGCGGACTACGTCGCCCGCCACGGCTTTCCCTTCATCATCGCCGTGCGTGACAATACCCGCGCCACGATCCTTGATGCGTTCCAGCAGCGCATCCGCAACGACTCTGCCGCCGAGTTTGCCGTGGCCTGCGGTCAGGTCGAGCGCATTGCTGAACTTCGCCTGAAGGATATCCTGCCATGACCGGCTATTTCTCACCCCCCGGGGGCCTGCCGCCACAGACAGCACTCATGACCGGGCGCGCCGTCTTCACGCCCAGCTACTGCGTGATCCCCAGGGGCTGCTTTTCCGACATTGTCACCAGTTTTCTGCCCGGCTGGACGCAGACCCGGCTCTGGCTGATCGCCCGCCCGATGACCGGCTTTGCCGAAACCTTCAGCCAGTATGTGATGGAGGTCGCCCCCGGAGGTGGCTCGGATTTGCCCGACCCCGAAGCCGGCGCCGAACACTGGCTGTTCTTCACCGACGGACTTGCCACCCTGACCGTCGCCGGCACTGGCACCGGCACCGAAATGGACGCAGGCTCCTATGCCTACATTCCTCCCGGCACGCCCTGGACCCTTCTGGCCGAGGGCAGCACGCCCACGCGCTTCCATTGGCTGCGCAAGCTGTACGAGCCCACCCCCGGCCTGCCGGCGCCGGCCCCGATCCTGATCAACGAACGCGACGTGCCGATCCGCTGGATGCCGGATACGCTTGACCGCTGGGGCACAACAAGGTTCGTCGAGCCCACGGATCTGGCGCATGACGCCCATGTCAACATCGTGACCTTCGAGCCCGGCGGGCTGATCCCGTTCGAGGAAACCCATGTTATGGAACATGGCCTGTACGTGCTGGAAGGCCGCGCGGTCTACAAGCTTAACCAGGACTGGGTCGAGGTCGAGGCCGGCGATTTCATGTGGCTGCGCGCCTATTGCCCGCAGGCCTGCTACGCGGCAGGACCGGGCCGCTTCCGCTATCTGCTATACAAGGACGTGAACCGCCACGCCCAGCTGCGTGGCCCCGGCGCTTTCGGCGCGTCGCGATGACGCCGAGTTTTCGCAGAAAACTCGTGGGCCCGACGAATTTTCTGCGAAAATTCAGCGGCCCGCCATGCGCGTGATCCGTCCCGAACCCCTGACCGCCGACGCCTTCGCCCCGTTCGGCGATGTGCTGGACGCCACCGGAGACTTCCGCCTGATCAACGCGGGCCTTTGCCACCGCCACCACGATCGCGCCCGCCTCGACTTTGGCGATGGTCACGCCGGGGTGTCGATCTTTCTCGCCGACCCCCGCGCACTGCCCCATGACGTCGATCTGATCGAACGTCACCCCGACGGATCGCAGGCTTTCCTGCCGATGACCGGGCATCCGTTCCTCGTCATCGTCGCCACGGGCCCCGAGGCGCCGCCCCGCGCCTTCCTCACCAATGGCGCGCAGGGGATCAACCTGCATCGCGGCACCTGGCACGGCGTGCTGACGCCGCTCGCAGCCCCGGGCCTCTTTGCCGTCGTCGACCGCATTGGCCCCGGCGCGAACCTTGAAGAACACCGCTATTCGTCGCCCTGGACGGTTCTGCCCGCCTAGCCCCCCTTGCCCGGCACGGTCCCGGCAGGCTAGCGTCCCGCCCGACCTGACAGGAGTCCCGCCATGCACCCGATCGACCAGCGCCTTGCCGAACTTGGCGTCACCCTTCCCGACGCCCCTGCCCCGGCGGCGAACTACGTCCCCTTCGTTCTGGCCGGTTCGCTGGTCCACATCTCCGGCCAGATCAGCCAGAACGAGGCCGGCCTGATCAAGGGCCGCCTGGGCGAGGATATGGCGGTCGAACAGGGCGCTGACGCCGCGAAGCGCTGCGCGATCTCGCTGCTTGCCCAACTGAAGAAGGCGGCCGGAGGGGACTGGGACCGGGTCAGCCGCGCGGTCAAGCTGGTGGGCTTCGTGAACTCCACCGCCGATTTCACCGACCAGCCCAAGGTGATCAACGGCGCGTCGGATTTCCTGGTAGCCGTTCTTGGCGACGCCGGCCGTCATGCCCGCTCGGCCGTCTCTGCCGCCTCATTGCCGTTTGGCGTTGCGGTCGAGATCGAGGCGATCTTCGCCCTCAAATGACCCGCGTCCCCTTGCCGGAAGTGTTTCTTCGCCTTCCCTTGGCACACCGCGGCTATCATGACCATGAAAGAGGCGTGATCGAGAACTCGCTTTCGGCATTTCGCGCGGCCGTTGCCTCGGGATACGGCATCGAACTTGATGTCCAACGCAGTGCCGATAACGTGGCTGTCGTGTTCCACGACGACGACATGGACCGCCTGACCGAAGCAACCGGCGCATTTCGGAACTACAGTGCGACCGAGCTTGGCCGCATCCGGTTGCGCGGCAGCACCGACACGATCCCGACGCTGAAAGAGGTGCTGGCTCTGGTGGCAGGCCGGGTGCCCGTGCTTGTCGAGATCAAGGAAAACTGGAACACGATGAAGGATACCGAGGGTGTGCTGGAGGGGGCGGTCGCGACGGCCCTGCACGACTACGCCGGGCCGGTCGCGGTCATGGCGTTCAATCCCCATTGCATCGCTCACATGGCCCGCCTCGCCCCGGTCATTCCGCGCGGCCTGACGACGGAAGCCTATGATCCCGTTCTGAACGCGCCGATCTCTGCCGAGGTCTGCGCCTACCTGCGCGAGATTCCGGATTTCGACCGCACCGGCGCCAGCTTCATCAGCCATCAGGTATCCGACCTGTCCCGCCCCCGCGTGGCCGACCTGAAGGCAAAAGGCGCCGCCATCCTGTGCTGGACGGTCCGCTCGCCCGAAGCCGAGGCAAAGGCCCGCCGGATCGCGGACAACATCACCTTCGACGGCTATGCGGCCTCTCTGATGGGTTGACCTCGCTCCGCTCAAAGCCACTTTCATCTTTGCGAAAATATCCTGCGGGGGTCCGGGGGTGCAAAACCCCCGGCTTCCGCCAGCCGCGAAAGCAACATGGCCGATCTGACCCTGCATGACAGCCTGTCCGAAATCGCCGCCACGGACTGGGACGCCGTCGCCGCGCCCGAGCAGGCGACCGGCCGGCCGCTGGACCCGTTCACCACCCACCGCTTCCTGATGGCTCTGGAAAGCTCGGGCTCGACCGGCACCGGCAGCGGCTGGCAGACCCGGCCCCTTGCGCTACACGACGGCGACCGTCTGCTTGCCGCCACGCCGCTTTACGTCAAGACCCACAGCCAGGGCGAATACATCTTCGACCACGGCTGGGCCGATGCGCTGGACCGGGCCGGCGGCCGCTATTACCCGAAGCTTCAGATCGCGGTCCCCTTCACCCCCGCCACCGGCCGCAGGTTCCTTGGGCCGGACGCGTATCGCGAGCCCCTCTGGCGCGCCGCCATCGGCATTGCCGCGCAGAACCACCTGTCTTCGGTTCACGCCAGCTTCTGCACCGCCGACGAGGCCGCTGCTCTGGCGGGGATCGACGGCACCTTGCACCGGGTCACCCAGCAATTCCACTGGGTGAACCGGGGCTACACCAGCTTCGACGCATTCTTGGCCGACCTCTCCAGCCGCAAGCGCAAGATGATCCGCAAGGAACGCGATACGGCGCGCAACCATGGCCTGACCATCCGGGTGCTGACCGGGGACGACATCGAGCCCAGGCACTGGGACGCGTTCTGGGCCTTTTACCAGGACACCGGCGCCCGCAAATGGGGCACACCCTACCTGACCCGAAAGGCCTTTGACCGCCTTCACCAGACGATGCGCGACGACATGCTGCTTGTGCTCGCCTTCGACGGCCTGCGCCCGGTGGCAGGGGCGCTGAACTTCATCGGGCGTGAAACGCTGTTCGGGCGCTACTGGGGCTGCGTCCAGGATCACCCCTGCCTGCATTTCGAACTGTGCTACTATCAGGCGATCGACTGGGCGATCACCCAGGGGCTTGCCCGGGTCGAGGCCGGGGCGCAGGGCGAACACAAACTTGCGCGGGGCTATCTGCCGGTCGAGACGCATTCGCTGCACTGGATCGCCGATCCGTCGTTCCGCAAGGCCGTGGATCGCTACCTTCAGGCCGAACGGCAGGCGGTCGGGCAGGAAATCGAGGTTCTGACCGCCTATGGCCCGTTCCGGCGGGACGCAACACCGGACCCGCATTGAAAGGATCAGACATGGCCGACCTGCTTTCACCGCAAGACCGCCTGACCGGGCTTCTTCCGCTTGCCGAAACCGGCTGGGCCGCCGTGCCGGGCCGCGACGCGATCCGCAAGGTCATGAGGTTCCGCACCTTCTCGGAAGCCTGGGGCTTCATGTCCCGCGCTGCACTGGTTGCGGAAAAGCTGAACCACCACCCGGAGTGGAAGAATGTCTACAATACTGTCGACATCATCCTGATCACGCATGACTGCCACGGCCTCAGCCAGCTTGACATCGACCTCGCCCGGGCGGTGGACCGTCTGTCCGCCGGCGCCGAGGTTCAGCGCGACCACGGCGAGCCGGTCATGTCGCTGTGCGAGATCCGCGCCCGAAAGGTCTGACCCGGCAAACGGGGCCGACACCGCCTCCCCTGATCCCAGGTGGGGCGGAGCCGTGCCGTCAAAGCTCTTCCAGCAACGCCTCACCCGCCGAAATGTTGCACTCGCCCGGCTTGTCGATGTTGGCGACCGTGACGACGCCATTGTCGACCACCAGCGCATAGCGGTTGGACCGGCCAAGCAGCCCAATCTGCGGCGCTGAAAAGTCCATTCCCACAGCTTTCGTGAACGATCCGTCGGCATCACCCAGAAGCGTGATCCCGGCTTTCGTGGCCCCGGTCGCGTTGTCCCAGGCGTTCAGCGTGAAGGGATCGTTGACAGAAATGCAGATGATCTCGTCTACGCCCTTGGCGCGGAACGCCGCAGCGGTACGCTGGAAGGACGGCATATGGACGGTCGAGCATGTCCCGGTAAACGCACCCGGCAGCGCGAAAACCACAACCTTGCGACCCCTCAGCTTGCCCTCAAGACTTACGACTTCCGGCCCGTTTGCCCCCATCGTCAGCATGCTTGCTTCGGGAAGTCTTTGTCCTGTCGAAATTGCCATCTGTCCGTTCCTCGCTGGTTGCCATTCACTTGCAGCGCGATATAGCGTTCGCAGCCGCGGTCGGCCAGAGGGAGACCCGGCCAAAAGGAGACTGTGCTGATGCATAGAGTCGTAATCGTCGGGGCCGGCCAGGCAGGCGCAGCGCTTGCGGCAAGGCTTCGGGTCCTGGGTCACGCGGGCGAGATCGTGATGCTGGGCGACGAGCCCGCGCCCCCTTACCAGCGCCCCCCCCTGTCCAAGGCCTATCTTCTGGGCGAGATGTCCGAAGACCGCCTCTGGCTGCGCGCGCCCGAGTTCTGGGCCGACCAGCAGGTGGCGCTGCGGCTGGGCCAGCCCGTCACCGCGATTGATCCGGCGGGACAGACCGTGACCGTTGCGGGCGAGGCCCTGGCCTATGACGCCCTTGCCCTGACCACCGGCTCGACCCCGCGCCGCCTGCCCGCGTCGATCGGCGGCGATCTTGGCGGCGTTTTCACCGTCCGCACCCTGGCCGATGTTGATGCGATGCGGGCTGCGTTTCAGCCCGGCCACCGGGTCGTCATCGTCGGCGGCGGCTACATCGGGCTGGAGGCGGCTGCGGTCGCCTCGAAGCTTGGTCTTCACGTGACCGTGCTGGAAATGGCCCCCCGAATCCTGCAGCGTGTCGCCGCGCCGGAAACCTCGGATCATGTCCGCGCCTTGCACCAGGCGCATGGGGTGACCGTGCTGGAAAGCACCGGCCTCGACCGGCTGCTTGGCGCGTCCCATGTCACCGGGGCGCGGCTGACGGACGGGCGCGAGCTGCCGGCCGATTTTGTCATCGTCGGCGTCGGGATCACGCCCAACACCGGGCTGGCCGGGGTCGCCGGCCTGACACTCGACAACGGGATCGCCACCGATGCCATGGGCCGCACCTCGGATCCCGCGATCTGGGCCGCCGGGGACTGCGCGTCCTTCCCGCATCACGGCGGCCGGCTGCGGCTGGAATCGGTCGGCAACTCCATCGACATGGCCGAAGCGGTGGCGGCGAACATCCTTGGCGCGGATCAGCCCTATGCGGCCAAGCCCTGGTTCTGGTCCGATCAGTTCGACCTGAAACTGCAGATCGCGGGACTGAACACCGGCTTTGACCGCGTCGTCACCCGGCATGGCGAAGCCAGGGCGGTCAGTTTCTGGTATTACCGGGGCGACACCCTGCTGGCGGTCGACGCGATGAACGACGCCCGGGCCTACATGGTCGGCAAGCGGCTGATCGAAGGCGGCAAAAGCCCGGCGCCAGAGGCGATCACCGGCACGGCGGATCTCAAGACGCTGCTGAAAGGATGAGGATCATCGGCGGCTCCCGTCGCGGTCTGAAACTGGCCGAAGTCGGCGAGGGTGATGCCGCCGCACACCTGCGCCCCACCTCGGACCGGGTGCGCGAGGCGATCTTCAATCTTCTGATCAACGCCCATGGCAACCCGGTCACCGGTGCCACCGTCCTGGACCTTTGCGCCGGGACCGGGGCCCTGGGCCTGGAGGCGCTCAGCCGGGGGGCACAGGCTGCAACCTTTGTCGATGACGGGAAAGCTTCGCTGGCGCTTCTGCGCGCCAACATCGCGAAGCTGCGGGCCGAAACTGAGACCCGCATTCTACGCCAGGACGCAACGCGCCTGCCGCCCAATACGGCCGCGCCCTTCACGCTGGTCTTCCTCGACCCGCCCTATGGCAAGGGGTTGGGTGAACTGGCGCTGACCGCCGCGCGGAAAGGCGGCTGGCTGGCGCCCGGCGCCACCGTGGTCTGGGAGGAGGCGGTCGCCCCCACGGCACCGGATGGCTTCCTTGCACTCGATCAGCGCCGCTACGGCGACACCATTGTCACTCTCTTAACCGTATCCCCATGATCGGCGTGCCGCCCTTGCCGTCTCTGCCACTGACATCCTTTCTGCCCAAATATCCCGGGGGCCCGGGGGCTGGCCCCCGGCGCGTGACGCGGCGTAGCGGGTGACAGGACGGGCGCGCCCAGACATTCTGCCGCCAAACCGGAGGTTCCCCCATGTCCAGCTACCCGCATCTTCTGGCTCCGATCACGCTTGGCGGTGTGACGTTGCGCAACCGCAGCCTTATGGGGTCGATGCACACCGGGCTGGAAGAGACCGGCGACTGGGGCCGGGTCGCTGCCTTCTACGCCGCGCGGGCGCAAGGCGGGGCGGGCCTCATCGTCACCGGCGGGATGGCCCCGAACCGCGAAGGCGGGGTGTTTCCGGGGGCTGCGGGCCTCTTTTCGGACAGCGACATCGCCAACCACCGCCGGGTGACCGATGCGGTTCACGCGGCGGGCGGGCATATCGCGATGCAGATCCTGCACGCTGGCCGCTATGCCTATTCGCCCGACTGCGTCGCCCCTTCGGCCCTCAAGTCCCCGATTTCGCCGTTCCCGCCGCGGGAACTGGACGAGGCTGGCATCGAACAGCAGATCGCCGACATCGCCACCGCCGCCGCCCGTGCCATTCAGGCCGGCTATGACGGGGTCGAGGTGATGGGGTCCGAGGGCTATTTCCTCAACCAGTTCCTGGTCGCCCACACCAACCGGCGCACCGACCGGTGGGGGGGCGACTATGCCAACCGGATGCGCCTGGCGGTCGAGGTGGTGGCCCGCGTCCGTGCCGCGATGGGGCCGGGGGCGATCCTGATCTTCCGGATCTCGCTGATCGACCTTGTGCCGGATGGGTCCAGCTGGGATGAGGTCGTGCAGTTGGCCACGGCCATCGAAGGCGCCGGGGCCAGCGTTCTCAACACCGGCATCGGCTGGCACGAGGCGCGGGTGCCGACCATCGCCACGTCCGTCCCGCGCGCGGCCTTCGCGCACCTGACCGCGCGGCTGCGGCCCGAGGTCGCGATCCCGGTGATCACCTCGAACCGGATCAACTCCCCCGAGGTCGCCGAAGCCCTGCTGGCGGACGGGGCGGCCGACATGGTGTCGATGGCCCGGCCCTGGCTGGCCGACGCCGACTTCATCGCCAAGGCTGCCTCTGGCCGTGCTGCCGAAATCGCGCCCTGCATCGCCTGCAACCAGGCCTGTCTCGACCACACCTTCTCGGGCAAGCTGACCTCCTGCCTGGTGAACCCCCGCGCCTGCCACGAGACCGAGCTGACCTATGCCCCCGCCGCCACGCCAAAGCGCGTGGCCGTGGTCGGTGCCGGGCCGGCGGGCATGATGGCGGCGATCGTCGCCGCCGGTCGCGGGCACAAGGTCACGCTTTTCGACCGCGCGGCCGAGGTGGGCGGCCAGCTGAACCTGGCCAAGCAGGTGCCGGGCAAGGAAGAGTTCCACGGCCTTGTCGCCTGGTTCGCCACGCTTTTGCGGCAGGACAACGTTGATCTTCGTCTTGGCACCGAAGCCCGCCCCGACGACCTGCGGGGCTTTGACGAGGTGGTGATCGCCACCGGCGTTACCCCGCGCGATCCCGGGATTCCGATCGAGGCCGGGGCGAAAGTCTTCAGCTACATCGACGTGCTGAAAGGCGCGGATGTCGGGCGGCGCGTCGCCGTTGTCGGGGCCGGGGGCATCGGCTTCGACGTGGCCGAGGCACTGGTGCATCAGGGCACCAGCCCGACGCTGGACGCAGGCCTCTGGCGGTCGGAATGGGGCGTCAGCGCGCCCTGGCAGGACCGTGGCGGGCTTGCCCCTGCCGGTCCCGCCCCGCATCCGCCCGCGCGCGAGGTGCATCTTCTGCAACGCAAGGCCGAAAAACCGGGGCGCGGCCTTGGCAAGACCACCGGCTGGATCCACCGGGCAAGCCTGGCGATGAAGGGGGTCCGGATGGTCGGCGGCGTGACCTACGAACGGATCACGGCCGAGGGGCTGTGGATCAGTCACGGTCCAAACCGCGACGCGCCGGAACTACTTGCCGTCGATGCCGTGGTGCTGTGCGCCGGGCAGGAACCCGAACGCGGGCTTTCGGCCGAGCTGACCCGTCACGACATCGCCCACCACCTGATCGGTGGGGCGGATGTCGCGGCCGAGCTGGACGCCAAGCGGGCAATCGACCAGGCGGCGCGGCTGGCGGCCCGGTTTTGACAATTCGCTGATTGAGCGCGCCCGGACCCTTTCAGCACCGCGGGTCGGGGTGGGGGACGATCGGACCCCCCGATGGGCGCCCCCCACCCCCATCCCCTCCCCACGGGGGGGAGGGGAGGTGCCTTGCTGCCAAAGGGCGTGCTGGCAACAAGACGGTTCGGCCTCGGCTCAGTTGGCCGGCAAGGCAATCGAGCCGCTGTCCACCGCCGCCTGCAGTTCAGCCGCGTCGATCGCGCCATCGGCGGTGCTGTCCATGGCTTTGAAGGCGTCCTCGGTCAAATCCGTCCAGACGGCCTGAAGCTCGACCAGTGACCAGTTGCCGCTGCCGTCGGTGTCGGGCACGTCCGGAAGGGTCTGCGCAAGAGCCGCCGATGCAAAGGCAAGTGGTGCAAGGATCAGGGCAAAACGTTTCATGGAAGTCTCCTTCTTTTCCAGAATTGGATTTGGAACGATGCGTCGTCCCAGGTGCAACTTGGGGTCTTTTGGAAGGATATTCCATTATCCGTTGAAAGATTATCAAAACAGCGGCGATTATTCGCCATCAAGGGGCCGATACTGGAACATTTTCCCGCCTAGCTGGGGGCGATGCCCCTTTTCCCGCCTGCCGCCAGGCCCGCGTCCGGCAGGCCCCCGCTCATATTCATGCCCGCGCTTGCGTTTCCCTGCCATGAACGATCCCCCGTAATACCCCGGATAGGTCGCGCGCTCGCCCCCATCCTGCCTGATTTCCCCGCGACACCTTTGTGAAAGCGGCGTGACTGTTCCCAATGAGGAAAACATGGATCGACTGACCGAAATGGAGGCCTTCGCCACAGTGGTGGATCAAGGTGGCTTCACCGATGCGGCAAAGAAGATGGGCATCTCCAAGTCCGCGGTGTCAAAGCACGTTTCAGCACTTGAAGCGCGCCTGGGGGCAAGATTGCTTAACCGAACCACAAGGCGGGTCAGCCCGACCGAAATCGGCCTTGCCTACTACGACCGCGCCCGCCGCGTTCTGAACGACGCGGGCGAAGCGGATGCGCTGGTCACCAGCATGCAGTCGGCACCATCCGGCCTGCTGCGCGTGTCGGTGGCGACGGATTTCGGGGTAAACCTGCTGTCGCCGATCCTGGGCGATTTCCTGCTGGAATACCCCGACATCACAGTGAACATGGTGCTGAACAACCGATATGTCGAGTTGATCTCCGAAGGCTTCGACATGGCGATCCGCGTCGGCGAGCTTGAGGACAGCAGCCTGCGTGCCCGCAAGCTGACCGAGACGACCAAGCGGATGATCGGGGCTCCGTCCTATTTCCAGAAGTTCGGCCGGCCGATGAAGATCGACGATCTGAACGACCACAAGCTTCTGCACTATTCCAACCAGGCCAATGGCAACGTCTGGAAGATCACCGCGCCCAGCGGCGAGAAGCGGCAGGTCCGGTCGGTCGGCTGGCTGACGGTGAACGACGGGCAAAGCCTGTTGAACGCCGCCGTGTCGGGCCTTGGCATCGCCTACCTTCCGTCGTTCCTTTACGCCGACGCAATGCGGCAAGGCCTGGTGGAAGAAGCGATCACCGGCCTGCCAGTGGAAACGCTGGGGATCTACGCGGTCTATCCGCCGGGTCGCTTTACCCAGCCGAAGGTCCGGGCCTTCATCGACTTTCTGGCCAAGCGCTATGTGGAAAAGGGTCCCGACAACTGGTGACGCTGGCCCCTGTCGGGGTGGCCCCCTTCGCTTTCTCTTAGCGGGTCGAGGTCACCACGACCTCGACCCGCCGGTTTCTCTGGCGCCCCTCCTCGGTCTGGTTGCTTGCGCGCGGCGACAGGAACCCCACGCCCTTTGCCGAAACCCGGACTCGGTCGGCGCCGTGGCGGTCGATCAACACCTCTGCCACCGCCTCGGCCCGGCGTTCGGACAGGGCGACATTCGCGGCAAGGCTGCCTGACGCGTCGGTATGGCCAACCAGGGCCACGGTTCCGTCCGGGTTCGCCGCAAGCCAGGCGGCAATGGCCACCAGCGAGGGATAGTCGCCCTCGGCCAATGTCGCGGCGCCGCTGGCGAAGACCAGATCGTCCAGCACCGCCGTCCCGATCCCGTCCAGTGCCTCAACGATCCCACCGGCGGCAAGCGGAGCCTCGTCCAACCCGCGCGAGACATTGACCTCAAGGTCGATCACCGGCAGCGGTTCCACGTCGGCCACGGCCGCTGCCGAAGCCGCCGTCACGCGGGTGACCTGAACATAGGCCGACAGCGCCGACCGGCTGACCAGAATCGTGACCGCCTCATCGCCGCGCACCGCCGACAGAAAACGGAAGTCGGCCAGATCGACATGCATGTCAGGCTCGGGCAGCACTTCGGCCGCATAGCGGAAGTCGAACCCGCCGCAGACCCTTGCCTCGCAATCCAGCAGCACCTCGAAGCCCGAAGCCAGCACCTGATCGCGCAAAGGGGCAAAGATCGCCAGCGTCGTGCGGTCCGGTGCGTCCAACCGGAAGGCCCGCTGATCGACAGCCCCCTCGACCGTGCGGAAGGGCACGACCCCGTCTGCAAACGGTCCGATCGGAACGGCGTAGCTGCCCGGAACCTTGCTGCGCGTCTTCTCGCCAAGAAGCGGTGCCGGCAGTTCCAGTGTCAGCGCATGACCGGCCACTGCCAGACCAAGGGCCCAGCCTGAAACGGCGACGATCTTGATCTTTTTCCACACTGCCCGCGCCGCTTTCCGCGATCACTTCATCCGGTAGTGATACTGTCCCACAACTTGCAGCCCAAGGCGAGCGTAGAGCGCGCGCGCTGCAGCGTTTCGCTCGGTCACCACCAGTGACAGGTGATCCGCGCCCACGGCTGCGGCCCAGTTCGCGGCGGCGACCAGAAGTGTGGTCCCGACACCCTTGCGGCGAAACGGCGGGCGAACCTCCAGCGCGTGCAGCATCGCATCGGTCCCGAGGCAGGCGACAAAGGCCACCCCGGCCGGGCGGTCGCCATCGCGGGCCAGAAGGGCAGTCCTGGTGCCAGAGGCGCGCTCCATCACGGCCACGCGGTCCGGCCCGATCCCGCCTTCGTCCCAGATCGCTCGGGTGACGGCCAAAGGCGGCCAGTGCGGGAACGCAGCCAGCGGGGGCAGGTCCGCTGCCAGCGTCGTCACCGGGGCGGCATAGGCCACCACCGGGTCAACGATCCGCCAGCCCCGCGCGGCAAGGGCTGCATCAAGCGCCTGGTCCAAGGCCCGGATCAGCACCAGGCGCCCGGTCCGCGTGTCCAGCATCGCAAGGTCCTCTTCAGTCCAGTCGCCCTCGCAACTGGCCGCCGAGACGCGCTTGCCCCCGCCCGCGCCGTCGCGAAGCGTGAACGGGCCTTCTCGCCAGGTCCGGGCCGGAGGCCATGTCGCCTCCATCACCTGCGCCAGAAGGTCGGGGGCCAAAGCCTCGGGTGTCATGTGAATAGCCGGGTCAGCCGGATCATCGCTTCGGCGATCCGGCCCGGATCGGTGCCCCGGATCACCAGGTTCGATCCGTATGCCGCGTTCTGGATGAAGGGATAGGACCCCATCGACAGATCGGGAAACTCGGCCGCCAGCGCCCCGAACGGACCGGCGATCTCGCCCTCGCCCCGGTCGACCCGCAAGGACTGCGACAGAAGCGGAGCGCCTCCGGTCAGTTTCGGCAGCACACTTGCGACCATGGCCTGAAAGATGTTCGGCACCCCGGCCATCACATGCACATTGCGCAAGCTGAACCCCGGAGCGGTGGACACCGGGTTGTCGATCAGCGCGGCCCCGTCGGGGATGCGCGCCATCCGCTGGCGGGCCTCGTTGAACGGAAGGCCCGCGCGGTCGTAATGCGCCTGCAACAGCGCCATCGCATCCGCCCGGTGCCCGATCGCCACGCCCATCGCCGCAGCCACCGCGTCGGCGGTGATGTCGTCATGCGTCGGCCCGATTCCGCCGCTGGTGAACAGATGGTCATGGCGGCCGGCCAGCGCCTGCACCGCTGCCACGATCTCGTCCTGCACGTCGGCGACGACACGCACTTCGCGCAGCGAGATGCCGATGCGGGTCAGCTCGCCCGCCAGGAAATGCGTGTTGGAATCGCGCGTCCTGCCCGACAGGATCTCGTCGCCGATCACCAGCATGGCCGCAGTCGGATTGGTCATCGCGTTCTCCTTGCTTCACCGGGGTATAACCCCGCCTTCCGGCGTTTCAAACCCCGCCCTCTGGCCAATTCCGCGCAGCATGCCTATGTAGGGCACGAAGGAGACCACCTTGGACGATCAGCGCGCCCGGATCACGAAAGACGGCATCCGCATCCACCAGGACGCGGATTTCGCCGGCATGCGCGCGGCCGGTCGCGTTGCGGCCGAGATCCTCGATGCCGTGGCGCCGCTGGTCCAGCCCGGCACGACGACGGCCGTGATCGACGATTTCATCACCGAAGAAATCCTCCGCCGGGGCGTCACTTCGGCCACGATCGGCTACAAGGGCTATCGCCATGCGTCCTGCATCAGCGTGAACCATGTGGTCTGCCATGGCATTCCCGGGCCGAAGCTTCTTGCCGACGGCGACATCCTGAATGTCGACGTGACCGTGATCGTCGATGGCTGGTTCGGCGACACCAGCCGGATGTATGTGGCCGGCCAGCTGGCCCGCAAGTCGGAACGGCTGATCGATGTCACCCACGAAGGCCTCATGCTTGGCATCGCTGCGGTGAAGCCCGGCCAGACCTTCGGCGACATCGGCCACGCCATCCAGTCCTTCGTCGAGGCCCAGCGCATGTCGGTCGTGCGCGATTTCTGCGGTCACGGGCTGGGCCGGGTGTTCCACTCGCCCCCAAACGTGCTGCACTACGGCCGCCCCGGTGCCGGTCCGGTGCTTGAAGAAGGCATGTTCTTCACGATCGAGCCGATGGTGAACCTTGGCCGTCCGGAAACCAAGGTCCTTGCCGACGACTGGACCGCCGTCACCCGCGACAAATCGCTGTCGGCCCAGTTTGAACATTCGGTCGGGGTAACCGCGACCGGCTGCGAGATCTTTACCCTGTCGCCCGCAGGCAAGTTTCACCCGACCTGGGGCTGAACTTTCCGAAAACCCTTGAAGCGCCCACGAATTTTCGCAGAAAATTCGTGCCCTCAGCCAGCGGTTTCCGCGCAATGCCGGCGGAAGGCGCGCTTTAGAAGGTCAAGCTCCGCCCGCAAGAGACTGATCTCGGCGCGCAGGTCTTCCTCCAGCGGCACGCCGGCGATCAAGGTGAACTGCGCCAGCACCTCGCCGCCCACCCGCAAGAGAACCGTCTGCACCCCTTCGGCAACCACCCAGGACGGAATCGGAACTTCGACCGCATGGCTACCTTCCTGCCCCGGAACCGGAGTGACCCTGACCCCGGCCAGCTTGCGGTCCTGATGCCAGGCCTCGACCCCGGGACCGGCGCCTTGCGCTCCGGTCAGCACGCCTTCCCAGACGCCATTCACGATCCGGGTCTGGGTCAGACGGTGGGCGGGGGGATGAGCGGCCATCTTGTCCTCTAAAGCTCGGCACGGGGGCGGCGGCTGACCACCAGATCGCGCAGGGTGATGCCGGTCATACCCACGTCGTTGAAGATCAGGTCCAGCCAGGCGCGCTCGATCCGCGTGTCGTCGTCGATCTTGCCATAGGCCAGGTCGAACTCGACCACCACTGCACCGCCTTCGGCCGGA
>JANOER010000262.1:0-5024 GCA_031441285.1 Rhodobacterales bacterium
ACCGACGATCGCCGCACTCGCGAGCACGACACCACGCCGAAGATCGAAGGCGAACGGTGCTCCCGAGCGCCGCGCCGCGAGCCATGTCGCTCCGCCGGCGACGAGGCAGTTCGAGTTGCAGCCGCGGATTGACCTTGTGCAGGGACGCATGGTCCAGCCCGTATTTCTTCAGCCCGCCGACCTTGAAGTTCTCGATCACCACGTCGGCGTCCGCGATCAGCCTGCGGACGGTCTCCTGACCCTCAATGGTGCGAAAATCGCAGGTGACCGACCGTTTCCCGCGATTCGTCGCATGGAAATAGGCGGCAGTCGTCTCGCCTTCGGACTGGATGAACGGCGGGCCCCAGCGCCGGGTGTCATCGCCTTCCGGCGCTTCGACCTTGATCACGTCCGCGCCAAGGTCGGCCAGGGTCTGCCCCGCCCAGGGGCCAGCCAGAATCCGCGCCAGCTCGATGACGCGGATGCCGTCCAGCGGGGCTGCCACCTCAGCCTGCCAATGCCGCGTCGATGATGGCCTTCAGGTCTTCCCAGGGCATGTTCGAATGCATGGCGCCGTTCACGAAGATCGTGGGGGTGCCCTTGACCGCGTCGGCCGCCATGTTGGTCTCGAACTGCTTGATCAGCGCCTCGGCATTGGCCTGATCGTTCAGGCAGGCGTCCAGCGCCGCCTGGTCCAGGCCCGCCGCCAGCCCGATGGCCTTGAGGTTGTTCACCACTTCAGCCGGATCCTGCGACGCGGCCCATTCGGTCTGCTTGTCGAACAGGATGTCGTGGATGCCGAAATACCGCATGTCGCCACCGCAGCGCGCGACCATTGCGGCCCAAAGGCCATAGCGGTCGAAGTAGACCTCGCGCAGGGTGAAATGCACCTTGCCGGTGTCAATGTAGTCCGCCTTCAGGCTCTTGAACACGTTGGCGTGGAAATCGGCGCAGTGCGGGCAGGTGAAGCTTGCGTACTCGACGATCTTCACCGGAGCATCGGGCGAGCCCAGCGAGAAATCGCCCGGACCGTCGCCCGTGCCCATACCCGTGGTCGTAGCGGTGCCAGTCTCTTGCGCCAGTGCCGGGGTCATCGCGGCGGTTGCGGCGGCGGCAAGGGCGATCATCGCACGGCGGTTCAGTTTCAGCATCGTCAGGTGTCCTTTTTCATGCGCGGCGAGTTAAGATGTTTTGCGCCAGTTGTTCAAGCGCGGTCCGCAGGCCGGGGTCGGCGACGCCGGTTGCGGCCTCGGCGGCTCTGGCCTGCATCGCGGGATCCTTGGGGGCCTCGACCTTCGGCGGTGCGGCAAACACAGCCTGGCCTTCGGCAAAACCGGTCGCCGCAGTCTGTGTCAGCTGGATATGCCGGACGGCGGCATAGCCGTAGACCGCGTTCACCCGGTCCTTCAGCCCGGGCAGGGCCATCTGCACCATCGGCGCCTCAGCAGAGCGGACAAGCAGGGTCAGCGTGGCCCCCATGCCGCCCTTGCCATAGCCGATCTTCACCGGCTGCGTCTTTGCCGCAAGGTCGGCACCGGCGACTTCGGACCAGTGGGTCAGGAGTCTGGCCACGGCAAAGCCGCGCGTCTCGCCGGCCGCCCGGACCGCGTCCTTCATCAGCCCGAAGGCGGGCTCGAACCCCCGCATGCGGTGCTGGGAGGTCAGCGGAGCTGAGGGCTTTCTGGCCATGATAGCACCCATTCTACCGCACCCCGCCCGCCCCGCCAGTCCCGAAGGCCCCCACGGCACATAAAGATTGCGTGACGCAGCGGGGATCTTGGGGTGATGCGGGCTCTGGCCCCGCCCGCGCGGCTCGCTATCTTCGTTCCGATGACGCCTGATTCCCCTTCCCTCAGCCGCCAGTTGCTGGACTGGTACGACCGAAATGCCCGGGTGATGCCCTGGCGCGTCCCGCCGCAGAACCGGGCATCGGGGATCCGGCCGGATCCCTACCGTGTCTGGCTGTCCGAGGTGATGCTGCAACAAACCACCGTGGCCGCCGTGCGCGGCTACTTTCTGCGGTTCACTGCGCGTTGGCCAACGGTCACGGCGCTGGCCGCGGCCGATGACGCCGAGGTTATGGGCGAGTGGGCGGGTCTTGGCTACTATGCCCGTGCGCGCAACTTGCTGAAATGCGCGCGCGTCGTCATGGCCGACCACGACGGTTGCTTCCCGACCACGCGCGAGGGCCTGATCACCCTGCCCGGCATCGGCCCCTACACCGCCAGCGCCATCGCGGCCATCGCCTTCGATGAACCGGCAACGGTCGTGGACGGCAATGTCGAACGGGTTATGGCGCGGCTGCACCTGGTTGAGGTTCCGCTGCCCGCTGCCAAGAGCGAACTCACCGCGCTTGCCGCGCGCCTGACGCCCGAAGATCGCCCCGGAGACTACGCGCAGGCGGTGATGGACCTTGGTGCCACGATCTGCACGCCGCGCAGTCCTGCCTGCGGCCTTTGCCCATGGTCCCATGCCTGCAAGGCCCGCACCGCAGGCGTCGCGGCCGACTTGCCAAGAAAGTCGCCCAAGCCGGCGAAGCCGCTGCGCCGCGGGACGCTGTGGCTTGGGCATCGTGACGGGGCGCTTCTTCTGGAAAGACGCCCGGACAAGGGGCTTCTCGGTGGCATGCTCGGGATCCCCGGCGACGGCTGGGATGGGTCGGACGGCAAAGCCCCGGCCGATGCCACTTGGCAGGAGATCGGCGAAGTGCGCCATACCTTCACCCATTTCCATCTGATCCTGAGCGTCCGTGTCGCGCGCATCGACGGGGTGACCGCGCGCGGCACCTGGACCACCCGTGCCGCGTTCCGGCCATCCGACCTGCCCACGGTCATGCGCAAGGCCTATGATCTTGCCCGCAGCGCCGTTCACCCCTAGCCCCGCCGCACACCCGGGATTTTTCGCAGAAAAATCGTTGCCATGGGTGGCGGCAGCCGGCGCATACCTCTTCCGCCGACGACCATCCCGCAGTAGGTTCCGGGCATGAGCCCGCTTCCCTCCGCCTTGCCGTTCTGGCTGTCCCTCGGCCTGCCGCCCCTTGCCCTGATCGGGATGCTTCACGGCGGCTGGACCGTGGCGCTGCTTCCACTGGCCACCTGGGGGCTCTTTTCGCTTCTGGATGCGCTGACCGGCCTGCAAACCGCCAACCCCGACCCGCAAACGCCCGAGGACAGGCTTGCCTGGCACCGCGCGATCACGTTGCTGTGGTTCCCGGTGCAGGTCAGCCTGCTGATCGCAATGCTGTGGTATGTCCCGCGCGCCGATCACCTTGGCCTTGCGGAACGCCTTGCGCTTTTCTTCGGCATGGGCGTCGTGTCTGGGACGATCGGGATCAACTACTCGCATGAGCTGATGCACCAGAAGTCGCGGCTGGAGCGCTGGCTGGGCGACCTTCTGCTTGCCAGCGTGCTTTATTCGCATTTCCGCTCGGAACATTTGCGCGTCCACCATATCCATGTCGCCACGCCGCGCGACCCGGTGACCGCGCGCTACAACGAAGGCTTTCACCGTTTCTTTCCGCGCGTGCTGTTATCCTGCCCGCAATCCGCTTGGGCAGCCGAGGCGGCAATGCTGGCGCGCCGGACGCTGCCCTGGCACCACCGGTCGAACCCGTTCTGGCGCTACGCGGTCTTGCAAGGCGCGTTTCTGCTGCTGGCGCTGGGGCTTGGCGGATGGGCCGGGCTGGGTCTCTTTCTGGTGCAGGCCTTCACCGCGATCTGGCAGCTGGAGCTGGTGAACTACATCGAACATTACGGCCTGACCCGCCGCCATCTTGGGGATGGCAGATACGAACATGTCCAGCCGCATCACAGCTGGAACGCCGAGCACCGGGCGTCGAACTGGCTCTTGATCAACCTGCAGCGGCACTCCGACCACCACTTCAAGCCGGACCGCCGGTTTCCCGTGCTGCAGACCTACCCGCAGGATCAGGCGCCGCAACTGCCCTTCGGCTATCCGCTGATGACCATGGCCGCCATGGTGCCGCCCTTTTGGAAGCGGATGATGAACCGTCGCGTGAAGGCCTGGCGCAAGCGGCACTACCCCGACATCACCGAGTGGCACCCGTACAACAAGGCGCTGAACCCGGTCGCGGGCTGAGTGACTTGCGCCCAAGTGTTGAAAGGCGGCCACTCATCAAGGCCCTGCGGGCCTTTGTCCACCACCACGGCATCCTCTGGCATCGGGCCTGCCACGGCCTTGCCGGCCCTGGCGATCATTGTCGCGCCATCGGGCAAGGCGGGCAGGTCCGGGGCGACGGCTTGCCGGGACAGGCACAGAAATCCGCCGGCGCACCGTCAATGTGCGCGAGATTGTCTTCGGGCCGGCATGGCCAACCGCGCAGCCAGCGACATCGCCGCTTGCTGGCCGGTCCTTCCTGCCGGCAAGCCCGCCTGGCCTGGTTGCATTATTCCTTTCAATCACCCCTGACCTGCCATACTTTTGCCGTCCAGGAAACGCTGACTCCGGCCTGGATCAGGGCCGGGCGACAAGGCAATTCGATGAAAACCAAAGCGGAAGTCGTTCAATTCACTGCCGAGCAGACTGTCCCCGGCATGGCAAAGCCCTTGCCGCGCGTCACGCTGATCATTCCGGTCCTGAACGAAGAGGACAGCATCGCCGTCTTTCTGGACCGGGCGACCGAGGTCATGCTTGCCAACGCAGCGGTCGCGACCTTCGATATCCTGTTCGTCAACGATGGCAGCCGGGACGCGACCGAACGGGTGATTCTGGCCGCGGCGGCCCAGCGCAACGACATCTCGCTGGTCAACCTGTCGCGCAACTTCGGCAAGGAAGCCGCCCTGATCGCCGGCCTGACCCATGCGACCGGGGATGCGGTAATCCCGCTGGATGTGGACCTGCAAGACCCGCCCGAGGTCATTACCCAGATGATCGCCAAGTGGCAGGCCGGAGCAATGATCGTCAACGCCCGCCGCGCGCGCCGCGACGGAGACAGCTGGCTGAAAGCCCGGTCGGCAAACGCGTTCTATCGCCTTTTCAACGCACTGGCCGAACAGCCGATCCCGCGCGATGTCGGCGACTTTCGC
>JANOER010000263.1:0-5720 GCA_031441285.1 Rhodobacterales bacterium
GCCTTCGAAGTGAACTTCGCCGGCATCGGGTTGGTCGAGCGTTCCTAGCAAGTGGAGGAGCGTGCTTTTGCCGCAGCCGCTCTGGCCGATGACGGCGACGAACTCGCCCTGGCGGACCTCAAAGTCGATGCCCTGCAACACGGGAATGCCGATTTGGCCTTTGCGATAGCTCTTGAAAAGCCCGCGGCAGGCCATCTGCACCGGGGCTGCAGAGACTGACGCCGTGGCGTAGTTTTGCGTGGGAGCTGGAGTCGGTCGCACGTCCGGAGTTTGCGCCGAGCGTTTCTCGATTTCAGCGAGCGTCCGGGCCGGGGGCGCCGGCACAGCGTGCGGCGCCAAGGCGCGCGGCGGCTCGGCCACGCGCCGTGGCGAAATCCACGGCGTAGCGATCGTCGGCGAGGGTTCGGCGGCAAATTTGGTCATGGTCTTACTCGTTCGTTACGCAAGCTTGGTCGAAGCACTCTACTCCCAACGCAACGCTCTCACCGGGTGCAGCCGCGCGGCCCGGCGCGCCGGAAGCACGCTGGCCAATACGGCAATACCGACGGCGCCAGCGGTGATCCATGCGATCGTCCACGGGTTGATTTCCGTGGGAATTTTGTCGAAGAAATACACCGAGGGGTCGAACACGGGCGAGCCCTGGATGCGTTCCAGCACGTCGGCCACCTCGTTGATATGCGACGAAAACAAGACGCCCAGCAATGTGCCGGCGCCGGCGCCGACGATACCCCGGCTCAATCCGTAGGCCAAAAAGATGCCCATGATGCCGCGTCCCGAGGCGCCCAGCGACTTGAGTATGCCGATGTCGCGGGTCTTCTCAACGACGATCATGTAGAAGATCGCCAGGATGCCGAAGCCGGCGACGGCCACGATGAAGAACAGCAGGATGTTGAGCACCATTGCCACGTCATAATCCATCTTCTCGCGCTGGAACGCTGTCATCGCTTGTCCCTCCCCGACGGGGTCACCGTCCCGAAACGCTGGCTTTTTGTGCGATCCTGTTGCCCGAGCCAAGCCACGACGTCAACCATGACGCAGCATCAAACCGGCCAGCCGTCCGGACAGGGAACTTTCTGTCTCTTCGGCGACAGTGCGCCACCCTTGCCCGGCATCCCCCTTGCAATTGCAGGGTCTATCGGGTCTCTTGCTTGCCGACGACGGAAGTCATGGGCCGCACCCCGGCCCGTGGCTTCTTCTTTTGAAGTGGAAGGCAGATGGACAAGATCCCGATGACCCGGCGCGGTTTCGATGCGCTGGATAGCGAATTGAAACAACTGAAGACGGTGGACCGCCCCGCAATCATCCGCGACATCGCCGAGGCGCGCGATCATGGCGACCTCTCCGAGAACGCCGAGTATCATGCCGCACGCGAAAAGCAGGGCTTCGTCGAGGGCCGCATCAAGGAGCTTGAGGGCATCCTGTCGAAGGCCGATGTCATCGACCCGACCCGTCTGTCCGGGCCGATCAAGTTCGGCGCGACGGTCACGCTTTCGGACGAAGACAACGGTGACGAGAAGACCTATCAGATCGTCGGCGAATCCGAAGCCGATATCGAGAACGGGCTGCTGAACATCCGCTCGCCACTGGCGCGCGCCCTGATTGGCAAGGACAGCGGCGACAGCGTCGAAGTGAAGACCCCCGGCGGAACCCGGTCCTACGAAATCCTGTCCATCCGCTATGTCTGATCAGGGAATCCCCTGATGAATCCTCCACAGCCGCCGCACCGGAAGGATCCCGGACTCGGGGCCTCTCCGGTGACCCCGGCACAGACGTTCGGTCGCGGACCTGAAGTTGCAGGTGTGCTGCTCAGCCTGATCTGGGTCGTGCTGATCCTGTCTTATGTGCTGATCGCCCCGGCCGGCAGCGACGCGCAGACCTTCGGGCTGATGATGACGCTTCTGATGGTCTTCCTGCCGCTGGCACTGATCTGGGTCGTCGTCGTCACCTTGCGATCAGTCCGCGAGCTTCGGGCCGAGGCAGCGCGGCTGCAGGCGTCGGTCGATGCGATGCGCGCAAGCTATGTTCAGGCACAGGGGCAGATCCAGACCACCGGAATGAAGCCGTCGGTCGAGCGCAAGATCGACGAGATCGCCGCCGTCTCGCGACAGGCGGAAACCGTGCTGGCCACCTTCACCTCGCGCCGGGACGCGGGGCTAAGCGTGCCATCGGCCGACCGCAAGGCGGCGCTGGCGCAGCCGCTGCCCGATCAGACTGCCGAACAGACTGCCCTTGCCCTTGGCACGCCGGCTGACGAAGCGCGCGCGCCGGTTTCTGTGGCCGATTTCATCCGCGCGCTGCAGTTTCCGGAATCGCCCGAGGACAAGGAGGGCTTTCGCTCTCTGCGTCTGGCGCTGGAGGACCGCACCGTCGCCAAGCTGATCCGCGCCGCGCAGGACGTGCTGACCCTGCTCAGTCAGGACGGCATCTACATGGACGACCTCAAGCCCGACCTGTCGCGCCCGGACCTCTGGCGGCGGTTTGCGGCGGGCGAACGGGGCCGGTCGATCGCCGGGCTGGGGGGGATCCGTGACCGCACCTCGCTGGCATTGACAGCCGGGCGGATGAAGGCGGACCCGGTGTTTCGCGACGCGGCGCACCATTTCCTGCGCAGCTTCGACAAGACCGTCGCCGCGTTCGAGCCGAACGCCACCGACTCTGAACTGGCCGATCTTGGCGACACCCGCACCGCGCGGGCCTTCATGCTGCTGGGCCGGGTGTCGGGAACCTTCGACTGAACGCCGCCACCCAGACGCCCGAAAGATCGGGAAGTTCGTCATCTCGCGGCCGCAGAAACTGGAATGCCGTTCCTATTTCACCCGACATGACCGCAAGGGGGTGATACGTTGTTCCGCATCCCATATGTTCAGCATCGATCCGACACCCCATAGCGAGGTTCCCATGGCCGTCCGCATCAATGACATTGCCCCTGACTTCACCGCCGAAAGCACCGCCGGCACGATCCGGTTCCATGACTGGCTGGGCGACAGCTACGGCATCATCTTCAGCCACCCGCGTGACTTCACGCCGGTCTGCACCACCGAATTCGCCGCCGTCGCGCAGCTTGCGGCCGAGTGGAAGAAGCGCAACACCAAGGTGATCGGCGTGTCGGTCGACAGCGTCTCGGACCACGGCAAGTGGATGCGCGACATCGAATCGTTCGGCGGCGCCCCCGCTGAATTTCCGATCATCGACGACACCAGCCTGACCGTGGCCAAGGCCTATGACATGCTGCCCGCCGATTTCTACCTGCCGACCGAAGGCCGCACGCCGGCCAATTCGGCCACGGTGCGGACTGTCTACATCATCGGGCCGGACAAGAAGATCCGCCTGTCGATGACCTACCCGATGTCCATCGGCCGCAACTTCGCGGAAATCCTGCGCGCACTTGACGCCGTGCGCATGACCGATGGCGTGCCTCTGGCCACCCCGGCAAACTGGGTGCCGGGTCAGGATGTGATCGTGGCGCTGGCCTTGTCGAACGAGCAGGCGACGGAGCGGTTTGGTGAGCTGGACATCAAGCTGCCCTATCTGCGGTTTGCGAAGTCGCCTGCCTGAAGCGTCGGATAGCTTTGACCCCAGACCCTCGCCGCCTCACGCGCGAGGGCCTTTGCTTCGGCACGGGCCAGGCGCGCCCTAGCGGCTTGCGCGCAGCCGGTCTCGCGCAGCGCCCGCTCCCAAAGCCGAAGGACCGAGGCCGCGCTCCATGGAAGCGCAGCCTCGGCCAGCCAGACCCTGAGATCGCGGGGAAGGCGATCGTAGGCGGCCATTGGGTCCGCCGCCCGCCAGTGGGCGCGGGGAGAGGAGAGGTTCCGGTTCATTCCGCCTTGCGTTTCCAGGTTGGGAAAGGGTCGGGAAAGCCGGTCCATGCCTCGGGCGTAAAGATGCTTGCGGCGATGAGGGCCGCATCCAGGCGGGCGCGGATCGCTGCTTCGTCCATTCCGTGACCGATGAAAACGATCTCTTGCCGACGGTCACCCCAGGGGTCTTGCCACTTCGAGGCCACTTCTTTCAGCGCGTCGGGGTGGGTGGGCCAGCGATCTTTCGGCACGCTTGCCCACCATCCGCCCAGTGGGCTGACTGATGAGACCGCTCCGGCAAGCGAAAACTCGGCAACCCAGTTCGGGCGGCTGGCGATCCAGAAATGCCCCTTGGCGCGGATCACGCCTCGCAGATCGCCGTTCAGAAAGGAATGGATGCGACCCGGATGAAACGGCTCTCGGGCACGATTAACGAAGGAGGAGATGCCGTATTCCTCGGTCTCGGGCGTATGATGGGCGAAGCCATAAAGCTCTTTGGCCCAAAGCGGGTTCTCGGCGGCACGGTCGAAGTCGAACAGGCCTGTGTCGAAGATTGCGTCCGGATCGACAATGGAGTGGTCCGTTTCGATCAGCCGGGCATCGGGGTTCAGCGCCTTGATGATCTTGCGGGCGGCGTCTGCGCGTTCGGGGCCGGCATCACCGATCTTGTTCAGGATAACCACATCGGCGAATTCGATCTGCTCGGTCAGAAGGTTGACGAGGGTCCTTTCATCCCCCTCGCCCAGGCTTTCGCCACGGTCAGCTAGGAAATCATGGCTGGCAAAGTCGTTGAGAAGGTTGATCGCATCGACAACCGTCACCATGGTGTCCAATCGCGCAACGTCAGACAGGCTATCGCCCGCCTCATCGCGGAAATCAAATGTCGCCGCCACGGGCATCGGCTCGGCGATCCCGGTGCTTTCGATCATGAGGTAGTCGAAGCGGCCCTCGGCGGCGAGGCGGCGGACTTCGGTCAGAAGGTCGTCGCGAAGCGTGCAGCAAATGCAGCCGTTGGTCATTTCGACCAGCTTCTCCTCGGCCCGGGAAAGCTCGGTCCCCTCGCGGATCAGGTCGGCGTCGATGTTGACCTCAGACATGTCGTTTACGATGACCGCGACACGCCGACCGTCTCGATTGTTCAGGACGTGGTTCAGAAGCGTAGTCTTTCCGGCCCCGAGAAAACCGGAAAGCACGGTGACGGGCAGGCGGGAGTCGGGCATTTAGCACTCGCTAGTTATGTTATAATATAACTTAACTCACCCGACCGGCTCTTGCAAGTCCGCAAAGCAAAAGGCCCCGGGGTTTGCCCGGGGCCTTCCTGTTTCTTCTGCGACGACCTCAGCCCTCGGCTTCAGCCTTCTCGGTGATTTCCTCACCAGTCTCCTGGTCGACCATCTTCATACCAAGGCGCACCTAGCCGCGATCGTCGAAGCCCAGAAGCTTGACCTTCACTTCCTGGCCTTCCTTCAGCAGCTCGTTCGGATGGTTCAACCGCTTGGAAGAAATCTGGCTGACGTGCACCAGACCGTCCCGCTTGCCGAAGAAGTTCACGAAAGCGCCGAAATCGACCAGTTTCACCACTTTGCCGGTGTAGACCTTGCCCTCTTCCGGCTCGGCCACGATCGACCAGATCATGTCATAAGCGCGCTTGATCGCATTGGCGTCCGAAGAGGCGATCTTGATCACGCCGTCGTCGTTGATGTCGACCTTGGCGCCCGAGGTTTCGACGATCTCGCGGATCACCTTGCCGCCCGACCCGATCACTTCGCGGATCTTGTCGGTGGGGATGGTCAGCGTCTCGATCTTGGGCGCGTATTCGCTGAAGCCCTGCGGGGCCGACAGCGCCTTGTTCATCTCCGACAGTGCTCTGGCTTCACCGACTCGCACTGGCTCCGCGAAGCGTTCGGCACCGTGGCGTACGGG
>JANOER010000264.1:0-11358 GCA_031441285.1 Rhodobacterales bacterium
CCCTTGGGCGCGCAGCTTGTCGATCTCGGCCACAAGATGCCAGGGGTCGACCACCACGCCATTGCCGATCACCGACAACCGACCCGACCGCACGATGCCGCTGGGCAAAAGGCTCAGCTTGTAGACCTTGCCGTCGATCACCAGCGTATGGCCGGCGTTGTGACCGCCTTGAAACCGCGCGATCACATCGGCGCGCTCGGACAGCCAATCGACGATCTTGCCCTTGCCCTCATCGCCCCATTGGGCGCCCACGACGACGACATTGGCCATGACATACTCCCTCGGCTTTGCAAACCGACGCAGCTATAGACGGGCCGTGGCGTCAGGGGAACAGCGAAAACGCCTCAGGCCAGCCCGCCGACAGGAATGAGATCCGGGCAGCCCGACTGCAGCGGGCCCCCCAGCGGATCGCCCGCCCAACGCTGAACCTGCAGCCCCGCGGCCATTATTTCTGTCTCGAGCACACCGAAGCTTGGGAAGGAAATTTTTGACCGCGCGAAAACTGCATCGCCACTGGGCAGCAGATAATGCGTCTCATAGGCGACGACGGCCCGGACGGCCTCCCAGTGCGCCGTGTTCCACCGCTCGACCCGCCCGAACTGCGGATGCGACCGCGTCTTGCGCGTGTCGACCTCGCCCCAGCTTTCCCATTCCCGGGCCTCTGGATTGCGGCTGTCGAAAAAGAACCTCCCGCCCGGAGCGAGATGCCGCGCGATCGTCGCCAGCACCAGGGCCCGGCCATCTGGCGTCAGAAGTGTCTGAAAAGCATGGCCGATCATCAAGACCGTTTCGAACCGCACCCCAAGGTCCAGCCTGCGCGCATCTGCCTCGACCCAGGTGACTTGCCGGCCACCCTCCCGAGCGCGGGCGATGTCCAGCATCGGCCGGGCCGGATCAACGCCCGTCACAGGGTGCCCGCGCATGGCCATTTCCGCGGCGAACATTCCCGTGCCACAGCCTAGGTCCAGAACCGATCCCTGGACCAGCGACGCAAACCAGTCGTGATCGGGTGTCCAGGGACAGTCCCAGTCGTAGAACCGTGCGAGGGCGGGATCGTTGTAAAGCGCGTCCATCCTGAAACTCTGGACAAGTCCGGCCCCATTTGCCACCCCTTGCGGGACCGCTTTGTGAAAGGCCACATCATGGGCATTCTTCTGCGCTGGCTTGGCGCTTTCGTTCTGCTCGCCGCGATCTTCAATCCGACGCGCTGGAACTATGTCACCTGGGTTCGGCAGGGCTGGGACGAACAGACCTCGCTGATCGTGTTCGTTGGCCTGATTCTTGCCGTCATCGCGATGGTCTATCTGGTGGCCACCATGCGTTCCATCGGCCTTCTGGGGGCGATCGTGATTGCCGCTATCTTTGCCGCCGGGCTTTGGGTGCTGACCGATTGGGGCCTGCTGGACTACGACAACTCATCCCTCAACATCTGGCTTGGAACTTTCGCGCTGTCGCTGATCCTTGGTGTCGGCATGTCCTGGTCCATTCTTCGCCAGCGGCTTTCCGGCCAGCAGACCACCGACGAAGTCGACGGCTGATGCTACGCCCTCTCTCTGGCGCTTGGCACCGCCGACATGCATCCGTTACAATTCCGACGTATCGCGCTAATCCATGGACGTGATCATCTACCATAACCCCGCCTGTGGCACCTCGCGCAATACCCTGGACCTGATCCGGGCCACCGGGGTGGAACCGCATGTGATCGAGTATCTGAAAACCCCGCCCACTCGCGGGATGATCCTTGCGCTGGCCGGGCGCGCCGGACAGCCGCTTCGCGCGCTTCTACGGGAAAAGGGCACGCCCTTTGTCGAACTGGGTCTGGGCGATCCGGCCCTGACCGACGACCAGCTTCTGGAGGCGGTCGCGGCGCATCCGATCCTGCTCAACCGCCCGCTGGTCATCAGCCCCAAGGGCGTGCGCCTGTGCCGTCCGTCCGAAGCGGTGCTGGCGCTGCTTCCGCCCGCGACCGGAACCTTCACCAAGGAAGACGGCGAGACGGTCGACCTCGCCGCAGGCCACCCCTGATGCAGCGCGCTTTGGCGGCCGAGGCGATTGGCACCGCACTTCTTGTGGCGACGGTGATCGGGTCAGGCATCATGGCCGAGCGTCTTTCCGGCGGGTCCGTTGGCCTTGCCCTGCTGGGCAACACGCTTGCCACCGGGGCTGTTCTGGTCGTCCTGATTACCATCCTTGGCCCGCTTTCGGGCGCGCATTTCAACCCGGTCGTCAGTCTGGTCATGGCGCTGCGCCGCAGCCTGCCCTGGTCCCGGCTTGCCCCCTACAGCCTGGCACAGGTCGCCGGAGGCGCTGCCGGGGCCGTCCTTGCCAACCTGATGTTCGACCTTGCGCCGGTTTCGGTCTCGGACACGATCCGCGGTGGCACCGGGCAGCTCCTGTCGGAAGTCGTCGCCACATTCACCCTGATCGGCGCGATCCTTGGCGGGCTGGCTTTCGCGCCGGCGGCGATCCCCTGGCTTGTCGGCCTGACGATCACCGCCGCCTACTTGTTCACCGCCTCGACGTCCTTCGCCAACCCGGCCGTGACCCTGGCGCGCACCCTGTCCGACAGCTTTGCCGGCATTGCCCCGGCCTCGGCCCCCGGCTTCATCCTGGCGCAAGGTGCCGGGGCGCTTCTTGCCGCGCTGGTCTGGGGCTGGCTATTCGCCCGACCGGACGCGGGCTGACCCCACAGGACATGCGGTCGCGCGCTTCGTCGCCCGGCCCACGCCCACCCCTTGCACCCCGGCCCCCTTCCGCCTAGATAGGCGCGTCAGCCGCCCCGGAACTTGGCCAGGAAGCCCATGGAAAACGTCGTTCTCACCGTCCACCTGATCCTTGCCCTTCTGTTGATCGGGGTCGTGCTTCTGCAACGCTCGGAGGGCGGAGCACTGGGCATGGGAGGCGGCGGCGGGTCCATGTCGGCCCGGGGTGCGGCCACGGCGATGACCAAACTGACCTGGCTTCTGGCCGGCTGCTTCATCGTGACCTCGATCACGCTGACGATCCTTGCCACCCGCGGCGATCAGTCTGGGTCGGTTGTGGACAGCCTGAACACCGAAGCGGCGGCGCCGGCCACCGAAGATGCCGCGACCGGGGAACCGGCAACGCCCGGCCTTTCGGGCAACCTTCTGCCCCCATCCACGGGCGACGCTCCTGCGACGGCCCCGCGCGCGGATGAACCAGCGGCGCCTGCCGCACCCGCAACCAACCCCTGATCCTACAAGCTATGGGATTTCGTCCCACAACGCCCGCATGATCTAGCTGACCAGGCGTTGCCTATCGGTGCGAGAGTCGCTATAGGTCTGCTCCCGTGGTGCTGCGATTCCACCGACCCGAATCGCGCGTTGAAAACACGGGGGCCATTGCGTGGCGCGTTACATCTTCATTACCGGCGGCGTGGTGTCTTCCCTTGGCAAAGGCCTTGCTTCTGCCGCCCTGGGCGCGCTTTTGCAGGCCCGCGGCTACACCGTCCGGCTGCGCAAGCTTGACCCCTACCTCAACGTCGACCCCGGCACGATGTCGCCCTTCGAGCATGGCGAGGTTTTCGTCACCGACGATGGTGCCGAGACCGACCTTGACCTGGGCCATTACGAACGCTTCACCGGCGTGCATGCCCGCCAGACCGACAGCATCTCGTCCGGCCGGATCTATTCCAACGTGCTGGAAAAGGAACGCCGGGGCGACTACCTTGGCAAGACGATCCAGGTCATTCCCCACGTCACCAACGAGATCAAGGACTTCCTCCGCATCGGCGATGACGAGGTCGATTTCATGCTGTGCGAGATCGGCGGCACGGTCGGCGACATCGAGGGTCTCCCGTTCTTTGAGTCCATCCGCCAGTTCATCCATGAACGCCCGCGCGGCCAGTCGATCCTGATGCACCTGACGCTGCTGCCCTATCTTGCCGCCAGCGGTGAGCTGAAGACCAAGCCCACCCAGCATTCGGTCAAGGAACTGCAAAGCATCGGCCTTGCGCCCGATATCCTTGTCTGCCGCAGTGAGCACCCGATCCCGGAACGCGAGCTGGAAAAGATCGCGCTTTTCTGCAATGTCCGCAAGTCGGCCGTCATCCCAGCCTATGACCTGAAGACGATCTACGAGGCCCCCCTCGCCTACCATCGCGCGGGGCTGGATCAGGCCGTGCTGGACGCCTTCGGCATCACCCCCGCGCCAAAGCCGAACCTTGCGCGCTGGGAGGATGTGATGGACCGCATCACCCACCCCGAAGGCGAAGTGCGGGTGGCGATCGTCGGCAAATACACCCAGCTTGAGGACGCCTACAAATCCATCGCCGAGGCGCTGACCCATGGCGGCATGGCGAACCGGACGAAAGTGCGCGCCGAATGGATCGACGCAGAGATCTTCGAACGCGAGGATCCCGCGCCCTGGCTGGAGAACTTCCACGCCATCCTGGTCCCCGGCGGCTTTGGCGAACGCGGCACCGAAGGCAAGATCAAGGCTGCCCGCTACGCCCGCGAAAAGAAGATCCCCTACCTTGGCATCTGCCTTGGCATGCAGATGGCGGTGATCGAAGCCGCGCGCACCCTTGTCGGCATCGAGGACGCCGGGTCCGAGGAGTTTGACCACGAGGCGGGCGAAAAGCGCTTCACCCCGGTTGTCTATCACCTGAAGGAATGGGTGCAGGGCAACCACACGGTGCGGCGCAAGGCCGACGACGCCAAGGGCGGCACGATGCGGCTGGGGGCCTATACCGCGAACCTGAAGGACGGCAGCGCGGTCGCCCGGATCTACGGCACGACCGTGATCGAGGAACGCCACCGCCATCGCTATGAGGTCGACATCCAGTACCGCGACCAGCTGGAAAAATGCGGACTGATCTTCTCCGGCATGTCGCCGGACGGCAAACTCCCCGAGATCGTCGAGGTCAGGGACCATCCCTGGTTCATCGGCGTACAGTTCCACCCCGAGCTGAAGTCGAAACCCTTCGCCCCGCATCCGCTGTTCGCGGATTTCGTGCGCGCGGCGGTGGAGGGGGCAAGATTGGTTTGAGAGGCAAGCCAGGTCCTGGTGCGGCAGACAAACGGAGTTGGCTGGCTCATCCACATGGACTAACTGATTGTATTCGCGGGACAAAAACCGCAGTATCTTTGGAACGGGACCGCAAGCACCTGACTGCAGCGCACCTACAGTATCCAGGTCGACCAGCCGTCATTGCAAAGAGTTTGAGAGTCGCGAAGGCTTGGCCTGGGCGCCTGACTTAGGGATTCCAAACCGATCGGTGCCAATGCCGGATGCCCGTCGCCTCCGATCAGCACCCCCCCGCTGAACCACGCCAGTTCATCCACCAGACCTGCCCTGACCAACGCCGCGGCCACTGTGCCGCCGCCTTCGCTAAGGATGCGGGTCAGGCCCTCCCTGGCCAGCAACCTCAGGGCGGCTTGCAGGTCAAGATGCCCCATGGCTTCCGGGATTTCGTGAAGGCTGGCGTTGGTGTCCCTCCAAGCCTTGCGCGCCGCTTCAGAAGCGGAGGGGCTGTGAAGTATCCAGACAGGGCATTCGCGTGCGGTGCGACCAAGCCGGCTTTCGCAGGAGTGGCGAAGCACCCGGTCGAGGACGATACGGACCGGCTGCCGGACCGCGCCCATGTCGCGGACCGTGAGGTCCGGGTCGTCGGCAAGCGCGGTGCCGGACCCGACCATGACGGCGTCGTGGCAAAGGCGCATGGCATGGACCCTGCGGCGAGACTCCGGGCCGGTTATCCAGCGCGATTCGCCCGTGGCGGTGGCCGTGCGACCGTCGAGGCTGGCGGCAAGTTTCAGGGTGACGAAGGGCAGGCCTCTTGTCACCCGCTTGAGGAAGCCGGCGTTGAGCCGGGTCGCTTCCGGGGCCAGGACGCCTTCGGTCACGTCGATCCCGGCGGCGCGCAGACGAGCGTGGCCGCGGCCGGACACGCGGGGGTCGGGGTCGGTGAGGGCGGTCACGGTTCGGGCGACGCGGGCGGCGATCAGGGCCTCGGCACATGGAGGAGTGTGACCATGGTGGGCGCAAGGCTCCAGGGTGACATAGGCGGTGGCGCCTTCGCCCAGCGGCCCGGCCTGTTCCAGCGCACACACCTCGGCATGGGGGCGGCCGCCTGGTTGCGTCCAGCCGCGACCGACAATGATCCCGTCCCGGACGATGACGCAGCCAACCGCAGGGTTCGGCCAGACATTGCCCAGGCCCCGCGCGGCAAGGCGCAAGGCGTGGGCCATGTGTTCGGCATCTTCAGGCCGCGCGGTCACTCTTCCCCGGCGGCTCCGGGCCGAAGCTCGGACACAAAGCCGTCGAAGTCATCCGCCGTCTGGAAGTTCTTGTAGACGCTCGCAAACCGGACGTAGGCCACCGTGTCGATCCGGGCGAGACTTTCCATCACGATCTCGCCGATGGTCTTTGACGGGATGTCGGTGTCGCCCAGGGATTCCAGCCGCCGCACGATGCCGGAGATCATCTGATCGATCCGCTCGGGGTCGATCGGGCGCTTCTGCATCGCAATCCGGATCGAGCGCTCCAGCTTCGTGCGGTCGAAATCCTCGCGCTTGCCCGAGGATTTGATCACCACAAGATCGCGCAGCTGGACGCGTTCATACGTGGTGAAGCGCCCGCCGCAGGCCGGACAAAAGCGGCGGCGGCGGATCGAGACGTGATCCTCCGCGGGCCGCGAATCCTTCACTTGCGTATCGATGTTGCCGCAGAATGGGCAGCGCATCGGCCCCCTCCTTCATGTTGTCCCACCTCAAGGACCGGGTGTTTCCCCCGGTTCCTACACTGACTATAGGGGCAGGCCGTGCATTTCGGGAAGTGCAATGTTCACACCCCAGCATATGGGGGCCGGGGTGTGGCGGCGGGGACTCAGGGCCGGCGCGCGCAGCGGTCTAGCGCGAACGCCGAAGGTCGCGCAGACCGGAACAGATGTTCTGGCCGTGGTTCGCACTGACTGACGCACCACCACCGAAGCTGGCAAGACCGGTCGTGCTGGTGGCGCCCTGCGAGGAGAGCGAGAAGACGATGCTTTGGCCGCTGCCGCGCGGCGGCTCCGAGATGCGCCAGATCTGGGTGTTGCGCGGCAGGCGCAGGCTGCGGATCACGAAATCTCCGGCGGCGCACCAGGCGTCCGAATTGCTGAGCCCGCCGCGCGACAAGACCTCGAACCGGGTGTTGTCAAGCTGGCGGACGGTGAAGTTGTTCTGCGCCTGGAAGGCGGCGGCGGGGCTGGCCGCAAGTCCGGCTGCCAGAAGGACGGGAAGAAGGTGGCGGCGCAGGGTCATGGTTGTTCCATCCCGGTCAGGTGTTCCAAGGTGGGGCTGGACCGCCCCCGATGCTGGCATCACATCAACACACCTTGGCCGTGCAGACAACTGGTCGCTTGGTCACAGGTTCGGGGGGTGTGCGTGCTGGTCGGCCGAGGATCGCCCGGGACAGCTCGGCAGGAATGGTGCCCTCGCGTGAAAAAAGCCGAACGGAAACCGTCATACGCGTGTTACGATTCTGCGTATGTGGACACGACTCATCCTTCTGTCAGTGCTTGCCATCCCCGTAGCTGGTCCCGTTGCGGCAGAAACCCCGATTGCCGAGGTGATCTGCTTGCCCCGGTCCGAGCTTCTGGTGCGGATGCGGGGGGCCGAGGTCGCAGGCGCGGGCCTGCGCGATGGCGAGGCGGTGCTGGAGGTCTGGACCGAGGCGTCAGGCGACTGGACGCTGGTGCAGAGCTACGCCACCGGCACGGCCTGCATCCTGGCGATGGGCGAGGCTTGGGAGGCGACGGTGCCGCCGCCAGCGTGAGAGGGGGAAATGTAGGGTGGGTGCAACCCACCATGACGCGACGGATGGTGGGTTCCACCCACCCTACGCCTACGGCTCCTATCGTCGACTTCTTGTCCGATGAGACCTGTTGTAGCCAATTTCGGGCTCATTTGATCTCAGTAGCCGAATGAACTCGCCTTCCCTCTGGGAGACAAATGACTTGTCCTCACTTTCGAAGAGGATGTCCTTTCTGATCACAAAGCTCCTTAATTCTTCAACTGTGAAATCAGCTTCGACTGTTTCATTGTTCCATGATCCGAAATACCGCAGCGAATGGCCCGGTTCGCCAATGTCTTTGCCAACGTAAATCTTTCCGTTCGGGAAAGTGATCTTGTAGATCACATATCGGAGCTTACGCATTGCGACTGCCATAACAATGAGGGCGCCTAAAGGGCGCCCTTCATTCACTGATCCAGGAACGACCTTAGCTTCCGGCTCCGGCTTGGATGCTTCAGCTTCCGCAGCGCCTTCGCCTCGATCTGCCGGATCCGTTCCCGCGTGACCGAGAACTGCTGGCCCACCTCCTCCAGCGTGTGATCGGTGTTCATCCCGATCCCGAAGCGCATCCGCAGCACGCGTTCTTCGCGCGGGGTCAGCGAGGCCAGAACCCGCGTGGTCGTCTCTTTCAGGTTCTCCTGAATCGCTGACTCCAGGGGCAGGATCGCGTTCTTGTCCTCAATGAAGTCGCCAAGCTGGCTGTCCTCCTCGTCGCCGATCGGCGTCTCCAGCGAAATCGGTTCCTTGGCGATCTTCATCACCTTGCGGACCTTTTCCAAGGGCATCTGAAGCTTTTCGGCCAGGTCCTCGGGCGTTGGTTCGCGGCCGATCTCGTGCAGCATCTGGCGGCCGGTGCGCACCAGCTTGTTGATCGTCTCGATCATGTGCACGGGAATGCGGATCGTCCGCGCCTGATCGGCAATCGACCGGGTGATCGCCTGACGGATCCACCAGGTCGCGTAGGTGGAGAACTTGTAGCCGCGCCGGTATTCGAACTTGTCGACGGCCTTCATCAGACCGATGTTGCCTTCCTGAATGAGATCAAGGAATTGCAGACCGCGGTTCGTATACTTCTTTGCGATCGAGATCACCAGACGCAGGTTCGCCTCGACCATTTCCTTCTTGGCCTGACGTGCCTCTTTTTCGCCCTTCTGGACCTGGTTCACGATCCGGCGGAATTCGCTGATGTCGACGCCGACATACTGGCCGACGCCGGCCATTTCGGCGCGCAGCTCTTCGACCTTTTCGCGCGACCGTTCGATCAGCGCCTGCCAGCCGCGCCCAGCCTTGCCGGCCATGCGGTCAAGCCAGGTCGGGTCAAGCTCGTAGCCCTGGTATTCCTGGATGAATTCCTGCCGGTTGATCCGCGCGGCATCGGCCAGCTTCACCATGCCCGAGTTGATCGCCATGATCCGCTTGTTGATGCCGTAAAGCTGGTCGATCAGCGCTTCGATCCGGCTGTTGTTCAGGTGCAGCTCGTTCACCAGAAGCACGATTTCCGACCGCAGCTTCTGATACGCGGCCTCGTCGGCGGTCGAGAACCGTTGGCTTGAAGACAGCGTTGCGGTCATCCGCGACTGCTGCATGTCGGCCAGCGTGTCATAGTCGCGGGCGATCAGGTCAAGCGTTTCAAGGACGCGCGGCTTCAGCGCCGCCTCCATCGCGGCCAGCGACATGTTCGAGGCTTCGTCGTCCTCGTCCTCGTCGATCTCGCGCAGGATCGGGTTGCCGTCAGCGTCAAGCTCGGGCTCGGCCTCGCCGGCGGGACGTGGGGCGGCACCGACTTCCACATCCTCGACCGGCGGGCCGTCAAGGTCTTCCTCGCCGTCAAGGCTGCGCCCGAAAGTGGCTTCCAGGTCGATCACGTCGCGCAGAAGGATTTCTTCGGACAGAAGTTCGTCGCGCCAGATGATGATGGCCTGGAAGGTCAGCGGGCTTTCGCACAGGCCCGCGATCATCGTGTTGCGTCCGGCCTCGATCCGCTTGGCGATGGCGATCTCGCCCTCGCGGCTGAGAAGCTCGACGCTGCCCATCTCGCGCAAATACATCCGGACCGGGTCGTCGGTGCGGTCCAACGCTTCCGACGTCGTGCCGGCCACGGCAACCTCGCGGCTGGTCGAGACCTCGACCACCTCGCCGGCGGGCTCGGCGCCTTCTTCGGCTTCGTCGTCCTCGATGATGTTGATGCCCATCTCGGACAGCATCGACATCACGTCCTCGATCTGCTCGGACGAGACCTGCTCGGGCGGCAGAACCGTGTTCAGCTGGTCATAGGTGATGTAGCCGCGCTCACGCGCGTCGGCGATCATCTTCTTGACCGCGGCCTGGCTCATGTCGAGCGAGACATCGGGCTCTTCGGCGTCCGGCTTGGTGTCGTCGTTGTCCTTGAGGGCCATGAGTGCTCCTTTGGGGCGAATCGGGGCTTGGCTAAGCGAATCAATAACGCGAATCAGGCCGGGGGAAAGGCCGAATCAGCGATTTTTCTTCACCCAGACCTGATCGTCTATCAGGCCTTGCAGATGTCTTGACAGGGCGGCCCGGTCTTCACCAAGGTCTGCGCTGTCGGTTGGGCCGGTCTTTTCCGACCGGTGGCGGGCGTCAGCGGCCCGGGAAAGGCGCCAGGTCAGGCCCTCGTCGGGCAGACCGTCCATGTCCTCCATCGCGTCGTCGATCTCGCGCCGTGCGCCGCGCTGCGCTTCAAGCTTGGCCAGTTCCTCAGCCAGGCACAGGGCGGCAAGGTCAGGGTCGCCGGTCGAGCGAACCGCTGGAGAAATCGCGACATGGGGGCGCGTGAGGACCGCGTCAAGGGCTGCGGGCGCGGTTTCACGGATGCGCGCCTCGGGATCGGGGTTGTCGGCATGACCAAGGATCAGGCGGCGAAGGGTCTCGTGGTCGTCTCCGGTCAGATCAAGCCGGTCCAGGGCGCTTTCAAACCGGTGGATCAGCACGGGATGCCGGATCAGCGTGGCGAGGATCACCGCCTCGCGCAAGGTTTCTTCGACCGGACCCGCGGCTTGCGCCAGAAGCGAAGACCGGGTGGAGGCCAGGGCCCCGCCGGGCGGTGCTGCGCGGCGTTGGCCGGGGCGGTAAGGGCCGGGCTGGAACGGGCGATACTGCGCGGTGCCGAAAAGGTCCTGCCGCAGGCGCTTGATTTCCTCGGCGTAGTGGCCGCGGATCGAGGCGTCGGTGATCCGGGCCAGATGGGCGCGCAGCGTCTTGTCAAAGGCAGCGCGGCGTTCGGGACTGTCAAAGCTGCGCCCTTCGGTTTCGCGCTGCCAAAGCAGCTGGACCATCGGTCTTGCGCCATCGAGAACGGCCTGCATCGCCGGCGCACCTTGCGCTTTCAGAAGATCGTCGGGGTCCATCCCACCGGGCAGGACGGCAAAGCGCAGGGCCTTGCCGGCTTCCAGCATCGGCAACGCAAGGTCGATCACCCGCTGTGCCGCGCGCACGCCGGCCGTATCGCCGTCCAGCGCGATGATCGGTTCGTCGGCGATCCGCCAGATCAGGCGCAGTTGATCTTCGGTGACGGCGGTGCCAAGCGGGGCTACGGCGGCGGTG
>JANOER010000265.1:0-6757 GCA_031441285.1 Rhodobacterales bacterium
GCTGGACGATGGCCGGCTGACCGACGGACAGGGCCGGACGGTCGACTTCCGGCAGACGCTGATCATCCTGACCTCGAATCTTGGGGCGCGGGCCCTGTCCGAACTGCCCGACGGCGCGGACGTATCAGCCGCAAAGGCCGAAGTGATGGAGGCAGTGCGCGGGCATTTCCGTCCCGAATTCCTGAACCGGCTGGACGAGCAGATCATCTTCGACCGGCTGAACCGGGCCGACATGGGCGGGATCGTCGAGATCCAGCTTCGCCGACTGGACGCGCGGCTTGCAGCCCGCAAGATCACGCTGGACCTTGATCCGTCGGCGAAGGCCTGGCTGGCCGAGGAAGGCTATGATCCGGTCTTCGGCGCGCGGCCGCTGAAGCGGGTGATCCAGCGCCAGTTGCAGGATCCCCTCGCCGAAATGCTGCTGTCAGGCGATGTGCTGGACGGCACGGCGGTCACGGTCACGGCGGGGCCGGAGGGGCTGATCATCGGCAACCGCGTGGTCGCCAGCCAGCGCCAGCGGCCGCCGGAAGCGGTGATGCACTAGAACCTGCCCGGCAAGTGGGCAGCCCGGCCTGATCAACAGACCGATGACCAGACGGAAACCAGCGCCTGTCTGATGCGTGCATCTGCGTCAGACAGGCTCGAGATGCCTGATCCCAGCGCGTAACGGTGCGGCCCGTTCGGTGGAAAGCTCTGCTCCGGCTGGCCGCCAGGCGTTTCACCGCGATGACGGCCAGATGAGATTGTCGTTTCAGCCAACCACGTTGAAGGACGGACCGTAAGGGTAGTGCGTCAGATCCTCGGGTGCGCCTTCGGTCACGACGAAGATGTCATGCTCGCGGTAGCCGCCTGCCCCGGGGATGCCTTCGGGAATCGTCAGCATCGGCTCCATGCTGATCACCATCCCCGGCTCCAGGACCGTGTCGATATCCTCGCGCAGCTCCAGCGCGGCCTCGCGGCCATAGTAGTGCGACAGGATGCCGAACGAATGTCCATAGCCGAAGGTTCGGTATTGCAGCATCTGCCGTTCAGCCAGGAACTCGTTGATCTTCATGGTGATCTCGGCGCAACTGGCCCCGGGGCGCAGAAGCTTCATGCCGAATTCATGGCTGTCGATGTTGGTCTGCCAGACCGCCATGCTGGCCTCGTCAACCTCGCCCACGAACAGAGTCCGCTCCAGCGCGGTGTAATAGCCGCTGATCATCGGAAAGCAGTTCAAGGACAGGATGTCGCCGTGCCGCAACTTGCGGTTCGTCACCGGGTTGTGCGCGCCGTCGGTGTTGATGCCGGACTGGAACCAGACCCAGGTGTCGCGGTATTCCGCGTCCGGGAAGCGCTTGGCGATCTCGCGCTCCATCGCATCCCGCCCGGCGATCGAGATCTCAAGCTCGGTCGCGCCCACGGCAATCGCCTCGCGGATCGCGTAGCCGCCGACATCGGCCACGTTCGATCCGTGCCTGATCAGCGCGATCTCGTCCGGGGATTTCGTCATCCGCTGGTGCATCGTGACCGGCGCGATATCCATGCCGCGCTTGGGGCGAAGGAAGCTGCTGAACTTCTCGGCCCGCTCCATCGTCAGGTGATCCGCCTCGCAGCCCACGGCCTTGCCAAGGCCGGTGACCGACGCGACCGCCCGCCAGAAGTTGTCGCGCGTCCAGTCGGTATAGGTGATGTTGTCGCCGATCGACCGGCGCCAGGGCTGGCCGGCGTCGATCCCCGCGCTGATGGTCACGCATTCCGTCCTGGTCACCACACAGGCGTAGGGCCGCCCGAAGCTGCAATAAAGAAAGCCCGAGTAATAGGCGACATTGTGCATGCTGGTCAGCACAACGGCGTCAAGATCGTGCAGGTCCATCGCGTCACGCAGACCTTCCAGCCGGTCGGCATACTCGGCATCGGCAAAGGGCAGGGCATGCTTCTGGCCGCCATTGTGGAAGCGGTACATTTCGGGTCGGTTGAGTGACATTTCAGACCTCCGTCACGGGGTGCGCCTTTGGGACCCCGAAAGGTCCCGGCGTGCAGGACGGTGGCAGCCGTCGGCTGCAGGCCCGGGAACAGGTTCCCTCCGGCGACGCCATCGCCCCGGCCTGACCCTGTTGTGCGGGCTTGCGGCAATTCGCGCAAGTCGCTTTGCGACCCTTGTGCCGGGACTTTGCGACCCCATCTAAGCGTGGAACCAAAGTGAAGGAGAGAAACATGCGCTGCCCGGTGGACAACGAAATGCTGGTCATGGCTGATCGGGGCGGGGTCGAGATCGACTATTGCCCGAAGTGCCGCGGCGTCTGGCTAGACCGGGGCGAGCTTGACAAGATCATCGAACGCTCATCGGGCGGGGCTTCGGCCCCCACGCCGGTTGCCGCCCCGATGGCATCGCCTCCGCCCCCGCAGCAGCACGGAGCGCCGGTCTACCAGCAGGAACCTCGCGCAGCGCAGGGCCATCGCCCGGATGACCGCCGTCGGCACGACGACGAGGATGACTATCGGGGTGGATACAAGAAGAAGCGCAAGGAAAGCTTTCTGAGTGACATCTTCGACTTCTGATCCCCGCTTATCAGCCCTGCCGGGCTTCATCGCTGGTCAATACCCAGCGATGAGCGCCCGTCAGGGCCGAAGAGCGCGGGCAATCACACCGACCGCGTGATCCCGCCATCGACGCGCAGGTTCTGTCCGGTGATATATCCGGCACCGTCCGAGGCAAGGAAAGCGACCGTCGCCGCGATCTCCTCGACCCGGCCATAACGGCCCATCGGGATGCGCGACCGGAACTCTTCCTTCTCGGGCAGGCTATCGGTGAAGCCGGGCAGCACGTTGTTGATGCGGATGCCTTTCGCCGCATACTGGTCGGCGTAAAGCTTGGTGAAGGCCGCAAGCCCCGCCCTTGCCACGCCGCTGGTCGGGAAAACCGGATCCGGCTCGAACGTGGCGAAGGTGGTGATGTTGACGATCGCCCCCGCGCCTTGTGCTTCCATGATCGGTGTCACCGCCCGGATCGGACGCACCGCCGAGAGGAAATAGATGTCGATCCCCTTATGCCAGTCCTCGTCGGTGATTTCGATCAGGGGCGCGCGGGGGCCGTGTCCGGCGCTGTTCACCAAGACGTCGATCCGACCGAAGCGCGCCATGACAGCATCGACCAGCCGTTGCACATCGGTGTTCGACTGGTTCGAGCCGGTGATCCCGACGCCCCCCAGCGCCTGCGCCAGTGCCTCGCCCTTGCCAGAGGATGACAGGATCCCTACCGCGTAGCCTTCGGTGGCAAGCCTGCGGGCCACGCCTGCGCCCATCCCTGAACCGCCCGCCGTTATCAGTGCTACCTTCTGCATCGTGGTCTCCTCTTGCAGATGTCATGCGGGCCCGGCGCTTCCTTCATCACCGGGAAGCTGTCCCGCCGTCCCGATGGTTCCGTTTGGCCCCGATCCGGCCTAGGCTGCAACGGTTGCCATGCCGAAGGCGCTGTCACAAGCACCGGCACTAAGCACCGCCGCAACCGCCGATACCAAGGACCACCATGCGCCCGGGACCGCTGAACCTGATCACTGACGTCGCGGGCCTGCGGGTCGGCAATTCCGACGATCCTGCGCTGCGTTCGGGCGTTACAGTCCTGACGGCGGACCGACCCTTCGTGGCGGCGGTCCATGTGATGGGCGGGGCGCCCGGGACGCGCGAAACCGATCTTCTGGCCCCCGACCGGCTGGTCGATCAGGTGGACGCCCTGTTCCTGTCGGGCGGCTCTGCCTTCGGCCTTGACGCCGGGACCGGAGTGATGGCGGGCCTGCGCGCCCGGGGACGCGGCTTTGCCGTAGGCCCGGTTCGCGTGCCGATCGTGCCGGGCGCGATCTTGTTCGACCTGCTGAATGGCGGCGACAAGGGCTGGCCAGAATCGGACTCGGACAGCCCCTATCCCGCCCTTGGCCGCAGAGCGCTTCAGGCGTCAGGCCAAGACTTCGCCCTTGGAACCGCTGGAGCCGGGTTCGGAGCGGCGACCGGCACGCTGAAGGGCGGTCTGGGGTCGGCCTCAGCTGTTCTGCCCTCGGGTATCGTGGTCGGCGCCTTGGTCGCGGTGAACGCGCTTGGGTCGGCGATCCTGAGCGAGACCGGCCATTTCTGGGCCGCCCCTTGGGAAGAAGGGTCCGAGTTCGGCGGTCTTGGCCCGGGGCCGAAGGTCGCCGCTAAGGCCCCGTTGCCGATGAAGCGGATGGGCGAGGCGACGACCATCGCCATCGTGGCCACAGACGCGCGCCTGACGAAGGCGCAGGCGCAGCGCATGGCGGTTGCCGCGCATGACGGCATGGCGCGGGCGCTGGTGCCGTCACATACGCCGCTGGACGGCGACCTGGTGTTTTCGGTCGCGACCGGAGAGCGTGACATGGCGGACCCGCTGACCGACAGCTTTCAGATCGGCCACGCCGCGGCCACCTGCCTTGCACGCGCAATCGCCCGCGCGGTCTGGCTGGCGTCGCCGATGCCGGGCGACCTGCAACCCTGCTGGCGCAGCCGGTTCGGCACCGGGTGAACCTGTGCTCAGTGTGGCCTACCAGCGCTTCAGCGCGTCCTCGTCCGCCGGTTTCGCTGCAACCCAGCCCGCACCTTCGCCCCGGATTTCCTTCTTCCAGAACGGCGCGCGGGACTTCAGGTAGTCCATCAGGAAGTCTGCGGCGGCGAAGGCGTCACCGCGATGCGGGGCCGCTGTCGCCACCACCATGATCGCCTCGCCCGGCTTCAGGCGACCGTGCCGATGGATCACCAGCACATCCGTCAGCGACCAGCGGGAGAGGGCCGTCCCGACGATTCCGGTGATCGCCTTTTCGGTCATGCCGGGATAGTGCTCGATCTCCATCAGGGTCAGCCCGTCGTCAGGCCGCACCAGCCCGGTGAAGCTGACAACCGCCCCCGCGCCCGGAACCCCGGCGGTGAAGGCCGCGACCTCGGCCCCAAGGTCGAACGGCGCGGACTGGACCGCGACCCGCATCCGTCAGCCCCCGGTCATCGGTGGAAAGAACGCCACTTCGCGAACCCCTGCCAGAGGGGCGTCGAAATCCGCCAGCTCCTGGTCCAGTGCCACCCGCAGCGACGCGGTATCGGCGAAGGCGGCGGCATAGCGGTCCTCACGGGCGCGCAATTCGTCGACAAGGTCCGCGACGGTGCGGGCCGAGGTTTCGATCTTTTCGCGCGGCAGCCCGATCCTTTCGCGCACCCATGCGAAATAAAGGACGTCGATCATGTGTCGTCCCGCAGATGGGGCAGCGATTTCGAGAAATACTCCCACCCGGTCATCGCGGTCAACGCCGCTGCCAGCCACAAAAGCCAGATGCCGACCAGATTGGCATACGAGGCGCAATCGCGCTTGCCGCAGGCGCGGATCGGGTCGGCAAGCCCGGCGCTGACCTTGTCGGCATATTGTTCGGGCGTCATGCCCTGCATCGCGATACCGTTCAGGTATTCAAGCCCGGTTCCCAGAAACAGCACGGCAATTGCCACCATCTGCGCGGTGGTCTTCCATTTGGCCAGCCTGGTGACCTTCAGGAGGCCCGCCTTGGCCCCAAGGAATTCTCGCAAGCCCGAGACGAAGACCTCACGGAAAAGGATCACGGTGGCGGGCAGGATCAGCCATGGGTTCATCCCGCTGTAGCCGGTGATGACCATCAGCGCGATCACGACCATCGCCTTGTCGGCAATCGGGTCCATCATCGCGCCGAACTTGGATTCCTGCTTCCAGAGCCGGGCAAGGTAGCCGTCAAACCAGTCCGTCGCCGCCGCTGTGACGAAAAGGGCAAGCGCGAACCAGTCGGCCCAGGGGCGGTGGAAGTAGAGAAACATGATCGCCACGCCGGGGGCTGCCAGCAGGCGCAGGACAGTGAGGGTGTTGGGGATCGTCCATTTCATGAACGAATTGGTAGACGAAGGGGCGGAGAGGGGGAAGGGGGATCATTTTGGACGCGGCCGCTTATTGCTCCCTTGCGGTCGCGCTTCGCAAAGGCAGACGAAGACCGCCCGCAAGGGAGGGATGAGCGGGCGGTCACCCCTTCGCCGAGAAGTAATCCGCGATCGTCTTCGCCATCGCCTCGGAAATCCCGTCCACCGCCTGCAAGTCCGACAGCCCCGCCCGCGCCACGGCCTTGGCGCTGCCGAAATGCTGCAGGAGGGCGCGTTTCCGCGTCGCTCCGATGCCGGGGATGTCATCCAGCGGCGTCAGGCTGACGGCCTTCGCCCGCTTGGCGCGGTGGGCGCCGATGGCCCAGCGGTGGGCCTCATCGCGCAGGCGCTGGATGAAGTAGAGGACCGGGTCGTTGCGTTGCAGGGCAAAGGGGCGCTCACCCGGGCGATGGAATTCCTCTTTGCCCGCATCGCGGTCGATGCCCTTGGCGACGCCGACCATCGGGATGTCTTCGACGCCGAGTTCCGACATGATCCCGGCCACCGCAGAGACCTGCCCCTGCCCGCCGTCGATCAGCAGAAGGTCGGGCCACATGTCCGACTTCCGCTCGGGGTCTTCCTTCAACAGACGGTCGAACCGGCGGGTGAGGACTTCCTTCATCATGCCGAAGTCGTCGGAATTGGCCCCGGCGTCGGACTTGATGTTGAACTTGCGGTATTGGGATTTCAGGAACCCCTCCGCCCCCGCCACGATCATGCCGCCGACAGCATTGGTGCCCTGGATGTGCGAGTTGTCGTAGACCTCGATCCGCAGCGGGGGGCTGTCCAGGTCGAAGGCCTCGGCCAGCCCGACCAGCAGCTTGTTCTGCGTGGTGGACTCCGC
>JANOER010000266.1:0-4923 GCA_031441285.1 Rhodobacterales bacterium
GATCAAGCCCGGCGCCGTCTACAACGACATCGGCGCGCATGAAGACATGATGGTGACACTGGCTGTCGCCGCCGGGGCCACGACGGTCAAGGAAGTCCTGCTTGCCGGTGCGGATATCGGCGGGACGACCTATAAGTCGCATCTTGACGGCTACGATCTTGCCCCTGCGCTGAAGGGCGAAGGCGAATGGCCGCGCAAGGATTTCATCTACTGGACAGATGACGGATCGGTGGCCGCCCTGCGCTATGACAGCTGGAAGGTCACTTTCCTGCGCCAGAACGCGCATGGGCTGCATGTCTGGCTCGAGCCGTTCGAGGTCCTGCGCGCGCCGATCCTGACCAACCTGCGGATGGATCCGTTCGAGCTCGCCTTCGATATCGGCATGGACTACGACCGATGGTTCATTGAACACATGTTCCTGATCGCCCCGGCAGGGGCCGTGGTCGCCGAATGGCTGCAAAGCTTCAAGGACTTCCCGCCGCGCCAGAAGCCGGGCAGCTTCAACCTGGAACGGGTGATGGAAGCCGTGATGGCGGGGGCGCAGAAGTGAACAAGGTGGGTCCGGCCTGCCGGACCCGCCATGTCGACGCTGCTCCTTGACGATTTCCAGGCACCCCGTCCTGCGGGGTGCCGCCTAAAAGCTGGAAAGGACCGCCCCAATGCGCCAGTTTATCCTCGCCGCGCTGCTGCTGATCGCGGCCCCGGTCGTGGCCGATCCGTTGCCGTCCTGGACCGAAGGTGCCACCAAGTCCGCCATCATCGCCTTTGTCGAGACCGTGACGGACCCCGCGTCCGAGGATTACCTGCCCCCTGCGGCACGGATCGCCGTTTTCGACAATGACGGGACGCTCTGGGCGGAACAGCCGGTTTACTTCCAGTTCCTCTTCGCCCTTGACCAGTTGCGCGCACAGGCAGCGGCTGACCCCACGATCCTGACCAGCGATGTCTTGCAGGCCGCGGCCGAAGGGGATCTTGCCACTGTCATGGCAGGCGGGATTCCGGCCGTGAGCGAGGTCGTGATGGCCAGCCATGCCAACCGGACCGTGGTCCAGTTCCAGGCCGAAGTGGCAGACTGGTTCGCAACCGCGAAACATCCGCAGACCGGGCAACCCATTGCCGACATGACCTATCAGCCGATGGTCGAGCTTCTGGGCTATCTGCGCGACGAGGATTTCTCGACCTGGATCGTCAGCGGCGGCGGCATCAACTTCATCCGCGCTTTCGCCGAAAATGCCTATGGCATTCCGCCCAACCAGGTGGTCGGCACCATGGGCGAGTCCGAGTATCGCGTCATCGACGGGGCCGGCCAGATCATGCAACTGCCCGAGATTGCGTTCATCGACGACAAGGCAGGCAAGCCGGTCGGCATCGCCCGCAACATCGGTCTGCGGCCAGTTGTCGCCTTCGGCAATTCGGACGGAGACTATGAGATGCTTGAGTACGTCACCACCGGCCCCGGCCCATCGCTTGGGCTGATCCTGCACCATACCGACGCGGTGCGCGAATTTGCCTATGACCGGGGCAGCCACATCGGCAAGCTGGAACGCGGACTTGATGATGCCGCCGCGAAGGGCTGGATCACGGTGGATATGGCTGTAGACTGGTCGCGTATCTACAGCGGCGGCAAGGCTGACTGAACTCACTGCGCGACGTGCTGGTCCAGATGCGAACTGCCAACTCGTCCGATCAAAAAGGGGAAGACCATGAAGGCACTTGCACTCGGTGCGACCATGATGCTGGTGGCGGCAAACGGTGCCGCGGCGCAAGATGCATCCTGGACCTACAGCGCGACAATCTACGGCTGGTTTTCTGGCATGGACACCTCGATCGAGACGAGTTCCGGGTCGATCGAAACCGAAACCAGCTTTAGAGACATTCTGTCCAATCTCGACATCGCTTTCATGGGAACGCTGGAGGCCCGGCAGGACCGTTTGGGTTTCGTCGGTGATCTGCTTTACCTTGACCTGTCCACCGCGAACGAAACGCCGCTTGCGCTGTTCGGCACTGCCGACGTCGACGTGAGCGCGACGATTGTCAATGGCTATGCGCTTTACCGGGTGACGACGGACCCGGCCACCGTTGTCGACATCGGCGCCGGCTTCCGGTCTTTTGACATGGACGTGGACCTTGCCCTCAGCCCCGGCATTCTGCCCGGCCTTTCGCAAAGTGTCAGCGGCAACTGGGTCGATCCGCTGATCGCCGCCCGGGTGATTGTTCCCCTGAACGACACCTGGTCACTGACCGGCTTTGCCGATTGGGGCGGATCGGGCGGCGGCGAGGAAACCTGGCAGATCTTCGGGTCGGCCAGGTATGCGATCAACGAGAAATGGTCGGCGCAGGTCGGCTATCGCCACATGTCGATCAAGAAAGAACTTGATGGACGGGATATTTCGTTGGACCTGAGCGGCCCGGTTATCGCCGTGACCTTCAAGTTCTGATCCGACGCGCCAAGGCGGTCGGACGAACCCGGCATCGCCCGCCGTCGGCCGGTTCGGCTACTCCTCGGTCAGCGGCGTCCAGCCTTCGGAAGGGTCGAAGCTTTCGATCGCACCTGCCACGTCAAGCGTAGTATCACCAAGGTTCGCCTCATAGATTCGGCCGTTCTCACCCATGATGAAACTCATGACACCCGAGTCTCCGGGTTCCGCCGGATAAGCCAGAACGGCGTGGCCGGCCACCATGTTTCCGGCAACCATGTAGTCATATGCCCCGCCCGGGGCAGCATTGCCCTGGCGGGTCAGGATGCGGAAGAAATAGCCCAGATAAGGCACCGGGGCCTGATCGACTCCATCAATGCTGACCCCGTCGGCCGCGGCCTGCGCCATGAAGGCACCGATCGGGCTGTCCGGCGTGCCGCCTTCCGGCGGCCAGTAAAGCCCGTCCCGTTGGCCCGGAGTTGACAGGATCGAAGACGCGAATTCCATCACGCCGTCGCCATCATGGTCGGTCTGCCGGAAGGTCGCCTGAACGGCCACCGCCCTTTGCATCAGCTCGATCACGTCAAGCTCGTTCATCCCGATCCGCCGCGCGAGAATCTCGTCACGCGCGCCCGCCGCGTCAAAGCTCCAACCCGAGCCGGATGTCGTTATGGCAACCGGAAAGGCCCACAAGCTGCGCCCGATCTGTAGTTCGACCCGGTCCTCGCCCGCCGGGACGATCTGGTGAAACGTGCCATAGTCGGCCAAGAACCGTTCGCGAGCTTCGGCATCGCGGTCCGGGTCGCCCGAGCTGACAAGGTCATCCGCTTCGGGGCCGAAGACGGCCAGCAACGCAGCACGGTCCTGCGCCTGCAAGGCAGCCACGAACGCTTCGGTTGCCGCTTCGGGAGTGGGGTAGGTCGCCGGCTCGGCATGGGCCATCGAGACGCCCAACAGCAGTGCAACGGTCGATGAAAGCAGTTTCGTCTTGGCGAACATGTCAGCGATTCCCCTTCATGCTCTTGTTGCCGCGCACGGAGGCCTTGTTGCTGCGGTTTCCGGTGGACGGCAGGTAAACTGGCGCCTTTTTCGTCTTGCTGACCTTTGACCCGGCCTTCGGCTTGGCCACCTTCTTCGGCTTTGCCAGTTTTTCCGGGGCAACCTTTGGCTTCCGGTCCGCTTTTGCGGCCGCTTTAGGCTTTTCTGGCAGCTTGAGTGAGGGTGTCTTGCCCGCTGACGTCAGCCCAAGGTCGCGTTTGCCGGAGGTGGCGGGCAGGGTAGCAACACCGCCCTTCTTTACATTGGTGTCAGCTATCTTCTTGCGCGCTGAGTCCCGGCTGGAATCGGTTGGCTTGAACGTTCCATCCGTCCTGTCGCTCAGCCGGTCAGGATCGACATCGCCAAGCCGGCCTGGCAACGTGGTTGGCCGTTCCAGATCGCCAAGGCCCACGCCACCGTTGCCAGGACGATCTCCCGTTCCCGGGCGGCCGTTGCCGTTGCCGTTGCCGTTGCCGTTGCCGATGTTGATGCCGTTGTCGATGTTGATGTCGCCATCCCAATCGATGTCGTTGCCGCCGCCTCCACCGTAACCGTAATTCCAGCCTTCGCCCCAGTCATCATCGTCGAAGATTTCGTCCAGGATGATGGCGCTGCCCCAGATGACCGCGCCAGTCATCAGATAATCGTCCCAGTCGTCGTCATCGGTGACATAGACCGGCGTCGCAGGGGCAGGCTGGGTATAGACTGTCTCGGTGTACTGCGGGACGTAAACCACGTCGGGATTGGCGGAACTGATCGTGATACTGCCGCTGTCAGGGTCTTCCGCGACGGTCATCGCTTCGTTGTCGACCAGGTAGCCGTTCAACTTGGCCTGCGCCCGCAGACGCTGGAGCGAGGCGAGCACGTCATCCGTCTGGGCGACAACCGCGTTGCCGGTCTGTTCAGTCCAGTCCATATGCTCGGCCATCCGTGAGATTAACTGCGGAAAGCCTGCGACCATTTCCCGGATGGGATCAGGCCACTCCTGGTCTGCGGCCAATGCACTGCGGGCCTTGTCTTCAAGCTCGGCGTTCTTGGACAGGAAACGGTCGGCCTTGAGCACATCGACTGGATAGGTCGTGGCAAGGAGAACCTGTGCAAGCAGCGCGTCAGGATATAGCGCTATCGGTGCCAGAAAGGTATCCAGTTCTTCAGGCGAAAAAAGCTCTGCCGAGGTGGCTTCTGCCGCTTTCTCGCCTGAAGATTCCTGAGCTTGGGCCGGAAAGTGCACCGGCAGGGCGGTGCCCAGAAGCACCACAATCACCTTCATGCTGGTTGGAACGCGCACTGTGATTCTCGCTATGTTGTAAGTCATCATGGCAGCTTACACCGGTTCGGCCTGCATCGCGCAATAGGACGTTGGGCCTAGCACCTCAACAGCCCCTCCCGCATCACTCGCGAAAACAACGGAAAGATTTGGCCGCAGCCGGATCGGAAGACCGCTTTCGCAAGGGGCAAGTGGCGGAGG
>JANOER010000267.1:0-18703 GCA_031441285.1 Rhodobacterales bacterium
CGACATGCCCGACCTCACTTACGTCGACCATATCGAAGAGCCCCGGATCAAGGCCACGATCATGGTCCCCGACGAATACCTCGGCGATATCCTCAAGCTTTGCCAGGACCGCCGCGGCATCCAGACCAACCTCACCTACGCCGGCCAACGCGCGCTGGTGGAATACGACCTGCCGCTGGCCGAGGTGGTCTTCGACTTCTACGACCGGCTGAAATCGGTGACCAAGGGCTATGCGTCCTTCGACTACCACATCTCGGGCTACCGCGAGGATCACCTGGTCAAGATGTCGATCCTGGTGAACGACGAACCCGTCGACGCGCTGTCGATGATGGTCCACCGCGACCGGGCCGAGGCCCGCGGGCGTGGCATGGTCGAAAAGCTGAAAGACCTGATCCCGAGGCACATGTTCAAGATCCCGATCCAGGCGGCCATCGGCGGGAGGGTGATCGCCCGCGAGACGCTGTCAGCCATGCGCAAGGACGTGACGGCGAAGTGCTATGGCGGCGACGCGACCCGGAAGAAGAAGCTCTTGGAGAAGCAGAAAGCCGGCAAGAAGAAGATGCGCCAGTTCGGGAAGGTGGAGATCCCGCAGGAGGCGTTCATCTCGGCGCTGAAGATGGATGGGTGAAGGGGTACGGTCTGCTTGATCCGATAGGGCTGCTCTAGCAGACTTATACTTGCTCGACTTGGGGAAGGTTGCTGTTTATGGCTCTTGCGTTGCCGCTTGTTGACTTCTCTGAAGTTGAAATTGAAAAGTTCATTCATTCCTCGACGGAATACCTGCGACAGTACAAAGCACTGATAAAGCTTGGCGCTGCCGTGCAGAACACGGAAGATGCGGTTTCTCTCGCGCTTGCAGTATATGGCTGGATGCCCACGATTCTTCGCTCGGTAGAAGTATCTGATGAGCAGCTTAGGCTCACCATGAGCGCTAGCGATCTTGAATCTGGTATTGGAGTCGTCCGTGGATTTGGTTCCCCTCCGGTCAACAATAGTTGGGTTGGAAGTAGCAAGTTCTTGCACTTTCTAAATCCCCAAGTTTTCCCAATCTGGGATAGTCACATAGCAAGAGCTTTTGGATTAGCTCGCCGGGATCAGTATGAATCGACGGCCGAGTACATTTTTTACATGGGTGCCATGCACGACCTGCTGCCTATGGGTCAGGAAAGTATTTCACAGACCATAGGTCGCATTAAAGTTCAATTTGGGTATGAGATAAGCCCCCTTCGCGCGTTGGAGTTTTTGATCTTTTCAAATTCGCGGAACGGACGCAAAAATCCAATATAGCCCCAACCCATGAACCCCACTCATCACCGCCACCCGGACCACGACTACCACCAGCAAGCGTAGGGTGGGTGCCAACCCACCACCCCCTAAACCCTACCCATACCCACCACCCCTGACACCCATCGAGATCCCGACCATCACCACCAGCCGCCCGTCCTCGATGCGGTAGACGATCCGCCAATCCCCCACCCGCACGCGCCATTGGTCGGTTTCCCCAACCAGCTTCAGACAGCCGGTAGGGCGGGGGTCGTCTCCCAGATCGAGGATCGCCCGCAAAAGGCGGGCCTTCAGAACCCGGTCCTTGACCTTTGCCATTTGTTTGTCGGCCCCGGGAGCGACCTCGACTCGGTAGCGACTCATTCAGCGGCGGTCTGCGCGGCGTCTTCGGTCATGATCTCTTCGATGGTCCGCGCCGCTGCCGGGTTCGTCAGATACTCGGCATAGGCCTCATTCCCCTCCCGGGCCAGTTCCGCATCCTCAAGCCGCTCGTAATACGCCATCGCTTCGACCGAGATCATCACAGCCACTGCCTTGCCATGCTTCTTGATCGTCACATCCTCATGCCCATGCTGGACCTGCCCCAGCAAATCCGCCAGCCGCTCCCGCGCTTCCGATACCGTGACTTCAATCATGGCAGTCCTCAGTTTTGTACGAAACGTACGATACTGCATATTCGTACAGATATCAAACACAAGCTTCCCCGGCAAAGGTTAACGTCGCTTGCGTCAACCGAGCGTAGAGACGGAAGGAAGACGCAGGGAAGACGGAAAGAAGACGCTTAACCCCCCGTTAACCAAGCCATGCCACGCTGGCCGAATGAAGGCCCTTCTCCCCCTCCTCTTCCTCGCCGCCTGCGGTGCCTCCCCGGCGACAGAGTTCTTCGGGGCCGACCGTACCGACATCACCGTTAACGGCCGCGACTACACCGTCTTCCAGAAGGGCGAGCGGGTCGAAGTCATCCGCCTCGGCTATGCAAAACGTGGCGAGCTTCAGGAAATCCGCGCCACGATGATCGAATTGATCCCGCAGGTGACCGGCTGCACGCTGCGCGACAGCACCCTGCAAGGCGACAGCGGCGAGATGCGGGGCAGTGTCAGCTGCCCTTGACTAAGGGGCGAAAACCCCCAAGAAGCAGGCACCCGCGCGGAGCCTGTCATGCCAAAGATCGACCTCTCCCGAACCCTGCCGCATGCGCGGATAGCGGAACTGCCGAACCCCTATTTCGGCAAGGTCCGCGACTGCTATGACCTGCCCGACGGCACTCGGCTGCTGATCTCGTCCGACCGGATTTCCGCATTCGATCAGATCCTTGCGGTGATCCCCTGGAAGGGTCAGGTCCTCACCCAGCTTGCCCGCCACTGGTTCGACGCGACCTCTGACATCGCCCCGAACCACGTCATCGGCTACCCCGACCCGAACACGGTTCATTGCAAACGGGTGACGATCCTGCCGGTCGAAATCGTCGTCCGCGGCTACCTTGCCGGCACAACCTCGACCTCCATCTTGACGCAGTATTCCAAGGGCTTGCGTCAGATGTACGGCCACCACCTGCCCGAGGGCCTGAAGCCCAATCAGGCGCTGCCGCAGGCGATCATCACCCCCACGTCCAAGGCCTTCGACGGCGGCCATGACGAGCCGCTGACGGCCAAGGACATCGTCGAAACCGGCCTGTTGACGAAATCTCAATGGGATGAGGTCAGTGACAAGGCGCTTGCCCTCTTTGCGCGGGGTCAGGACACGGCCGCACGGCGTGGTCTGATCCTGGTCGACACCAAATATGAATTCGGCTCGGATGAAGATGGCAAGATCCTGCTGGCCGACGAAATCCACACCCCGGACAGCAGCCGCTACTGGATCTCGGAAGGCTATGAAAACGCATTGAAAACCGGCGTCCGGCCGCCAAGTTTCGACAAGGATGTCATCCGGTCCTGGGTTGTCGACCGCTGCGATCCCTATGCGGACAAGATCCCCGAGATCCCGCTGGAGATGATCGAAAAGACTTCTCGGGTCTACATCCAGGCCTATGAGGCGATCACGGGCCAGCCTTTTCAGGCCGACACCAGCGGTGCTACCCCGCTGGACCGCATCCGCGCGAACCTGCGGCCGTTCTTTTCCGGCTGACGCCTGTTTGCGCTAACACAGGAACGTGCACTAGTCTTTGGCAAAACCGGTGGAGGGGACCAATGATTCTCAGCTGTGGCGAAGCCCTGATCGACATGCTGCCGCGCACCTCGACTGAAGGCGAGGCCTGCTTTGCCCCCTACGCCGGGGGCGCAGTCATGAATACGGCCATCGCGCTGGCGCGACTGGGGTCGGCGTCGTCGTTCCTGACCGGGCTGTCCAGCGACCTGATGGGCGACGTGCTGCGCGACACTCTGGCCGCGTCGAACGTCAGCCTTGACCATGCTGTCCGGTCCGACCGGCCCACCACGCTTGCCTTTGTCAAGCTGACCGATGGCCATGCAAGCTACTTTTTCTACGACGAAAATACCGCTGGCCGGATGATGACGCCCGCCGACATGCCGGTGCTGCCGGCGTCGATCAAGGCCTATTTCACCGGCGGCATCTGGCTGGCGGTCGAACCCTGCGGCACCGCGCTCGAGTCGCTGATGGCGCGGGAAGCGGCGGCGCGGGTGACCATGATCGACCCCAATGTCCGCCCCGGTTTCGTGCGGGACCGCGCCGCCTACACCGCGCGGATCGACCGGATGATCGGGCTTTCGGACATCGTCAAGCTGTCGGACGAGGACAGCGCCTGGCTTTATGGCAGCACCGATCCACAGGCGGTGCTGGCCAAGGGGGCCAAGGTTGTGCTGGTGACCGAAGGGGCAAAGGGGGCGACGGCCCATACGGCGCGGGGCTCGGTCCATGTTGCGGCGCCGAAGATCACGGTCGCCGATACCGTCGGCGCGGGGGATACGTTCAACGCAGGCTTCCTGGCCTCGCTCGACCGGGACGGGCTGTTGTCGAAGGCAGCGGTTGCGACACTGTCCGACGACGCGCTGCGGTCAGCCCTTGCCCTTGGGACCCGGGCCGCCGCGATCACCTGCTCGCGCCCCGGGGCCAATCCGCCCTGGGCAAGCGAGCTTTGAGGGCAGTCCTCCAGCGCGTCACCCGGGCCGACGTGCAGGTCGATGGCGTCCGGATCGGGGCGGTGGAGCGCGGCCTGCTGATCCTGATCTGCGCGATGCAAGGCGATACCGAAGCAAAGGCGGCAAGGCTTGCGGCCAAGATCGCCAAGCTGCGGATCTTCAAGGACGATCAGGGCAAGATGAACCTTTCGGTCCGCGATGTCGGCGGCGCGGCCCTGGTCGTCAGCCAGTTCACCCTGGCCGCTGATCTGCGCGGAAACCGTCCCGGATTTTCAACCGCCGCACTTCCAGAGCTGGGAGAGCGGCTTTATCTCCACTTCTCTGCCAGCCTTGCCGCCGAGGGCGTGCCGGTCGCCAATGGCAGGTTCGGGGCGGATATGGCCGTCAGCCTGACCAACGACGGGCCGGTGACGATCTGGATCGACACAGACGCGCCCTGACTGGTGGCGCGCCCTGACTGGTGGCGCGCCTTGACTGGTGGCGCGCCTTGACTGGTGGCGCGCCTTGACCGGTCAGTTGAACGGATTTGCCGAGTTCGGGTCGCTGATCACATTGCCGCATTCCACCAGCGCGTCGATCGACGCGCGCGAGCCGGACAGCGAATAGTTCTGCACATCCGACCCATCGGCCGACCGCAGATAAAGCCGGCTTCCCTTGGCCACCTCGACGATGAAATCCACTCCGGACGTGCTGTCGGGCAGGTAGAACAGGACCGAATTCTGGTAAAGCTCGGCCTCGGTCAGGTTCCAGGGCGCACGACTGTCGACCTGCACCTCCAGATCCGCGGTGTCCCCTTCGCCGAACTGCCAGGCTGTCGAATAGAACTGCAACTGCACCGCGCCATCCGGGTAGGTCCAGATCGAGAAGCTTTCTCCGGGGGCCGACACCTGAGCCACGCAGCCGACCGACCCGTCGTCCCACCCCACGACCTCGACCTGCCACTGCTTGTGCGTCAGCAGCACCTCGGATTGTTGCGCGCCCGCCGCACCTGCCGATGCCGCGACCAAAGCCGCGACCAACCCCAAGCGAAAACCCATCATCCATTTCCCGAAAAGAACGTCCCCAAGCCGCTTTTCGCGCCAAGTAGTGATTCAGGCAAATGAAACTTGCAGTCATCTTCGGCCCGCCCGGGCTTGGGCGGGCTTGGGCGGATCAGGCGGCCCATTCCCAGGGGTTCGAGAATTGCCCCAGCACGCTTGCGACCCTGGCGTCATCGACCGGGGCCGACCGGTCCAGCCGGGCCACCAGTCCGCGCTTCTTGTCCTCGATCACCGACGAGACCCGGGCCGGAATCCCGGCCTCGGTCAGGGCGGCGTCATAGGTCCGGCTGATCGCCATCCGGCGCAGGTCGGGCTTGAAGACCTTGCCCACGGCGGTCTTGGGCAGTTCCGGCAGCACCTCGATATATTTCGGCAGGGCCGCGCGTTCGTGGATATGCTTTGCGGCGAAGGCCATCAGCTCGTCCACCGTCGTGCTGGCCCCCTGGACCAGTTCCACATAGGCGGCCGGCAACTCACCCGCATGGGCATCGGGCTGGCCGATCGCGCCAACGAAACCGACGGCGGGATGGCCCATCAGGGCTTCCTCGATGATCGCCGGGTCGATGTTGTGGCCGCCGCGGATGATCAGATCCTTCGCGCGCCCGGTGATGAAGAGATAGCCGTCGGCATCCACGCGCCCCAGATCGCCCGTCCGCAGGAACCGGCCTTCGGCGAAAAGTTCCTTGTTCTTGTCGGCTTCGGTGTAGGTCGAGCCCTCATAGACCCCGGGGCTTGAGATGCAGATCTCGCCCACCTCGTCCACCGCGCATTCCCGGAACCCGATCGCGCCAGAGGTCGTCAGGATACGGACATGGGTATAGGGAAACACCAGGCCGACCGACCCGATCTTCCTGACCCCTTCGGTCGGGTTCATCGCGACCAGGCAGGTGGCTTCGGTCAGCCCGTAGCCCTCGACGATCTCGATCCCGGTCTCTTTCTTGAAGCGGTTGTAAAGCTCGATCGGCAGCGGCGACGACCCTGAGATCGCGTTCTTCAGGGTCGAGATGTCGGCATTCACCGGGCGCTGCATCAGGGCGGCCAACGCGGTGGGCACGGTGATAAGGTAGGTGGCCTTGTAGCGTTCCACCAGCTTCCAGAGGTTGTCGAACACCCCCTCGCCGCGATAGCCCTGCGGAGTCGGGAAGACCACATGCGCGCCCGCGCCGATCATCGACATCATGATCGGATAGCAGGCAAGGACATGGAACAGCGGCAGCGGGCACATCACCACGTCGTCCGGCTTGAACAGCAGGTTCGCCCCCAGCCAGCCGTTGTAGATCATCCCCGACAGCTTGTGCTGCGCGACCTTCGGCATGCCGGTCGTGCCGCCGGTGTGGAAATAGGCGGTGACGCGGTCGTCAAGGCTGTCGGCGAAGGTCAGCCGGTCGGCGGACATTTTCGCGGCTTCGGTGCGGAAATCCATGACCGTGGCGGAATGGCTGACCGGATTTTTCGGGCGCAGGAACGGCACGATCAGCTTCTTCAGCCCGGTCAGATAGGGGACAAGGTCAACCTCCAGAACGGTCTTGACGTTCGGCGCGAACTTGACGGCCTCGGCCACGTTCTGCGGCAGATCGGTCTTCGGGAAGGCCTTCAGCGTGACCACGACCTTCGCCCCGGTCTCGCGCAGGATGGCGCTGATCTTTTCGGGTTCAAGCAGCGGGTTGATCGGGTTCACGATCCCTGCCACCGCACCGGCCAGCAAGGTGATCGCCGTCTCCATCGTGTTCGGCATGACGAAAGCGACCACGTCCTTTTCGCCCACGCCAAGCGACCGGAACAGGTTCGCCGCCCGCGTGACTTCGCCGTGAAGCTCGGCCCAGGTCAGCGAGACCTTCCGGGTCTCGGGCCCCGACAGAAGCTGGTAGCTGATCGCCGGGCGCGGCCCGTGGCCGGTCTTGGCCCGCGTCAGGTATTCATACATCGAGCGCGCCTGGCCGCGGTTGGCCCATGGCGTTTCGGCCTCGATGGCCTTGATATCCGCAAGAGATGCGAAACTTGTCATGACGGTCCTCCCCTGAATTGCCCGCTGTGGTCGCAGGCTTGTGTCAAACATGGGGTCGGGACGCGGGTTTGTGAAGCCGGTTTGTCCGTTGGACGGGCAGCACAACGCAACGTCAGGCAGCACCGTCGGTGAACTGAAGCCGGGCAAGACGCGCGTAAAGCCCGCCTTCGGCCACCAGCGCGTCATGCGTGCCGGTGGCGACGATCCGGCCCTGATCGAAAACGACGATGCGGTCGGCGCGTTTCACGGTCGCAAGCCGGTGCGCCACGACAAGAGTGGTGCGGCCTTGCGACATCCTCTCGACCGCGGCCTGCACCGCCTGTTCGCTTTCCGCGTCCAGCGCCGAGGTCGCCTCGTCCAGCAGCAGGATCGGTGCGTCCCGCAGGATTGCCCGGGCGATGGCCACCCGTTGCTTCTGGCCGCCCGACAGCATCACGCCGCGCTCGCCCAGATAGCTGTCATAGCCCTGAGGCAGGGCGGACAGGAAGTCATGCGCCGCCGCCGCCCGCGCCGCCGCCTCGACCTCGGCCTCCGAGGCGTCCGGCCGGCCGAAGCGGATATTGTCGCGGGCCGAGGCGGCAAAGATCACCGGATCCTGCGGCACCAGCGCCATGGCCTGCCGGAAATCGGCGCGCGCCATGTCGGTCAGGGCGATGCCGTCCAGCGTGATCCGGCCAAAGGCCGGGTCATAGAACCGCAGCAGAAGTTGCAGGATCGTGGTCTTGCCCGCCCCCGAGGGCCCGACCAGCGCCACCGTCTCGCCGGGGGCAACATGCAGCGACACCCCGTTCAGCGCGCTGGTTTCCGGCCGGGCGGGGTAACGGAAGGTCACGTCGTGAAACTGGATCTCGCCACGCACGGGGCGGGCAAGTGCGGCCGGACGCAGCGGATCCTGCACGGCGTCCTCGGTGTTCAGAAGCTCGACCAGCCGTTCGGTCGCCCCCGCCGCGCGCTGCAACTCGCCCCAGATCTCGGACAAGGCACCCACGCCGCCCGCGACCATCACTGCGTAGATCACGAACTGGATCAGCTCGCCCACCGTCATCGCCCCGGCCCGCACGTCGCGTGCGCCGATCCACAGGACGCCGACAATTCCGGCGAAGGTCAGGAAGATCACGATGATCGTCATCACCGCCCGCGTCTTGATCCGGGTCTTGGCACTGTCGAAGGACTTCTCGGTCACGGCGGCGAAGGCCGCGCGCGTTGGCCCTTCATGGGTAAAGGCCTGCACCGCCTGCACCGACGAAAGCGCCTCGGAGGCCGACCCGGAGGACGAGGCGATCCAGTCCTGATTTTCCTTTGACAACTGGCGCAGGCGGCGGCCCAGAACGATGATCGGCACCACGATGGCCGGCACGATCAACAGCACAAGGCCGGTCAGCTTGGCCGAGGTCAGGAACAGCAGCACCAGCCCGCCAAGAAGAATCAGCACGTTGCGCAGGGCGACCGACACGGACGAGCCGATGACCGACAGGATCAGCGTGGTGTCGGTGGTGATCCGGCTCAGGATCTCGCCGGTCATGATCCGCTCGAAAAAGGCGGGGGACATGCCCAGCACCCGGTCGAAAAGCGTGCGGCGGATGTCGGCCACCACGCGCTCGCCCAGCCGGGTGACAAGGTAATAGCGCAGGCCCGTCCCCAGCGCGAGAAGGGCCGCGATGCCAAGGGCCGCGGCGAAATACTTGTCCAGAAGGGCTGCATCGCCCGAGTTGAACCCGTCCACCACCCGGCGCACCGCCAGTGGCAGCACCAGACTGACCGCAGCGGTCAGGACCAGCGCCAGCCCCGCCAGCCCCAGAAGCCCGCGATAGGGCCAGAGGAACGGCGCCAGCCCGCGCAGCGCGCCGACCTTTTTTGCCTTCGGCCGATTCTCGGCTGCCGCAGTCGTGTCGGACATTCGGCCACTCCCACCTGTTCGGGACGGGTTTAGTCGCAGCTTGCGCCGGTCACAAGCCGTGCCGTCCGCGGCAAGGGGGCGACCCGGTGCGGCGCCCCTGTCCAGCCTTGCCCCCTTTTCCCGGGCCTCGGGCCATGCCACGGTGACCGCATGACCCAGACCCAGCATTTCACCGCCCCGGACGGCGCCCGCCTTGCCTTTCGCGACGAGGGCGAGGGCCTGCCCTTGCTGTGCCTTGCCGGGCTGACGCGCAGCATGGCCGACTTCGACGACCTTGCCCCGCACCTGCCGCACCTGCGGCTGATCCGGATGGATTACCGGGGCCGCGGGGCCAGCGACTGGACCGGCGCGCCCTCCTACACGGTCGAGCAGGAAGCGAAGGACGCGCTGGCCCTTCTGGACCATCTGGGGGTCGCGCAGGCGGCGATCCTTGGCACCTCGCGCGGGGGGCTGATCGGCATGGTCCTTGGCGCGGTGGCCCGCCCCCGCGTTCTTGGCCTCTGCCTGAACGACGTCGGCCCCGAGATCGCCCGCGACGGTCTGACCCGCATCTTCGATTACGTCGGTCGCAATCCCGCCGGCAAAACCCACGACGGGCTTGCGGCACTTCTGGCCCGCACCCCAGGCTTTGCCGGCGTGCCGATGTCGCGCTGGCTTGCCGAGGCGCGCAAACTGTCGGTCGAAACGCCCGACGGTCTGCGCCTGACCTATGATCCGGCCCTGCGCGACGCGTTCCTTGCCGCCTTCGACGGCCCGCCGGTGGATCTCTGGCCGCTGTTCGACGCGCTGGCCAGCCTGCCCCTGGCCCTGATCCGGGGCGCAAACTCCGACCTTCTGACCCGCGAGACGGTGGCCAGGATGCAGGCGCGCCGCCCCGACATGCGCTGTGCCGAAGTGCCGGACCGCGCCCACATCCCGTTTCTTGACGAACCGGAGGCGACAGCCCTGATCCACGCTTTCCTGGCGGACCTGCAATGACCGACATCGCGATGATCCGGGCCGCGGCCGACCGGCTGGGAGGAAATGTGCGCGAAACGCCGCTTCTGCACGCACCGCTGCTGGACCGGATCGCCGGGCGGCGGGTGCTGGTCAAGGCCGAATGCCTGCAGGTGACCGGCAGCTTCAAGGCGCGCGGCGGCTGGGCGGCGGTTTCGGCCCTGTCGCCGGACGCCCGCGCAAAGGGTGTCATCGCCTACTCCTCGGGCAATCACGCGCAGGGCGTGGCCCATGCGGCCGCCCGCCATGGCACGCCCTGCGTGGTCCTGATGCCGTCCGACGCGCCCGAGGTGAAGATCGCCAACACCCGCGCCTACGGGGCCGAGGTGGTGCTTTACAACCGCGGCATCGACGACCGCGACGCAATCGGTGGCGCGCTGGCCGACGCGCGCGGCCTGACCCTGATCCGCCCCTACGACGACCCCCAGGTGATCGCGGGGCAAGGCACCACCGGGCTTGAGATCGCGGCGCAGGCGGCCGGGGTCGGGGTGGCGGAGGCCGAAGTTCTTGTCTGTTGCGGTGGCGGCGGCCTTGCCTCTGGGATCGCACTGGCGCTGGAGGCGACCGCCCCCGGCCTGAGGGTCCGCACAGCCGAGCCTGCAGGCTTCGACGACATGGCCCGGTCGCTTGCCAGCGGCGCAAGGCAAGTGAACCCTGCCGCGACCGGCTCGATCTGCGATGCGATCCTCACGCCTGCGCCGGGCCTGCTGACGCTGCCGATCCTTCAGCGGCTGGCCGGCCCGGGTCTGGTGGTCAGCGACGATCAGGCGCTTCAGGCGGTCGCAATCGCCTTCGCGCAGCTTCGGATCGTCCTGGAACCCGGCGGCGCGGTCGCACTGGCCGCAGCCCTTTTCGCCCCCGATCTGCCTGACACCGTCATCGCCGTCGCCACCGGCGGCAACGTCGATCCCGCCACCTTCGCCCTGGCGCTTGGGCGGTTCGCGTGACGCAGGTCTGGCTGCCCGACCTGCGCCTGAACGCGGAGCTGTCAGGTCCGAAAGACGCCCCGCCCCTCGTGTTGATCCATGGCCTTGGCCTTGATCTGCGGCTTTGGGACGGGCTTCTGCCCGCCCTGCCGCAGACCCGCGTGCTGCGGCTGGACTTGCGGGGCCACGGGTTGTCCGACACCCCGCCAGCACCCTACGGCCTTGGCACGCTGATCCGCGATGTGGAACGGCTGATCGACCATTTCGACCTTCGCGATGCCGTGGTTCTGGGCCAAGGCGAAGGCGGCCTGATCGCGCAGGGCCTTGCGGTCAAGCGGCTTGACCTCGTGCGCGCGCTGGTCCTGACCGGCAGCGCCACCCGGCTTGGCAATCCCGCCTGGTGGGAGGCTCGTATCGCCCGCCACCGCGATCACGGCCCCGACCCTGACGCAGATTGCACGGCCCTTCTTGGCCCGCGCTGGCAGGGCAAGCCGGCCGCCGCCCCGCTGCGCGCAATGCTGACCCGGACCCGTGACGAAGGCTGGCGCGGTCTTGCCGCCGCCATCGCCACCGCCGACCTCTACCAGACCACCGCCACCCTGTCCCTGCCCACCCTCTTCCTTGCCGGAGCCGAGGACCGCAAGGTCCCCCCCGACATGCAGCGCGAGACGGCTGACCTGATCGCGGGCGCCGACTTTCGCCTGCTTGCCGGAGCACCGCATCTGTCCATGCTGACCGAGCATCCGCGTTTCACCGAAGCGCTGCGGGGTTTTCTGACCAGGATTGGCCATGACTGACCAGCAGCCTTCTGCAAGTGGCCGATGCCGTCTTGCAGAAAACAGACATAAGGTGCGCGCCAGGCGCGACAGATCGGACCCTTCGTGACAGTTTTGAACATTCCGCCGGATCGTCAGCGCCTTGCCCTGACCTTCATCCTCGCGACGGTCACGCTTGACGCCATCGGCATCGGCCTGATCTTTCCGGTCATGCCCGACCTGATCCGCGAGGTGACAGGCCGCCCGCTTTCCGAAGCGGCGCTGTGGGGGGGTGTCCTTGCCACCTCCTTCGCGGTGATGCAGTTTCTTTTCGGCCCGACGGTCGGGGCGCTGTCGGACCGCTTCGGCCGACGCCCGGTTCTGCTGTTGTCGCTTGTGGTGATGGCGGCAGATTACCTGGTGATGGCGCTTGCAGGGTCGATCTGGCTACTTCTCGCCGCCCGGCTGGTTTCGGGCATCGCCGCAGCCACCTTCTCCACCGCGGGGGCCTACATCGCCGACATCACGCCCCCGGACCAGCGCGGCCGCCGCTTCGGCCTGATCGGCGCGGGCTTCGGCGTGGGTTTTGTCCTCGGCCCCCTGATCGGAGGCCTGCTAGCCGCGATAGACCCGCGCGCACCCTTCTATGCCGCCGCCATTCTGGCACTGGCCAACCTCACCTTCGGCTTTTTCGTCCTGCCCGAGACGGTAACCGCCGCGACCCGCCGCCCCTTCAGCTTCGCCCGTGCCAATCCACTCGGAGCCTTGCGCTCAGTCACCCGCCTGCCGGGGCTTCGGCGCATCCTGGCGACGTTCCTGCTGCTTGGGATCGCGATGAACGTCTACCCGGCGATCTGGGCCTACTTCGGACAGGCCCGCTTTGGCTGGGACACGACGATGGTCGGCGTCTCGCTTGCGGTCTATGGCGTGTCGTTCGCACTGGGCCAGGCCCTCTTGGTCGGCCCGCTGATCCGGCGCTTCGGCGAACACCGCGCCGCACATTATGGCATGTGGGTCAACGTCCTGACCCTGACCGGACTCGGCCTTGTCACCTCGCCCACCCTTGCACTCCTCCTGACGCCGGTCACAGCGCTGGGAGGTGTCGTCACTCCAGCACTTCAAGCCATCGCCTCGCGCAGCACCCCCGCCGACGCCCAGGGCGAGCTTCAGGGCGTCTTTGCCAGCCTCAACGCCATCGCCATGATCACAGCTCCGCTGATCATGACCACGACCTTCTCGCAATTCTCGGCCGCCGACGCCCCGGTCTTCGCGCCCGGAGCCCCGTTCCTGCTTGCCGCTCTCCTGATGCTGGGCTGCATCGCGCTGCATGTCACAGGCCAGCGTAATCCGCAGCAAGGCGGCAAATCGCGCTGAAACGGCATCCCCGCGTCGCATTCGGGCAGGCCCCCCGGCGGCGATCCTTTCACATTTGCCCAAGTATCCCACGGGGGTGCGGGGGTGTGAAACCCCCGCCCGCCGCCAGCCAGAGGGGCGCGGACATGAAGCTCAAGGACATCGAAATCTTCGTCGTCGCCCCGCCCTTCCCCGGCTGGGGCGGGCGCTACTGGATCTTCCCGAAACTCACCACCGATACCGGCATCGTCGGCTACGGCGAATGCTATGCCTCGACCGTCGGTCCCAAGGCGATGCTCGCGGTGATCGAAGATGTGTTCGAACGCCACATGGCCGGCGAAAATCCCGAAAACATCGAACTGATGTTCCGCCGCGCCTATTCCTCGGGCTTCACCCAGCGCCCCGATCCCACGGTGATGGGCGCGTTCTCGGGGCTCGAGATCGCCTGCTGGGACATTCTCGGCAAGGCGCGGAACCGTCCGGTCTGGGCGCTGCTGGGCGGTCGGATGAACGACCGCATCCGCAGCTACACCTACCTTTATCCCGCACCCGGCCAGGAATCACCGGGCTTCTGGGTCGATCCCGATGCCGCCGCCGAAGCCGCGGTCCGCTTCATGAACATGGGCTTCACCGCGGTGAAGTTCGACCCCGCCGGTCCCTACACCATCCGCGGCGGGCATGAACCGGCGATGTCCGACATCACCCGCTCGGTTGCGTTCTGCAAGGCGATCCGCGCCGCGGTCGGCGACCGGGTCGATCTTCTGTTCGGCACCCACGGCCAGTTCACCACGCCGGGCGCCATCCGCATGGGCCGCGAGATCGAGCCCTACAATCCCCTGTGGTATGAAGAGCCGATACCGCCCGACAACCTCTTGGAATTCGCCGAAGTGGCAAAGTCGGTCCGCGTTCCCCTCGCCACCGGCGAACGCATGACCACCAAGGCCGAGTTCGGCACCCTCCTGCGCGCCGGGGGGGTCAAGATCCTGCAACCCGCGCTGGGCCGGGTGGGCGGCATCTGGGAGGCCAAAAAGATCGCCGCCATGGCCGAGATCTTCAATGCCGAAATGGCCCCGCACCTTTATGCGGGCCCGGTCGAATGGGCCGCCAACGTCCACTTCGCCGCCTCGATCCCGAACCTTCTGATCGCCGAGACGATCGAGGACGGCGGCGCCTTCCACCAGAAGCTGATCAAGAACACCATCAAGTGGGAGGATGGCTACATCATCCCCCCCGAAGCCCCCGGCCTTGGCATCGACTTTGACGAGGATGTCGCCCGCGCCCATCCCTTCACCGGCACCGGCCTGCATCTTCAGATGCAGGAAGCGCCCTGCGACTACCGCCATGGCAACCGTTTCGAAGGCGGTGCGCCCTCGGCGAAGACCTGACCGCATTCCGTGGAAACGCCGTCCGAATGGGCTCCGCTTCGGCGGGGAAACGGGCCAATCCATCATGTGCAACGACGCAGACAGGGGTGGCGACTACAGCATCAGAGCCTACCCGATACAGATTGCGACAGGTGCCGTATACTGAGTAGTCAGGAGGAAGCGCGATGTTCGGCGGCCAGAACGCGAATGTCGTTTGCCTCACACGATGCGGCTAAGCGAGGTTCAGCAAACCCGAGATCCCTCGTAGCATACCCCCGCTCATGCAAAAGATTGGCAATTTCGTCAGTTGGCGCGCCATACATGCCATGGGTTTCAACGAGAATCCAGCGTGGAGAAAAAGGCAGATTCAAGATGATCTGCTTTTCGGATCCCTCGCAATCCAGTTCCAGAACATCGCAGTCCGGAAGGTCATTGATATCGACCGAGGGCGCCGCATCGTCATCGTGATAGACGCCGATTGCTGGACCAATCAAAGCGTAATGGACTTCCACTAAGCTAGCAACGCCGTTCCGCCGCACGGTCTCACGCGCAAAATCCACATTGATCTGGCTGGCCTCATAACAAATCACCTTTCCGCTCGGGCCGGTAAGCTTTGCCGCGACGACCGCCGTCACACCTAGGCCCGTACCAATCACGACAACAGTCATTCCCGGTTTCACAAACGTTTTCAGGCCCTCAACCAGTGCTCCTTCATAGCCCGGAATATCAGCGTGCAAATTTCTATAATACTCTCCAGCAAAGATACTGTCACCGAATTTACGGTCCAGGAAGGTATCTATGCCTGCGTAGCGTACAGGCCGCTGAAACATGGCCCTGCGTATAGAGTTCCGATAGAGCCAGGATGCCGCTCTCTGGATGAAGTCTACAAAGGAATTGAACTTTCGCGGCATTTCAGCTTCTCTTGATTCGAAATTCCGAAAGCGGCCTTCCGTCTGACGTCAAGGTTGCCTTGCGAGGCCAGCCAGTCAAGCGCCTCGTACCCCCGGTGTTGCCTGCGGCTGAGGACACATCTAGAACTCGGCGGATCGGGCTGTGCACTCGCACATTCTGACTTGACAATGACGTCTTCTACCGTGGCTGACAGTCCTGTCCTTCCGCTTTCGTTCAGTTTGGGGCGGGACGTGGTCAAGCGCATGACGGTAGCGCGCGCGAAAGAAGCCGCGCTTCCATTTCACGAACGCCTCCTTAGCAACCAAGACTGCTGTGGTGTGATTGGATGTGTTTATGCGCGAGTTGCCCGTCCCCAATAGTGAGGGATATACCCATACCCCAAAACCTTTCCAAGCGCTTTCTCTATGTGGGGTCTTTTGTGGGGTAGGAGAAATAAAACACCATAAAATTTAACAAAAGCAATGAGACATGGCGGGCCCAGGAGGACTCGAACCCCCAACCTCGGACTTAGAAGGTCCTTGCTCTATCCGGTTGAGCTATGGGCCCGGCACACCAGCCTTTTGCGACAGGCGGACGGGTCAGGCAAGCGCCTTTGTCATGTAGACCGAGTTCGGGTCCAGCGTGTAATCCCCGAAAGGCCCGCATTCCGCAAAGCCCGCCCGCCCGTAAAGCGCCCGCGCGGCGATGAAGGTGGACTGGATGCCGGTTTCAAGACTTAGACGGGTGAACCCGTCGCTGCGGGCGGTCGCAAGCAGATGCTCCAGCATCACCCTGGACAGGCCGCGCCCGCGCGCTTCGGACAGGACATGCATCGACTTGATTTCGCCGTGGCTGGCGTCGATCCGCTTGATCGCCCCCATGGCCACCGGCGCCCCGTCCTCGCGCATCACGAAGAACCGGATGCCGGGAGCGGCCAGTGCGCCCTTGTCCATCATGTAGATCGATTCGGGCGGGGTCTCGGCATGCATGTCGGCCGTGTGCCGGTCGAACAGCAGCGCCAGATCCGGGGTCAGCGGGTGTTCCTCGGCAATGACGGCCCGCATCAGTGCGTCCAGGCGCCCTTGCGGTCGGTGGCGAAATTCTCGCCGTAGCCGCGCGGTCGGATCACGGCCTTGCGGGGCTTGGGATCCTGCACATCCGCCTCGATCCCCTTTTCGGCGGCATAGGCCAGTGCCGCCTCGCGCGACTCGAAGCGCAGCCGCACCTGAGCCTGCGTGTCGTCGGACGAGGTCCAGCCCATCAAGGGATCGACCTCGCGGGTCGAGGCCGGGGCAAACTCCAGCACCCATTGGTGGGTCTTGGCCGACCCGGACTGCATCGCGGTTCTGGCTGGCTGGTAGATGCGGGCACGCATGATCGATCCTTCCGGAGGGGATGGCCCACGTTATTCCGAAGCTTTGGGAAAAGCGCAAGCGCCAGATGCGGGAAGAAAAGTCTGTCGACCGGCCCCGGGAGGATTGGGTGGGGTGTGGGTGGGGCCAGCCGACAGATTCAGTTGCTGCTTGCATCTGTGATCTTGGCAAAAGGATTAACAAAATGCAACCAAAAGATGTGTATTCCGTCGCGAAAGAACCCCAAGCTGTGCCGGATCAGGGATTCCGCGTCAGCCGGACCATCAGATAGCGGTTGAAGCGGCGGAAGGACTCGGCGTTCCGGTCGGTGCCGGTCAGGCGCCGCATCAGGTTCGCCCGGCGCTTTCTGGTCAGGAACAGGCCGACAAAGCGCGCAAGCGTCCAGTGCGCCGCCGGCTTCCTGGCGCGAATCTCGTCCGATACCCGGGTGACGCCGTGGCCGATCACGTTGAAAAGCTGCTGTTCAAGGTCGATCGACGGGGCGACGGCATCGGTGATGTCCTCTTCGGCCGCAATCGTGAAAGCCGGGCCTGCCAAAACCGCACGAAAGCCGGTCAGCGGGTGGCCGCCGCCCGCCTGCGGCCCCTGCGCCGCGCGGCCCTTGTAGGCGTCGGTCCGAAAGCAGTCGGCGATCAGCACCTGACCCGCAGGGGCCAGAAGCCGAGCGCATTTCGGCAGGCTTTCGACCATCGGGATGTATTGGAAGCTTTCCGAAAAGAGGCACAGGTCGAACGGACCGGCGCCGGTGAAGTTCTCGAAGGTGCATTCGTGGACCGCCGCACCTTTGGCCGTCTCGCGGCAGCGCGCGGCCAGAAAGGCCGAGGGGACGACGATCTGAACCTCATGGCCCAGCGCAATCAGCTTGCGCGCCGTCTCACCCGCCCCGCCACCGATGTCGAGAATCCGCAGCTTGCCCGGCGGCAGGTAGCCGAAAAGCTTTGCGGTATAGGCCTCCTGCGCTGCCTTCAGGTTGCCGGCCGTCACCTCCAGCCCGGTCCAAAGCCCGTAATGCAGGTTTTCGGCTCCGGTCAGCCAGCGGATGAACGCCAGCCCGACATCCAGCCCCACCGCCCGCGTGTCAATCTTTTCTGCCATCCTGCACCTCTGGGCGTTGGCTTAGCCACTTCCCCGCCTATCGGCAACGGTTTCGCCCCGATCTGCCGATCTCTGCTTGAACTGGAACAAAAACAGATCAAATCTGCTACTCCCCCGACTCTCCCCTGGATTCTCCCCTGCGAGGCGAAGATGCCGCACAACAATTCGAATGCCCTGACCGAACGCCCCGAGGTGCTGTCGAAGCCCAAGCTGGAAGGTGGGCGGCGTTTTACCCTGTCCACCCCGTTTCAGCCCGCCGGTGACCAGCCGACCGCGATCCGGGAACTGACCGCCGGGGTTCTGGCGGGTGAGCGGGATCAGGTGCTTTTGGGTGCCACCGGCACCGGCAAGACCTTCACCATGGCGAAGATCATCGAACAGACCCAGCGCCCGGCGATCATCTTGGCCCCGAACAAGACCCTGGCCGCGCAGTTGTATGGCGAGTTCAAAGGCTTCTTCCCCGACAACGCCGTGGAATACTTCGTCAGCTACTATGACTACTACCAGCCCGAAGCCTATGTCGCCCGCACCGACACCTATATCGAGAAGGTCACGAGATCGCCAAGACCGGGTTTGGAAACGTTCTTGAGGGTGACTTCAAACGCGGCGGGTGGAGGGGTCGCACGGGC
>JANOER010000268.1:0-4115 GCA_031441285.1 Rhodobacterales bacterium
GGCGAAGCCCTCGAGCACGTTGACGGTGTTCACTCCGACCTGTTCGATGGCATAGCCGCCCTCCATGCAGAAGACGGTTGGAAGGCCGGTCCGGCCGATCTGGCGGCCACAGTCGGTGAAGTCAGGGCTGTCGAGCTTGAAAAAGCTGATCGGGTCGTCCTTGTAGGCATCGACCCCCAGGGACACGACAAGTGCCTCGGCCCCGAAAGCGCGGATGCGGGCGATGGCATGGTCCAGCGCCTCGGCCCACCGGTCATAGGCGGTTCCGGGCGGCATCGGCAGGTTCAGGTTTGCCCCTTCGCCCGCGCCCACCCCGGTCTCGTCGGCGAAGCCGGCGTAATAGGGATACATGTCCAGCGGGTCACCGTGCAGCGAGACGAAAAACACATCCCCGCGACCGTAGAAGATCTGTTGCGTGCCGTTGCCGTGGTGAAAGTCGATGTCGAGGATTGCCACCCGCTTTGCGCCTTCAGCCACGAACATGTCGGCCACGACCGCCGCGTTGTTGAGGAAGCAGTAGCCGCCGAACTGGTCGCGTGTTGCATGGTGACCAGGCGGACGGCAAAGGGCGAAAGCCCCCCGCGCACCTGCGACAACCGCCCGCTGCGCCGCCTGAGCCGAGGCCACCGACGACAGCGCCGCGCGAAAGGTGCCCCCGGTGATCGCGGTTTCGGACGCGTGGCAGTAATAGCCCAGCCGTCCGTCGATGCAGCGCGGAATGCGGTCCATGTTCTGATGCCGGGTCGGCATCGCGGTGGAGATCATCTCGCCGGCATAGCCCTCGGCCGTCCAGTCCGCCCAGGCGGTTTCGAGAAACGCAAGGTAGCCCGGGTCAAGCAGGCGCCTGACGGCCGCCATGTCGGCGGCTCCGGGGTCGATGACGGGCGGAAACCCGCGGTCTTTCAACCGGTGCAGGACATGTTCCACTCGGGACGGGCGTTCGTAGGGGGTGACGAACTCGCCGCCCGAAAGCTCGGCCTGGGGGAAGTGAAGGCGGTGATCTTCACTGAAGTAGGTCTGCATGATCTGTCCTTGTCCGAGGTGGGTGACTTTTCAGGGATGCGGCACGATCATCTGGCTGTCTAGCTGCGGATTGCAATTTCGGCGACCAAGGCGGACGTGGCTTCAGCCATCTGCGACGCGCGGACCGTGCCCCGTGATAGCAATAAGCGGCTGCCGGAAGCCAACCGCTTTGTCTGGCCCAACGCATCAACCATCGCGACTGCCCCTTGCAAGACCCGGACCAGCTTGCGCTACGGGGTTGTCCTAGCTGCCCACCGGAACGGTGATGACCTTTCGGTGCCCGGACAAGTGCCGGAGGCTTCCTGCGTGGTCGTGGCGTCCCGAAAGCCCGCAAAGAAGGGGTGGCTTGGCGGGCATCGAAAGATCCGTGAACATGAATGGTCAAAGACGGCGGAGGATGTCGCCCAAGCGAACCTCGCCATCCTGTTCGATCTGACAGTAAAGCCCGCGCAGGCGCAGCGGCAGATGGGCAGGCGACGCGATCCAGTCATAGGCCGCCCGGCCGCAGCGGACCTTCCATTTGGCACAGCCGTCGTTCGGAACATCGCTGATCCGCAGGACGGCGGTGCCCAGGCCAAGCCGCGTGCCTTCGGGAAGGTTTTCGGCCGAAAGGTTCATGTCGACCGCGATGTTGTCGCCGGGATGGGCGATGCGGTCACGGTCGCGCCAGACAAGGTTCAGCACCTGCCAGGGCATGATCGAGACCTGGACGCGCGGATCAGGGCTGCCGTCCGGCAGTTTCAGCCAGGGACGCGACATCTCGGAATCGCCGGTCACGCCTGCCGCACGGGTCAGGGTGTCGGGGAAGCTCCTCGCATTGGGCTTGGGCCGCGCGCACAAGAGGCGCACCATGCCGGATTCGCGCGGGGCGGCCAGAACGAAGGGCAAAGCGGCGGCAAGTTCCGCGGCGCTGACGGGGTTCGCCGGACCGTTGGTCATTCTGCGGCCCGTGACCAGGTCAGCGGCGCCACCAGGCCCACATCCACCTTGTCATGCGGCATCGGCAAGTCGATGTCGACCGCCGCGTCCAGTTCCTGCGCGTAACGGTGCCCGGCATAGGTCGCCGCCGCGATGATCGCGGGCGCTTCGCAGTCGCCGATCCGGGCGAGTGTGAAGGGCAGATCGGCGTGGCTGCCGTCCGGGGCGTAGCGCAGCGTGGTGTAAAGGTCGTCAACCGGCGCGCGCTGGCCGACCAGCACCAGCCCGGTGGCAGGCAGCACCCGTTCACGCCCCGTATGGGCGCAGACCAGCATAACCGCCGCGCCGTCGAACCATGACAGCTCATGCGCCGTCAGAAGCGTGATCCCGAGACCCATGAGGTGCCCCGGCACGCGCCAGCCCTCACCCGTGTTTTCGGCCTATTGGGAAACCCGGTCGTCGGGGGTGACCAGTGTCACCTCCAGCCCGGCAGCGCGGAGTTTTTCTGCGATCACGCCGCCCATGTAGTAGCCGTCAGCATCGTAAACCATGGTGGGGCCGTCGGGCAGGCGGCCATCCATGATGTCGTCGGGGGTGAAGACGGGGGTGGCATCCCCCGCGATCGGCACAAATCGCTTGCCGGAGAAGAGGTCGCGGCGCCAGCGCGCACCGGTGGCGATCACCACATGGTCGGCACCGAAGTCGCGCACGTCCTGCGCGGACAGTCGGCTTTCGCGGTATACCTCGACGTTGGGCAGTTTGGCGATCTGGCCTTCGCGCCAGTCGCGGACGCGGATGTATTCCCGCATCCCCGGAAGCGCCGCTTCGCGCACCACCCGCCCGCCCAGAACGCGCGTCGCCTCGGCCAGCGCCACGCGGTAACCGCGCTGGCCAAGGGCGCGCGCGGCCTCCAGCCCGGCGGGGCCTGCACCGACGACCAGCACTTGCGTGTCTGACCCGCGCGGTGCGATCCGGTCAGGGTGCCAGCCTTTGCGCCATTCCTCGCCCATCGTGGGGTTCTGGGTGCAGCGGATCGGCACCGAGAGGCTGTCGCCGGAATAGCAGACATTGCAGCCGATGCATTCGCGGATGTCCTCGATCCGCCCCTCCTCGATCTTCTTCGGCAGGAAGGGATCGGCGATCGAGGGTCGCGCGGCGCCGATCAGATCGGTCAGCCCCGACCTCACCCAGCGCACCATGGTGTCGGGCGAGGTAAAGCGGCCGACCGTCACCACGGGCTTTGTCGTCACCGAGCGGACCCAGTGCATGTAGGGCTCGAGCGCGCCTTCCTTGACGAAACGCGAGACGCCCATTTCGTAGGAATAGTCGGCGATGTTGATGTCCCAGAGGTCGGGCATCTCGGCCATCAGGGCAAACATTTCCTGCCGATCACCCAGGATCGGCTGGCCATCCTCGCCCGCCTCGGCATCGGCAGCGAAGCGGACGGCGACGGCACAGCGGTCGCCCACGGCGTCCTTCGTCTCCTCGATCAGTTCGCGCACGAGGCGCGTGCGGTTCTGCAGCGATCCGCCGTATTCGTCGGACCGGGTGTTGGTCTCGGGGCTAAGGAAATGCGCCAGAAGATAGCCGTGGGTGGCATAGACATAGACGATGTCGAACTCGGCCGCCTTTGCCCGCAGGGCCGCGTTGCGGTGCCAGCGGCGGAAGTCGCGGATGTCCTGTTTGTCCATGGCGCGGGTCTGGAACGGGTGGCCGACGGAATTGGGCATCGACGCCACGTCGAACGAGACCAGCCGCGTGGCCAGGTTGGCCGACCGCGCGCCGCCGAACCACAACTCGCACCCGGCCAGCGCGCCATGCGCATGCACTTTGTCGGTCATCAGCCGGTGCGCGCGGACGTCGCTGTCGTCCCAGATCGTCGCCGAAATGAAGATCTGGTCGTCCGACGCCGGGTGGATCGAGCAGTATTCGGTGTTCACCACCCCCCAGCCGCCTTCGGCCTTGACCTCCCGCATCGCGGCCAGGGTGCGGGGCCGGACCCAGCCCATGCCGGTGCAGTGCGGGACCTGGTAGAAGCGGTTCGGGGTGGTCAGCGGGCCGATCTTCACCGGCTCGAAAAGAATGTCATAGCGAGGGTCGCGCGGCATGGGTCAGAAACTCGCTTTGTCGGGGGATGCGTGGCGCCTTGCGACGGCCTGCAGGGCGGCGATCCG
>JANOER010000269.1:0-16032 GCA_031441285.1 Rhodobacterales bacterium
AAGGGATTTGCCGTTGGCCGCACGATCTTCGCCGATGCCGCGCGCGGCTGGATGAAAGGCGGGATGACGGACGGCGAAGCAGTCGCCATGATGGCGGAACGCTACGCACGGCTGTGCGGGATCTGGGATCAGGCCCGCGCGACGGCACAGGCGCAAAGCTGAGGACGGAGGCGGGCCATGGTCGATCTTCTGCGCAAACCGACGGGCGACCGGGGCAAGGTCCATGCCATCACCCCGGACAGCGCGGGCTGGGGTCATGTCGGGTTCTCGCTCTACCGGCTTGAACCGGGCGATGTCGCGGCCGAACCAACCGGCGACCGCGAGGTGATCCTTGTGCTGGTCGAGGGGCGCGCGCAGATCACGGCCGCCGGGCAGGACTGGGGCGACATGGGCGCGCGGATGAATGTCTTCGAGAAGACCCCGCCGCATTGCCTGTATGTCCCGAACGGCAGCGGCTGGCGGGCGGTGGCGACCACACCCTGCACGCTTGCGGTCTGCTCGGCCCCCGGTCGGGGGGACCACAAGGCGCAGCGGCTGGGACCGGAGGGGATCGACCTTGCTCCGCGCGGCAAGGGGACGAACACCCGCCATGTGATGAACATCGCCATGGAAGGCCGCGACGTGGCCGACAGCCTCTTGGTCACCGAGGTCTTCACCCCGGCCGGGCACTGGTCAAGCTACCCCAGCCACCGCCATGACGAGGACGACTTTCCGCGCATGACCCAGCTTGAGGAAACCTACTATCACCGGCTGAACCCGGATCAGGGCTTCGCTGTCCAGCGCGTCTACACCGAGGATGGCGCGCTCGACCAGACGATGGCGGTGAAAAGCCATGACGTGGTGCTGGTTCCCAAAGGCCACCACCCTTGCGGGGCGCCCTACGGCTATGAGCTTTACTACCTGAACGTCATGGCCGGGCCGCTGCGGAAATGGCGGTTCCAGAACGATCCCGATCACGACTGGATCGCGCAGCGGGATGCCGGATGACGCCTATCCGCGCAGGGCGGAAACCCGAGTGCCGCCAAGACAGGCCGGAGCGACGGCCCTTTTCCGGCGGGTGAAGACCTGGACCTTCGGGTCGGACACTTCAAGGCAATGACCTCTGATCCCGTCCAGGCGCCGAAAGCGCAATTCATCAACATCTGACGACGGACGCAACCAGGACAGAAGAACAGCAACGGCGCTCATCAGGACCTCCTCTGGATATTCCCAACTCCCCTCAGACTACCGCGCAAGTTGTGATCAATATGGCTGAACCGAGATTTTGGACAGCGGCTTCATGGCATTCCTGTGGACTGCGTCCGCGCCGTGGACAACTGCCGCAAAATGTCGGCTTTATCGCCGAATGCTGGCCATTCACGCAGCAGCGACGAATCGCCGCTCAGACCGTCTTTTGCGGCACCAGCGCCTCAAGCCTGCGGAACAGCAGCACGATGATCCCGGCGATGAGCATGTAGACGACCGCCAGCAAGAGCAGCGGTTCGTAGACGATGAACGTGTCCTGCCGCACCCGCGACGACACGGCGTAGATGTCGATCACCGTGATGGTGGCGACCAGCGGCGTCGATTTCAGGGTCAGCACCGTCTCGCCCCCCAGTGTCGGCAGCACGCGGTGCAAGGCCTGGGGCAGCCAGATCCGGCGGAAGATGGTGAAGCGCGGCATCCCCATCGCCTTTGCCGCCTCAAGCTGGCCATGCGCCACGCCCTTGAAGGCGCCGCGCATCACCTCGCCCGAGTAGCCCGCGACCGAAAGGGTCAGCGCCAGCACGGCATAGGGCCAGGCCTGGCGCAGGATCGGCCAGAAGTCGGACTGCCGGATCCAGGGGATCGACGGGAACAAGGAGCCAAGCCCGTAATACAAGAGCCAAAGCTGCAAAAGCAGCGGCGTGCCCCGGATCAGCCCGCAAAAGGCGGCAGCGGGCCGGGACAGCCACCACGGCCCCGCCGCCTGGGCAAAGCCAAGCGGAATGGCCAGCAGCATCCCCAGCACCATGGTCACCACAAGGATCCAGACCGTGTTCCAGACGCCCTGCAGGATCAGCGCCTGATACTTCGGATCGGCCAGCCAGGTCCAGTTCAGCGCCGTGGCGCACCAAAAGACGATCAGCGCCGCGACTGCGGCCATCACGATCCGGCGGGGGGCCCAGAAACCCTGCATCAGCGCGCCACCTGCCGGACCTGGCCACGTCGCGCCCAAGCCTCGATCCGCCCGAAGATCAGCGTCGAGACGATCGAGATCACCAGATACAACAGGCCCGCGGCCACGAAGAAGGTGAAGAAGGCCTTGGTCGTGCTGGCGGCCTGACGCGTGACCAGCGTCAGTTCGCCAAAGCCCACGACGGCAAGCAGGGCGGTGTCCTTGGTGGCGATCAGCCACAGGTTCGCAAGGCCGGGAATTGCCGCCGCCAGCATCTGCGGAAACGTCACCCGCCAGGCCAGCGTCAGGGGCGGCATGCCCATGGCGCGGGCCGCCTCGATCTGGCCGGGCGGCACCGACAGGATCGCGCCGCGCAGGATCTCGGTCGCATAGGCGCCCTGCACCACGCCAAGGACTCCGATCCCGGCGACGAAGCCGGAAATCTGGACGCGCTCGAAGCCCCAGGCCAGCAGAAGGTTGTTCAGCGACGAGGTGACGGCAAAGTAAAGGATCAGGATCAGGATCAGCTCGGGCACCGCACGCACGACGGTCGTGTAGATGCCCAAGAGGTCTTTCGTCACCGGCCCGCCGTAAAGCTTGCCGTAGGCCCCGCCGATGCCGATCAGCAGTCCAAGACCAAAGGCCCCGAGGGCGATGAGGATCGACTTTCCAAGCGCCACCGCCAGCGTTGCCCCCCAGCCGGGCGGCGACCAGGCCAGCAGGTCAAGGGTCGACGCAAGAAGGCCCGACGCGATCATGCCTTGCCCCAGATGTGGCCGTGGGACTGATGCCAGGCGGAAAGCGCCTCCCCTCCCCCTTGCGGAGCGGGGAACGAGGTCGGGGGCACCCGGTCAGCACCGGTGCCAGGGGACGCCCCCCCTCCCTCTCCTTTCCCCACGCGGGGGAAGGGAAGCGCGTTTGCTGCCAAGGGCTTGCCCGTTGGCATCACCGGATCAACCGCCGTAGATCGACGAGGCGAAGTAGTTCGCGGTGATCGCGTCATACGTGCCGTCGGCGATCACCTTGGCGATGGCCGCGTTGATCTTGGCCAGAAGCTCGGTGTCTTCCTTGCGCACGCCTGCGCCCACGCCAAGCCCCAGAATGGTCGGATCATCGGCCACCGAACCCTTCAGATCGCAGCACGCGGCACCGGCTTCGCTGGCCAGAAAGGCATCCAGCGCGATGCTGTCAGCCTGCACCGCGTCAACGCGGCCGGCGGCGAGGTCTTGGTTCGCCTCGTCCTGGGTCTGGTAGATCTTCACTTCGGCCGCCGTGGGTGCGAAGTATTTCTCGACATAGTCGGCATGGATGGTCGACGCCTGCACACCGATGATCTTGCCGGCAAGGCCCTCGGGCGTGGCGGCCATCTCGACGCCCTTGGTGCCGATGACGTTGGTTGGAGTGTTGTAATACTTGTCCGAGAAGCTGATCGTCTGCATCCGCTCTTCGGTGATCGACATCGAGGACATGATCACATCGATCTGACCACTGGTCAGCGACGGGATGATCCCGTCCCAGGCGACCGGGGTGATCACGCAGGTCATCTCGCCGGCAGCGCACATCGCGTTGATGAAGTCGACCTCCCAGCCGACCCAGTTGCCGCTGGCATCGGGCGAGGTGAACGGCGGATAGGCCTCGGCGGCGATGCCGATCTTCACATCCTGCGCGGCCACCGGGGCGGCGATCACGCAGGCGATGGCGAGAAGGGTCTTGAAGTTCATCAGATAGCTCCTGTCGGGTTGTTCCGTCTTTTCAGGCGACGGATTTGAGGAATTGTTTCAGGCGTTCGGATTTCGGCGCGCCGAACAGCTGGTCGGGAGGACCTTGCTCTTCGATCTGGCCGTTGTGCAGGTAGATGACGTGGCTGGCGACCTCGCGGGCGAATTTCATCTCGTGGGTGACAAGTATCATCGTGCGCCCCTCGTCGGCAAGACCGCGGATGACCTGCAGCACCTCGCCCACCAGTTCGGGGTCCAGGGCAGAGGTCGGCTCGTCGAACAGCATCGCCTTCGGCTCCATGCACAAGGCGCGCGCGATGGCGGCGCGCTGCTGCTGGCCGCCGGACATGAAGGCCGGATAGGCGTCTTCCTTTTCGGCAAGGCCGACGCGGGCCAGCAACTTGCGGGCGCGGGCGATGGCCTCGTCCCTGGGGCATTTCAAGACGTGGACCGGCACCTCGATCAGGTTTTCCAGCACCGTCCGGTGGGTCCACAGATTGAAGCTTTGGAACACCATCCCCAGCGACTGGCGGATCCGTTCCAGCTGCCTGCGATCGGCTGGCGACCCATCGGGCCGCATCGCCACATCCTCGCCCGCGACAGAGATCTGACCCGCGGAGGGTGTCTCCAGAAAGTTGATGCAGCGCAGCATGGTGGACTTGCCCGACCCCGAGCCGCCGATGATGGCGACCACGTCGCCCTCGCAGGCGTTCAGCGACACACCTTTGAGCACATGATGCGTGCCGAAACTTTTGTGCAGGTCAGTCACCCGGATCGCTTCCGGTCGTTGTCGTTCTTGGTCCGCCATAGGCCCCCCTGGCTTGCTGTTATCTGAACGTGCAATTCGCGTCTGCGCAAGCCTTTCCTTTGCAGGCCGCCACTTCTGTGGTTCCGCCTGCGTCGCGCCTTGAAGGGCGGCGGTCGGTCGTCTAAGCAGGATGGTGCAAGCGAGGACAGTCATGCGCATCCTGATCACCAATGACGATGGCATCAATGCGCCGGGGCTTGAGGTCCTGACCGAAATCGCCACCGCCATCGCCGGCCCGCAAGGCGAGGTCTGGACCGTCGCCCCGGCGTTCGAGCAGTCGGGCGTCGGGCATTGCATCAGCTACACCCACCCGATGATGATCGCCGAACTTGGCCCCCGCCGCTTTGCCGCCGAAGGCAGCCCGGCCGATTGCGTGCTGGCGGCGATCTACGATGTGCTGGACGGAGCGAAGCCGGACCTTGTGCTGTCGGGGGTGAACCGGGGCAACAACGCGGCCGAAAACGCGCTTTACTCCGGCACCATCGGCGGCGCGATGGAGGCGGCGCTGCAAGGCGTGCCCGCGATCGCGCTGTCGCAGTTTTTCGGGCCGGAAAATGCCCGGCTGGCCGACCCGTTCGAAAGCGCGCGGGGGCATGGGGTTGCGGTGGTGCGGGCGCTTCTGGACAAGGGTCTCTGGACCAGGGACGACTACCGCGTGTTCTACAACGTCAACTTCCCGCCGCTTGGCGCGGCCGACACCCGTGGCATGAAGGTTGCGGCCCAGGGCTTCCGGCGCGACACCGCGTTCAGCGTCGAGCCGCACCAGTCGCCCTCGGGCCGGAAGTTCCTCTGGATCAAGGGCGGCCATCAGCACACGCCCACCCTGCCCGGCACGGATGCGGCGGTGAACCTTGACGGCTTCATCTCGGTGACGCCGATGCGCGCCGATCTGACCGCACATGATCTGCTGGCCGACCTTGCGGTGCGGCTCGCATGACCGGCCGCGCGGAGGACACTCCCTCCGAAGCGCTTGCCGAACGCAAGATGCGGTTTCTCTTTGCCCTGCGGTCGCGCGGGGTCACCGATGCCCGCGTCCTGACCGCGATGGAGCGCGTGGACCGTGGCCTTTTCGTGCGCGGCATCTTTGCCGACCGGGCCTATGAGGACATGCCCCTGCCCATCGCCTGCGGCCAGACGATCAGCCAGCCGTCGGTCGTCGGGCTGATGACGCAGGCGCTGGCCGTCAATCCGCGCGACACGGTGCTGGAGGTGGGCACCGGGTCGGGCTATCAGACGGCGATCCTGTCGCACCTGGCACGGCGGGTCTACACCGTCGACCGCTACCGCCGGCTGGTGCGCGAAGCGGCCGACCTGTTCCGGCAGCTTGACATCGCCAACGTCACCACGCTGACCGCCGACGGCTCGCACGGGTTGCCTGAACAGGGGCCGTTCGACCGGATCCTGGTGACCGCCGCCGCCGAAGACCCCCCCGGCCCCTTGCTGGCCCAACTGAAAGCCGGCGGGATCATGGTCCTGCCGGTAGGGCAGTCGGACGCCGTGCAAAGCCTGATCAAGGTGACCCGCACCGCCAGCGGTTTCGACTATGAGGAACTTCGCCCAGTGCGCTTTGTCCCACTGGTCGAAGGTCTTGGGTCCGAGTAACATGGCAAGCCAGAAACCGGGAAAACCCGGGCGGCGAAAGATGAGGCGGGACCAGATGCAAACCTTCGGCACGACGATCCGGACCACGCTCTTGATCGGGGCCAGCGCCCTTGCCCTGTCGGCCTGCGTGAACACCCAGACCCTCGACTGGGATCTGCGCGCCGGGGGGGGCGACACCTCAAGCGCCGCGCGGCAGGCCACCGCCGTGGCCCCCACCGCCGATGGCAACGGCATCATCTCGTATCCCGACTACCAGCTTGCCGCCGCCCGCCGGGGCGAGACGATCGCCACGATGGCCACGCGGCTGGGTCTGAACCCGGACGACCTTGCCCGCAAGAACGCCGTGCGTCCGACCGATCCCCTGCGCGAGGGCGAGCTTCTCTTGCTGCCGTCGCGCGTTTCGGCCGCCCCGCAACCCGGGGCCCCCGGCGGCAGCGCTTCGCTCGACGTGGCCGCAATCGCCACCACCGCACTGGACGAGGCCGGACCCTCGGCCACGGCGCCCGCCGCCGCGCAGCCGGCGTCGGGCCAGCCGGCGTCGGGCCAGCCGCTGACCCACCGCGTCGCGCGTGGTGAGACCGCCTTCACCATCGCGCGGGCCTACGATGTCTCGGCCAAGGCGCTGGCCGACTGGAACCAGCTTGGGGCCGACATGGCAGTGCGCGAAGGCCAGACGCTGATCATCCCGATCGCGACCGCCCCCGCGCCCGATCCCGAGCCGGTGCCAACCGCCCCCGGTGCCGGCACGCCGACGCCCGAGCCGCCCTCGGCCGCCGAGCCCCTGCCGGACGAAGAAACCGAACCCGCCGCCGCCAAGCCCAAGGCGACGCCGGCCTCGCCCGATCTGGGGGACGCCGCGACCGCAGCCTCGGCCACGGCCTTCGCGATGCCGGTGCAAGGCAAGATCATCCGCAGCTATGACAAGAAATCGAACCAGGGCATCGACATCGCCGCCCCGGCCGGAAGTGCGGTCGGTGCTGCGGCCGGTGGTACGGTCGCGGCGGTCACCAAGGACACCGACCAGGTGCCGATCGTGGTGATCCGCCATGCGGACGGGCTTCTGACCGTCTATGCCGGGCTGGACGGGCTGAAGGTGCAGAAGGGCGACACGGTCAAGCGCGGCCAGGCCATCGGCGTGGTGCGCAAGGCCGACCCGGCCTTCCTGCACTTCGAGGTCAGGAAGGGCGTCGACAGCCTGGACCCGATGACCTACCTGCAGTGATCCTGCCACGTTTCCGCGCGGGCCGGGACAGGATTTTTCTCAGAAAAATCGTGGCCTTGGCCGGTCAGTCGGGGATCCGAGACACCAGAACCTTGTCGATCCGCCGCCCGTCAAGGTCGATCACCTCGAAGCGGTAGCCCTCGGTCTTGAAGGTGGCACTCAGTTCCGGGATCCGGCCCAGCTGATGCAGCACAAGGCCCGCCACCGTGTCATATTCCCCGGCCAGGGCGCGCGGCAGGCGCAGCCGGTCGCAGAATTCGTCGACCGGCATCCAGCCTGCGACCAGAAAGCTGCCATCCTCGCGCGTGACCATCGCCGGCTCGTCCGCCTCGCTTGAGGCGACGGCCCCGGTGATTGCCGCCAGCACGTCGCCCGAGGTGATGATGCCCTCGAAGTGGCCGTATTCGTCATAGACCAGTGCCAGGTGGTGGTCCGACCGTTGCAGGATTTCCAGCACATCCAGCGCCTCGGCCTGATCAGACACCACCGGCACGTCATGCACCAGCGCCTTGATATCAAGGGTTTCCCGGCGCGACACCACCTGAAACGCGTCCGACAGCAGAACGATCCCGACCACCTCGCCCTCGGCGTTCGCCACCGGCATCCGGGGGCGCGCCACCTTGCGGACGGCAGCGACCGCCTCGACGCCGGTGGCGTCAAGCGGCAGCATGTCAACCTCGTGGCGCGGGGTCATCAGCGCCCGCGCCGTCCGGTCGCCCAGCCGCATCACGCCCGAGATCATCTCGCGTTCTTCGGTTTCAAGAATGCCGCCTTCATGCGCTTCGGCCAGAAGGACATGGACCTCTTCCTCGGTCACCCGGTTCTGGCTTGCGCCGCGCTGGCCCAGCAGCCAGAGGACCAGCCGTCCCGACCGCTCCAGAAACCAGACCAGTGGTGCGGCCACGACCGACAGAAGCGTCATCGCCGGGGCCATGCGGATCGCGATGCCTTCGGGGTCGCGCAGCGCGATCTGTTTCGGGACCAGCTCGCCGATGATCAGGCTGACATAGGTGATCGCGACCACCACGCCGCCGACACCCAGAGTGGCGGCCCAGTCGGCCGGAACGCCTTGCGCGCCCAGCCAGGTTTCCAGCCGCTGGCCCAGCGTCGCCCCCGACAGCGCGCCGGACAGCACGCCGACGGCCGTGATCCCGATCTGCACCGTGGACAGGAACCGGCCCGGATGTTCGGCCAGCCGCAAGGCCATGCGCGCGCCCCGGCTTTTGCTTTCCAGCGACTTCAACCGGCCGGGCCGGGCGCTGACAATGGCAAGCTCGGACAAGGCCAGCACACCGTTCAGCACGATCAGCGCCACAATGACAAGGATTTCAGTGATCATGATGAGGCCCGGTTAGGGCGCATCCGTCTTGCAATCAAGCACAAAGGCGTGGCTCACACCGCAATCCGCACCCCTTCGCGCGCCGCAAGGTCGCAAAAGAACTGCCAGGCAACCCGCCCCGACCGCGCGCCCCGCGTTGCCTGCCATTCAACCGCCTCGGCCCGCAGCCGGCCCTCCGGCACCCGCAGCCCGTGCGCCGCGCAGTAGCCCGCGATCATCGCCAGATAGTCGTCCTGACTGCACGGATGAAAGCCAAGCCAAAGGCCGAACCGGTCGGACAGCGAGACCTTTTCCTCCACCGCCTCGGAAGGGCTGATCGCGGTCGAGCGTTCGTTCTCGATCATGTCGCGCGGCATCAGGTGGCGCCGGTTCGAGGTGGCGTAAAGAAGCACGTTTTCCGGCCGCCCTTCGATCCCGCCATCCAGGACCGCCTTCAGCGACTTGTAGTGCTGGTCATCATGGCTGAAACTGAGATCATCGCAGAACAGCAGGAACCGGTGCGGCGCGGCCCGAAGATGCGCCAGAAGCCGCTGCACCGACGGCAGGTCTTCGCGGGAAAGCTCGACAATCTTGAGGTCGGTGCCTTCGGACCGGACCCGGGCATGAACCGCCTTCACCAGGCTGGATTTCCCCATCCCGCGCGCGCCCCACAACAAAGCGTTGTTGGCCGGAAGCCCGCGCGCGAAATGGCGGGTGTTTTCCAAAAGCGTGTCGCGCGACCGGTCGACGCCGATCAGCAGCCCGATGTCCACCCGGCTGACCCGGGCTACGGGATCCAGCCGGTCGGGCGAGGTGTGCCAGACGAAAGCCTCGGCGGCAAAGTCCGGGGCGGGGGCGGGCGCAGGGGCCAGACGCTCCAGCGCCGCGGCGATCCGGTGCAGGGGATCGGTCACGGCTTGTCCTCTGCCCCATCGCCCTCTGGCTCGTCGTCCCACAGCCCTTCGGCCCGCAGTTCAGCCTCGCGCCGCTTCTCGATCCGGCGGATCAGCAGGATCGAGACCTCATACAAGGGGTAGATGCAGGCGAACAGGATAAGTTGGCTCAAGACGTCCGGCGGCGTTACCAGAGCGGATACGAAAAGGATCATGACGATGGCATAACGCCGCATTCCGGCCAGCCCGGACGACGTCGCAAGCCCCGCCTTGCCCATCAGGGTCAGAAGAACCGGCAATTGAAAGCACAGGCCGAAGGCAAGGATCAGTTTCAGGCTGATATCCAGCGTCTCGTTCACCTTGCCCTGGAAAACGATGTCGATCCCCTCGGGCTCGGCGGCAGCGGGCGCCACCACGACATCGGCAGGCACCTCGCCGAAGCCCGGCAAGAGCGCGGTCAGGATCGAGGCGCTGTCGGCGTAGCCCAAGAAGAACTGCATCGCCATCGGGGTCACGACGAAATGCGCGAAGCCGGCGCCGATGATGAACAGCACTGGAGAGGCGATCAGGAAGGGCAGAAACGCCTGCTTTTCTGTCCGGTACAGGCCCGGAGCCACGAAGCGCCAAAGCTGGTAGGCGATCACCGGGAAGCTGACCATCAGTCCGCCCACCATCGCAATGTGCATCAAGGTGAAGAAATATTCTTGCGGCGCAGTGTATTGCATCACCGGGTTCGGATTGCCCAGCGCGCGCATCGCCTCTTCAATCGGTTGCAGCATGAAGTCCAGGATAGGTTCGGCCACGATGAAGCACAGGACCATGCCGACCATGAAGGCGCAGACCGACCAGATCAGCCGGTTGCGAAGCTCGGCCAGATGCTCGACGAGGGGGGCAGAACTGTCTTCGATTTGATCCTTGGTGGTCATGGCTCACCCGCGCTTGCGTCCGGCTTCTTGCGGACACGGCCGGCGCGCTTGGGCGCCGGAGCATCGGGCGAAGGCGCTGAAGCCTCTGCGAGAGCGGGAGCGGCAGCCAGCCCGGTCACTTTGGCGGCCTTCAGGTTCGCCACCTTTTCCGCCGACGCGGTACGCTTCGCCGCGACCCCTTCGGCAAGTGCTGCCGTTGCGGGACCAACCGACGACGCGGCCAAGGCGGCGGGCGAAGCAGCCATCGGGGGGGGCGTCAGTGGTGCAACTGCGGCCGTCGCCGGCTTCAAAGGGTCCCATTTCTCGAACCGGTCCGCGGCCGACTTCACCGCGTTAAGACCCGTCGCCGCCGGGTTTGATACGGCCTTCAGCCCGTCTGCCACGTCCTTGACGCCTGAGTCCTTCGCGGCCTGGTCCATGGCGCGGCTGAACTCGCGCCCCATCGCGCGGACTTTGGCTGTAACGCGGCCCAGCTCGCGGAACATGCCCGGCAGGTCTTTGGGACCGATCACGATCAACGCGACGATCCCGACCAGCAACATCTCGGACCAGCTGAAGTCCATCTTCCTACCCCCGAACGGACTGACGGATCAGACCTTGTCCTTCTCGGGTGTGACGTCCTTGGCGGTGTCGGCAGCGGCCTTCTCGATCTCGTCGCCGCCTTCCTTTACGCCCTTCTTGAAGGCGGTAATGCCCTTTCCAACTTCGCCCATCATCGAGGCGATCTTGCCACGACCGAAAAGGACAAGCAGGACAATGGCGATCAGCAAAAGCTGCATAGGTCCGGGAGCATGCATGGGTCTTCTCCTTTTACGCCCCGCACCAAGGCAGGGGTCTAGCATCATTCTGTCCCTAATATGTCGGAAGAGGTCAGGCATCCAAGTGCGAAGCCGCTTGGCAACGCCGGTCAACTGACAGTATTTTGTCAGTAGGGTGCGTGATTTTACGCCCTGCCCCCCGGGACCACCGATGAAACGCGACGCCCGCCTTTATGACATCGTCCAGTCGCTGCGCGACGGGCGGCTGCACACCGCGTCCGAGATTGCCGGGCGACTCGGCGTCTCGACCCGCACCATCTGGCGCGACATGGAGATGCTGGCCGCCACCGGCCTGCCGGTCACCGGAGAGCGCGGGCTGGGCTACATCCTGCGCTCGCCCCTGATGCTGCCGCCGACGATGCTGACCCCCGAAGAGCTTGAGGCCCTGGTCGAGGGATTGCGCCATGTCGGTCTTGACGGCAACCCAAGGGCCCGCGCGGCCCGCAGTCTGCTTTACAAGGTGGCGACGCTGCTGCCGCAAACCGGAATCGAGGCCGAACCGAAAGACAACTGACAGGATGTCGTCAGTTGGCCTCTGCCACAAGGGCTGCATCGCAACCTGTGGAGACGCGTGATGCACTCGATCGAACTTGTGACCTTCCGCCTGACAGCCGGCGCCGCCCGCGCGGAATTTGTCGAAAACGCCCGTCGGACCGAAGCCGTCGTCCGGCGCCAGCCCGGCTTTGTCGCCCGGATGCTGACGGAAGGCCGCGATGGCCTCTGGTCGGACATCGTGACCTGGACCAGCCATGCCGACGCCGAAGCCGCGGCGGAAAAGGTGATGGCTGACCCGGACTTCGGCCCTTTCGGCGCGATGATCGACATGCCGTCGCTGCGGACGTCGCATTCCGCGCTTGTCTGGCGGATGGGCTGAGATCACCCTTGGCAGATGCGCCGCACCGACCGCCTGTTCGACCTGATTCAGACCCTGCGCGACGGGCGGCTGCACACCGCCCGCGCCATGGCCGACCGGTTGGAGGTGTCGACCCGGACCATCTGGCGCGACATGGCGACGCTGATCGCGCAGGGTCTGCCGGTCGAGGGCGAGCGCGGCATTGGCTACATCCTGCGTGAGCCGATCACCTTGCCGCCCCTGACGCTGACGGCGGATGAGGTGCAGGCCCTGACCCTGGGGCTGCAACTGGTGACCAGCGGTGCCGATCCGTCGCTTGCCGTTGCGGCCGCCAGTCTGCGGGGCAAGATCGCCGCCGTGCTGCCTTCCCGGGCGATGGCGGGCGCAGGCACGGAAACCTGGATCTTTCCGGGGGCCGAGGCGATGTCGGCCGCCCGCCACCTGCCCGACCTGCGCCGCGCGATCCGTCTGCGCGAACGGGTGGTGATCAGCTATCCCGACAGCGGCGGCTCTCCGACCCGGCGCCCGGTCCGCCCGCTGATCCTGGAGTTCTGGGGCCGCGTCTGGACCCTTGCCGCCTGGTGCGAGGCGCGCGCCGACTTCCGAAGCTTCCGCGTCGACCGGATCGCGATCCTGACCTTGACCGGTGAAACCTTCCCGAACGAACCGGGCACCGCGTTGGCCGACCGGCTCCGCCTGCCCAAAGACCGCCTGCCCAAAGACTGACCGATTCGGGCTCCATGGTTAACGGTCGTTGTGTCATCCGCGCGTAGAGACGGAAAGAAGACGCGGGCAAGACGGGAAAAAGACGCAAGAAACGCCGCTAACTTCATGAATTAATTTAGCGATCCCTGATCGGCCTGCTACACCCCGAAGACAAAGCACCGATCCCGCCGGATCATAAGCCACAGGACTGTTCCCGACTTCGGCAGGAACACCCCCGGCACGCTTGCCGTCAGCTTCGCGCCTTCGAAGTCCATCGCGAAATCGACCAGGCTTTCGCGACCCAGATAGCGGCTGCGCAGCACCGTTCCGCGTGCCGGAACACCCTCCTCGGGCGTTGGATTGGGCCCCCGTCCCGCCCGGTCAAAGTCGATCCGCAGGTGCTGCGGGCGGATCACGATCTCGACCGTGCCGCCATCGGCATGGCCCGGCGTGAGGAAGGCGCCGAAGGGGGTTTCGGTCAAGGCACCCTTCGAAGTGCCGCGGATCACGTTGATATCGCTGAAAAACGCCGCCGCCGCCTTGTCAACGGGGGCGTTGTAGACGTTGTAGGGGGCACCACGCTGCACGATCTGCCCGGCCCGCATCAGCGCGATTTCATCGGCCATCCGCATGGCTTCGTCCGGCTCATGTGTGACCAGAAGGACTGCCGTTCCTTCCTCTTTCAACAGCTCCAGCGTCCGGTCGCGGATCCCGTCGCGCAGGCGGTTGTCGAGACCCGAAAACGGCTCGTCCATCAGCATCACCCGAGGCCGCGGCGCAAGCGCCCGGGCCAGCGCCACCCGCTGCTGTTCGCCGCCCGAAAGCTGGTGCGGATGCTTCAGCCCGAAGCTGGAAAGATCAACCTTTTCCAATAGCTCCCCGACACGCCGGGCTTTTTCCGCCTTGTCGATGCGCAGTCCGAACCCGACATTTCCGGCCACCGTCAGATGCGGAAAAAGCGCGAAATCCTGAAACATCAGCCCGACCGACCGCGCCTCGGGCGGGACATGGACTCCGGCCCCCGCGACCAGACGGCCGTCGATCCTGACGTCGCCCGCGTCGGCATGTTCGACCCCGGCAATCATCCGCAACGTGGTGGATTTCCCGCAGCCCGACGGGCCCAGTAGGCAGGTCACCTGACCCGGTGCCACCGCAAGCGACACGTCATCCACCACCGGCCTGCCGCCGAAGGCGCGGCTCAGGTGCGTGACCTCAAGTCGAAGGGGGGCGGGTGCGGGCATGGATCTCAAGCGAATTGGTCAGGCATTGGGTATCAGCCGCCCCCGGCCCCGGCAAGCCGGTCACATCGTGGTGTTGGTGGCCCCTCCGTCGAGCAGGATGTTCTGCCCGACGATGAACCCCGCGTGCTGCGAACACAGAAACGCGCAGGCCGCGCCAAACTCGGCGGCGGTGCCATAACGGCCGGCCGGGATTGAGGCGCTGCGCTCGGCAATCACCTGGTCCAGGCTGATCCCGCGCGCCTTGACCACCGCCCCGTCCAGCGCGATGGCGCGGTCGGTAGCATGGATCCCGGGGAGGAGGTTGTTGATCGTTATGCCTTTTCCGGCCACCTGCCGGGAGGTGCCGGCCACGAAGCCGGTCAACCCGGCCCGCGCGGTGTTCGACAGGCCCAGCGCCGCGATCGGTGCCTTGACCGAAACCGAGGTGATGTTCACCACCCGCCCCCAGCCCTGCGCCATCATCCCGGGCAGCACCGCCTGCATAAGGGCGATGGGCGTCAGCATGTTGGCGTCAAGCGCCTTCAGGAAATCATCGCGCGCCCAGTCCGACCAAAGGCCAGGCGGCGGCCCGCCGGCGTTGGTGACCAGAATGTCGAACGGCCCCTGCGCCAGAACTGCCGCCCGACCGGCCTCGGTCGTGATGTCGCCGGCGACGGTGGTCACCCCGACGCCGTGCCGGGCCCGGATTTCGGCCGCCGTGGCCTCAAGCGTCTCGGCCCCGCGCGCGTTCAGCACCAGATCGACACCGGCTTCCGCGAGAGCCTCGGCACACCCACGCCCCAAACCCTTGGAGGACGCGCAGACCAGCGCCCGCTTTCCGCTGATGCCAAGATCCATTGCCTGACCCTCCTGTCGTGAAGGGTCAGGCTAGTGGCGGACGGTGATGAACGCCAGAGAGGACGCTTGAGGATCAGGTGGCGTAAAAGAACTCTTCCCGGGAGATCTTGCCATCCTTAACCTGATAGACACCGACCTCGGCCATCGAGAACGGCTTGCCGTCGGATCTGGCGGTGCCTTCGGCCGTGAAGAACACGGCGAAGCGGTCGTCACCGTTCATGAACGGCCCCTGCACAGCGCCTCCGGTCATGTCATGGTTGTCTTCCCACCATTGATGCTTGCCGTCGATCCCGGCCAGCCCGTGCGTTTCGCGGCCATTGCCCATGTCCATCGCCTCGACCGATACGGCATCGTCAGCATAGAGATTTTTCAGGTTTGCCCGGGCCCGCCCTTCGCGGCAGCCAGCGACCAGCTCATTCGCAATTTCTTTCAAAGTCATCTTATCCTCCGATGTTCTGTTAATGTTCTCACCATGCTCCGGGTTTCCGAGTCGCGCAAGCCCCGCTTTGGTTGCGGCCAGCGTTGCAGCATCCTATAGGGGGCGCATGACAAACAGAGCCCCGCTTCCCCCGGAAATCTCGCGTCGACGGACTTTTGCGATCATCTCGCACCCCGACGCCGGAAAAACCACGCTGACTGAAAAGTTCCTTCTTTTCGGCGGCGCGATCCAGATGGCGGGTCAGGTCCGCGCCAAGGGCGACGCGCGGCGCACCCGGTCCGACTTCATGAAGCTGGAGCAGGAGCGCGGGATTTCGGTCAGCGCCTCGGCGATGTCGTTCGACTTTCGCCACTACCGCTTCAATCTGGTGGACACCCCCGGCCACAGCGATTTCTCCGAAGACACCTACCGCACACTGACGGCGGTGGACGCAGCAATCATGGTCATCGACGGGGCCAAGGGCGTCGAAAGCCAGACGCGGAAGCTGTTCGAGGTCTGCCGCCTGCGCGACCTGC